>NZ_CP021248.1:999375-1332500 GCF_017309955.1 Novosphingobium sp. KA1 | reverse complement strand
TTGCGCTGGCCGATGGTGGCGAGCCGCCAAAAGTCGCGGCTTTCCAGATGGCCCCGGCCGAGGCCTGGGAGAATGGTGAACTCGTGTTCGAGAACGAGACGCTTGCAGCCGCAGCGGAGCGCATGAACCGCTATTCGCGCCGCCGTATCGAACTGGCCGATGGTGAGACCGGGGCGCTGGTGGTGAACGGGGTGTTCCGGGCAGGCGATGCCGGTGCCTTCATCGATGGACTTTCTGCGCTCTATCCGCTGCGGGTGCAGGTCATGGAGGAAGGCTGGCGGATCGAGAAGCGTTGAGGCGCCAACGCGCCGACGCGCCTTTTTGAATTTTCTCGAATTTCTGTCTGTCCCTTTACGGATCTGACGCGTCTTACCGTTCGGCAACAATCGTTCAGACAGGGGTCGTCAAACATGGGGAAGTTTCATTCTGCATCCCGCTGGGGTGCGGGAAGTGTCGTGATTGCGCCGCTGATGGTTCAGGTCGCACCGGCATTCGCGCAGGAACAGCGCATCGCTTTTGACATTCCTGCGCAGAGCCTGGCAGGCGCGCTGCGCAGTGTCGCGTCGGCAGCGCACCAGCAGGTGATTTTCGACGGCGGGGCGGTGAAGGGGCGCAAGTCCGCCGGGCTCAAGGGCAGCTATACCGCGCAAGCCGCGCTGACGCAGTTGCTCCGCGGGACCGGGCTCTCGGTGGAACAGGGCGCTTCGGGCGTGTTCATCGTTCGCCGTCCCGCTGCCGTGCAGACGCCGGCCGCCGAAACGCTGGCGGTTGACGATCACGACGGGACAGCACCGACCGAACTTGTCGTGACGGGATCGCGCATTCGCCGCACCGAGTTCGATTCCCCGATTCCCGTCGTCGCACTCCAGAAGGAGGACATATCCGAGCACGGTTATCGCGATCTTGCCGAGGCGCTTCAGGATATTCCCGGAGTCGATCAGGGGCTCAACCTTTCCGCTGGACAGACCTCGACGCAGACCAATGGCCTCTCGACCGTCAGCCTGCGCGGCCTTGGCCAGAACCGCACACTGACGCTCATCGACGGACACCGCACCGTCTCCAACGTCGGCAATTCGAACGCCGTCAGTCTCAGCACGATCCCGACGTTCCTCGTTGACCGGATCGACGTGAGCACCGGCGGTGCCTCGGCGGTCTACGGATCGGACGCGATTGCCGGCGTCGTCAACATTATCACCGATGAGGGCGTGAAGGGCATCAAGGCGAGGGTGGCTGGCACCGCGACCAACGACGGCGGCGGTGACGGAACCGAATACTCGCTGGCGGCCGGGGGAAAGTTCCTCGACAACCGGCTCTACCTGATGGCCACGGCGACCTACGAGAAGCAGAACATCCTGCGCGCGAAAGATCGCCATTGGGCGCTGCAATCGGTTGCCTACGATGCGGACACCAATACGGTATCCTCTCCTTCGCTCAGTTCCTACACGCCGGGAGGGCGGTTCCTCAACAGTCGGGGCGCCTACTACTATGACGAGAACGGCCTTCAGTCCGGCTTCGTGACGGCAGAGAACGGCTACGATTCCCGCGTCAACGGCACGCTGATCGTCCCGCGCGAGAGCGTGAGCGCGGCCGGCAAGATGGGGTACGAGTTCAGTGACAGGCTGAAATTCAAGGCGACCGTGCTCTACTCGCGGATCACCACCCATTCGGTGCGTGAGCCCTATTACATCTCGAACTCGTCCACTTACGGAACCGAGGACGAGTACACGCTGGGACGAATCTCGCGCAGCAATCCCCTGGTGCCTGCGGAGATTGCGGCCGCGTCCACCAGTACCGGCATCGATTTCCGTCGTCGCCTGACCGAAGTCGGCCAGATGGCGATCGACAACAAGCGCGAGACCTGGCGTGGATGGGCCGGGTTCGAAGGTACTGTCTTCGGCAATTGGAACTGGGACGTGACGTACGGTTTCGGCCGGTTCGAGCAGAACCAGGTGCGCACCAACGGCGTCAATTACCAGCACGTGCAGTACGCGCTCAATGCCACGAAGCTGGCCGATGGCTCGATCGTCTGCGCCGATGAAGCGGCGCGCGCCGATGGCTGCGTTCCGCTCGACCTGTTCGGCATCGGCTCGATCAGCGATGCGGCTGCCGACTACATTCGCGGGAATGTCTGGTACCAGGCGATCAACAGCCAGCATACGCTGAGCGGCAACCTCACCGGTACACTGCTGGATCTTCCTGCCGGACCGTTGCAGATCGCCACCGGCTTCGAACTGCGCCGCGATCATACCGAAACCCACACCGACGAACTGACCGCCAACGGCTACAGCAACTTTGCCTACATACCCGAATATGCGGGCACGGTGAAGGTCGGCGAAGCCTATGCGGAAGCCAATGTGCCTGTGCTGCGAGATGTGCCGCTGATCTATCGCCTCAGCCTTGATGGTGCGCTGCGCGTGGCGCACTACAACCTTTCGGGCGTCGGCACGACGATGAGCTATCGCATGGGGGCCCAGTGGGAGCCGGTTCGCGGCATGAACCTGCGCACCACGTTCAGCCGGGCCCAGCGCGCGCCGGATACGACGGAGCTCTACTCGCCGCCGCGTGACGACTACGATACCGTCGTCGATGTCTGTAGCGGGGTTACGGCGGCAACCACCGGCACGATCGCGGAGAATTGCCGTTCCAACGCGGGCATCGCGGCTGCCATCGCGGCGGACGGCGTGTTCAAGCAGGACAGCACCAGCGTCAACGCTCCCAACGCGGGCAATGCCGATCTGAAGGAAGAGACCGCCTATACCTTCACGGCGGGTGTTGTCGTCAATCCCGCGTTCCTGCCGGGCTTCCAGGCGAGCGTCGACTACTACGACATTCGCGTGAAGGACGCGATTTCCGCGCTGTCGAACACCAACCAGATGCTGGAGTGCTATTCGGATACCTCCGGCACCGACAACCGCTTCTGCGAAGCGATCACCCGCGATGGCGACGGGCAGATCACGCGTTTGGTCAACCAGCAGGAAAACCTCGACGAACTGCGCGCGCGCGGCATCGACGTGGCGGTGGCCTTCCAGTTCCGCCCGGAAGTGATCCCCGGAAGCATACAGTTCTCCCTGAACTACAACCATCGTCTGGAACTGGGCACCAAGTACCAGGGCATCGCCAGCCAATCCTCGGATGACTGGCTGGGTGAAGTCGGCACGTCAAAGGATTCGGCAAAGGCCAGCATCGGCTGGAGTTCCAAGCGCTTCATGCTGAAGTGGACCACGGTCTACATCGGCAAGGCAGTGGACAGCAACGAGGCCGCCGAGAGCTTTGCGCAAGCCGGGATCACTGATCCGCTCTACCTCAACGTCCCGGCTTACTGGCGCCATGACCTGAGCTTCCGCATCACTCCGCCGCTGCGCAATCCGAACCTGAGGATCTTCGGTTCGATCCGCAACCTGTTCAACAAGTACGGACCGTTCCTTCCCGACGGCACCGAGAGCGGCAACACCTACAACTACAACTCGGTCTATGGCGTGACCGGCCGTTCGTTCACGCTCGGAGCGCAGTTCGCGTTCTGATTTTCCCGCCGACAATCCATCTCCCGCCCGGCGGCTCCGCAAGAGCCGCCGGGCAAGTTTCTGCGAGACGTTCATGGTCGCCTTTTCCCGCGTGTTCCGTTCCACCTTGCTGGCTGCCGTCCTGTCGTCGGCCCTGGCCCCGTCCATGGCCCAGGCGGGTGAACCTGCAACCACGCCGGAAACGATGGGCGCGGTGGATCTGCTGAGCATCGCGCGCGCGGGAAGCTCATTGCCGGCGAATGACGGATCCTCGATCCTTTACCGGGTGACGCAGGCGGACTGGGAAAAGAACCATACGGTCAGCGAACTCTGGCGCGTCGATACCGCCTCGGGCAAGGCGCGGCGAATGCTGGGCGAGGGCGGCAGCGGTGCGGCCTGGTCGCCCGACGGGAAGACAATCGCGTTTGTCGACCGGCGCGCGGGGGACAAGGTCAGCCAGATCTATCTTCTGCCGGTCGATGGCGGCGAGGCGCGCAGGCTGACCACGCTCGGAACGGCGCCCGCCGATCTGGTCTGGTCGGGGGACGGCAAGTCGATCTGGTTCCTCGCCAGCCTGCCTGACGACAAGGATCTCGCCAAGCGCAAGAAGATGCGCGACGACATGTTCGCCTTCGAGGCCCCCGGCATGCGCCGGGCCTTGTGGAAGGTCGATATGGCCACCGGCAAGGCGGAAAAGGTCATTACCGGTGACTTCGAGGTGCGCGGTTTCGACCTTTCCGCCGATGGCCGCGTAGTGCTCTATCGCCGGGCGACCTCGCGGCTGCTGGACGACCAGTCCGCTTCGGAACTGTGGGTGCATGGCGAAGGCGCCGAAGACCGGCGCCTGACCGACAACGACTATCAGGAAATGAGCAGCCGCCTATCGCCGGACGGTCGCACCGCCTTGTTCCTCGCCAATGCGCGGGATGGGCATTACGGTACTTTCAACGCCAACCTCTTCGTGATCGACATTGCCAGCGGCAAGATTCGCGAACTCGCCGATGGCCCGCCCTGGGCGGTCGAGGAAGCGCTGTGGTCGGCGGATGGCCGCACGATCTATTTCACCGCGCAGGAAGGCGTGCGCACCGGTCTCTATGCCGTGCCTGCCGGCGGCGGCCGCTGGCGTAAGCTGGCAGGGGGGGACAGCGTGATTTCTGCCATCGCCTTGTCGCGCGACGGGCGCATGCTGACCTACACCGAACGCAGCGCACTCCAGCCCGAGGAGGTGGTGCGCCTCGATCCGCGCCATCCGCGCCCGGTCCGCGTTACACACCTCAACGACGGCATTGCCGGGCGTTTCCGCCTGCCGCGTCAGGAAGCGATCCGCTGGACCGCAGCTGACGGACAGGCATTGGAGGGCCTTGTCACCTATCCGCTCGATTATGTGGCAGGCCGGGCATACCCTCTGATCGTCCAGAGCCACGGTGGGCCGCGTTCGGCGGACCAGTTCAACGTCTTTGCCTACGGCCGTTTCCAGCCGCTGCTGGCGGCGCGCGGAGTTATGGTGCTGAGCGTCAATTATCGCGGCGGCACCGGCTATGGAGATGCTTTCCTGCAAGGCATGAACGCGGGCTATTTCCGCCATGCCGACAAGGATGTGCTGTCCGGCGTCGATGAACTCGTGCGGCGAGGCATGGCCGATCCCGAGCGCCTGGGCATGATGGGCTGGAGCGCGGGCGGCCACATGACCGCACGGCTCGAAACCGTGACCGACCGCTTCAAGGCGGCAGTGGTCGGTGCCGGTGCGGTCGACTGGCCTTCGATGTACCTTGGGTCGGACACGCGCTGGCAGCGCAAGGAATGGTTCGTGACGCCGCCTTACGGGACCACGGCGCGCCGCGATCTCTATCAGGACTATTCGCCGCTTGCCTCGGTGGACAAGGTGAAGACGCCGACGCTGATCCTTGCCGGTGCCGAGGACGAGCGTGTGCCTTCGGCCCAGGCGGTGATGTATTACCGGGCGCTATCGGCGCTCGGCGTAGAGAGCGAACTCTATCTCGCGCCCCGGGAGCCGCACAATTTCCGCGAACTGCGTCACCGCCTGTTCCAGATCAACGTGCAGATGGACTGGTTCTCCCGCCATGTCCTGGATGCCGCTTACGAGGCGGAAAAGGCTCCTTCCGCCTCGGGGAGAACGAACGACCCGCTGGAGGAATCCGGTTCAGTCGTATCCGATTGAGACTGGGCACGCGGGTATCGAGGGGCGTGACATGAGGTTCCTCCGGTCAAGGCGGGCTTCCTGAGGATCAGCCGGGGCCGCGCTGGGGCCCGATGCGGACGCTGGCAGCCGTGGCCGCCGGGCGCGCTGTCATCGCCGCGTCAAATAGTTCTGCCCTTCGGGTTTCACCATCGGGCACGCTATTACCGGAGTCGTATCATGTCGCCATCCATCCGCACTTTGTCCCTCATGCTGTTGCTGGCGGGTTCCTTATTGCAGGTGGGAACGGTGCAAGCCGGTGCTTCCGCCTCGAAGCCCCGCTCCTGCCGCCTGGATGCGCCCGATGCCGCCTCGGCGGGCGAAGGCTGCGCCAGGGCGTGGATGGACCGCAATCTCAAGATGAACGACGTGACCACGGTAGGCACGCACAACAGCTACAAGCAGGCGATCCCGCCAGCGGACTATGCGCTCTTCGCCAAGGCCGCACCAAAGATCGCGCAGGAACTGGACTATGCGCACAAGTCCCTGACGGCGGAACTGGACGCGGGCGCGCGCCAGTTGGAGATCGATGTCGTCTACGATCCGCAAGGCGGTCGCTATGCCCATCCCGCAATCGCGCGCCAGACCGGCACGGCGCTGCCCGCGGATTGGACCAGGCTGATGGAACAGCCCGGCTTCAAGGTGCTGCATGTGCCCGATCTCGACTTCCGATCGAGCTGCGTGACGTTCCGCCGCTGCCTTGGCGAGATCAAGGCCTGGTCCCAACGCCATCCCGATCACGCACCGATCATGATCCTCGTCAATGCCAAGGACGGCAATGCCGTCCCCGGCGGGGTGCCGCTGATCCCGTTCGACGAGGCCGCCTTCGATGCCTTCGACGCCGAGATCCGCTCGGTCCTGCCGGCGCACATGCTGGTCACGCCGGACGATGTGCAAGGCCGATATGCCACACTGCGCGAGGCGGTCCTCGCCGGAAACTGGCCGAAACTGGGCGATGCGCGCGGCAAGCTCTACTTCGCGCTCGACGAGAACGAGGCAAAGGTCGCGGCCTATCGGGGCACGCGCCAGGCGCTCGAGGGCCGTGTCGCCTTCGTCAATACCGACGAGAGCTCGCCCGCCGCAGCCTATCTGACGCTCAACAACCCGGTCACGCAGGGCGTGCGTATCGCTGCCGACGTCAAGGCGGGCTTCATCGTGCGCACGCGCGCTGACGACAATACCTGGCAGGCCCGTTCGAATGACGTCGCCCATCGCGCCGCGGCGCTGGCGAGTGGTGCTCAGGCGGTCTCGACCGATTACCTATGGGCGGATCCGCGCTTCCCCGGCGGCTTTGCGGTGCGGTTGCCCGGTCATGTGGCGGCGCAATGCAACGTGATCAGAATGGCGAACCGCTGCGCCGGCCTGCCGGTGGAGGAAGCCGGCGCCCGTGATCTTGCCGCAGCCCAAGCCGCACCGATGCTGTGGCCTGCGCCCCGCGTGGCCGAAAGGCAGCCGTGACTGGTTTCTCGGCGATCGTGTCGAAATTGAGATCGCTTGGCTCCTCTCCCGCTCGCCCATTCATGCCGAAAGCTTCGGCGAACACCTGATCCAGCCATGTTCGGGCCAGCCATTTTCGGGAGGGCGCGCCACGGAAGAGGTGGAAATGCCGTGCTGGCGCGCGCGGGGCAGCGCCAGAAGTCTGTCCGCCGCATTGCCGAACGAGCCATCGTTGGTGAACCATGTCGGGGTGCTTTGTCCATATGGACTGACAGTGTGGACTGACAATGTGGACTGACAATCGGTTTGCCGCCGCTTGGGGCAGCAGAGGACATACTGCCATGGCTCCCCTGCGCGGGTACGATGTGGGGCTGGATGGGATCGGCGCCTAAGATTTACCTTTACGCGATCAATTTATCTGATCTATTTTCATTAGATGGTAAGGCCAATAATGCGGCCACTGAGATGATAGAGCGGCGGGCAGGTGCCTGCAGGCGCCAAGGGAGATGAAGCCGTGAAGATTATTTCCGCCAAGGTTATCGTGACCTGTCCCGGACGCAATTTCGTTACCCTCAAGATCATGACCGATCAGGGCGTGTACGGGATCGGCGATGCCACGATGAACGGGCGAGAGAAGGCGGTGGTCGCCTATCTCGAAGAGCACGTGATCCCCTGCATCCTCGGCATGGACCCGCGCCGCATCGAGGACATCTGGCAATACCTCTACAAGGGAGCCTACTGGCGTCGCGGACCGGTGACGATGCGCGCGATCGCGGCCGTCGACGTGGCCCTGTGGGACATCAAGGCGAAGATGGCCAACATGCCGCTCTACCAGTTGCTGGGCGGCCGAAGCCGGGATGGCGTCATGGTCTACGGCCATGCCAACGGCAGCGATATCGCTGAGACGGTTGATGCCGTGGGCCACTATATCGAACTCGGCTACAAGGCAATCCGGGCGCAGACCGGCGTGCCGGGGATCAAGGACGCTTACGGCGTGGGGCGCGGCAAGCTCTATTACGAACCGGCCGATGCCGCGCTTCCCTCGGTCACCGGATGGGACACGAGGCAGGCGCTCAACTATGTCCCCAGGATGTTCGAGAAGCTGCGCGAGACTTACGGTTTCGGCTATCATTTGCTGCACGATGGCCATCATCGCTATACCCCGCAGGAAGCGGCGAACCTGGGCAAGATGCTGGAGCCTTACCAGCTTTTCTGGCTGGAGGACTGCACGCCGGCCGAAAACCAGGAGGCCTTCCGTCTCGTGCGCCAGCACACTGTCACCCCGCTCGCGGTGGGCGAGATCTTCAACACGATCTGGGACGCCAAGGACCTGATCCAGAACCAGCTGATCGACTATATCCGATGCACCATCGTCGGCGCTGGCGGGGTCACGCACTTGCGCCGTATCGCCGATCTCGCCGCGCTCTACCAGATCCGCACCGGCAGCCACGGTGCGACCGATCTTTCGCCGGTGACCATGGGGACCGCGCTGCATTTCGACACCTGGGTGCCCAACTTCGGCATCCAGGAGTACATGCGCCACACGGCGGAGACCGATGCGGTCTTCCCGCACGACTACCACTTCGAGAAAGGCGAGCTGTTCTGCGGCGAAACGCCCGGCCACGGTGTCGACATCGACGAGCAGTTGGCGGCGAAGTATCCCTATAAGCCGGCCTTCCTTCCCGTCGCCCGTCTTGAGGACGGCACGATGTGGAACTGGTGAGGTCCGCGGGCTGGCTCTGGCGCGGCGCAACCTCGCCGTTGGATGGGCACGGTGATGCCGGGGTGGAATGGCGAGCAAATTGGTAAGATGTCTTGCTGTCGTGTGCCGCTTGTGACAATGCCTTCGCATGACAGGGCGTGTAAAACTGTACCAGCGAGTGGCTTGCGAACTTGAGCAAGGGATGCGCGACGGGCAATTTTTGGCGGGTTCACGCCTTCCGCCGGAGCGGGATCTGGCAGAGCGCTTCGGCGTCAGCAGGCCGACGGTCCGGGAGGCGATGATCGCGCTCGAAATCCAGGGCCTTGTCGAGGTGCGTCACGGCTCGGGGGTGTACGTTGCGGAGCATGTGCCTCTGTCCAGGCCCAAGGATGAGCTCGACGTCGGTGCATTCGAACTGATCGAGGCGAGATTGATGTTCGAGGGCGAGGCCGCCGCTCTCGCCGCAACCGTGATGCGCGATGACGAACTGGTCAATCTTGGGCAGATTCTCGAACGCATGGAAGCCCTGGGCCCGGCATCGCCCGCGGAACTGGATCTGGACCGGCAGTTCCACCTCGCCATAGCCGAGGCGACCCAGAGTTCGTTGGTTTTTCAGGCGATCGAACGCCTGTGGGACTTGCGGGAAAAGTCGCCGCTGAGCCGGCGCATGTTCGAGCAGGCGAGGCTGGCCGGGATCACCCCGCGGTCGGATGAACATCGCAAGATTTATGATGCCCTGGCCGAACGCAATGGAGAGCGTGCACGACAGGCGATGCGGGCGCACCTGATCCGGGTTTCCGAGGATCTGCTGGCCGTCACCGAACTGGAGTTGATCGAAAAGGCCAGGCGTGAAATTGGCGACAAGCGTCGCCGTATCGTCGGTGTGGGATCTACGGGCGCCTAGGTGTTTGGTCTCAGCATGTGATCGCGGCTGCGCCCGCCGCTGGGCTGGCGACAAATTCACCCCATTCCACGCTGGGATCAAACACTTGGGCCGTGACTCCTGGGCCGTGACTCCTGGGATGGCAGCGTCGATGCGGCCAAGCGGCGAACATACCGGGTTGCGGCGTCGGCGAGTGCGCTGCGGGGCGCTTCGCGATGCAGGCCTTGTGCGCGTCCCTTCGGGATTTCCCCAAGATGGTCCATCAATGCGTCAGGAGGTCTTGAATTATGGATATATTTCGGCACCTTCCTGCCCGGTACTGTGCCAAGTTTTCCCAAGTCGGGATGGCAGCGATCGTGATACCACGACCTGACTGATGTCCCGTGGGTGAAGATCGCGCTGCAGTGTCTGTAGACCCCGGTGTCCCGGCACGCGCCCGGCCCATGAACTCGACGGACGGACAGTGATGACGTTTTGTATTGATCGCCGCGCGCTTTGCCTTGGCGCGACGGCATTGGCGGGCTGTGCCACCGCGCGTATGGGGGCGCAGCCGGCGGATGGCCCGCTGCTCTTTGCCTATTTCAGCACCGGCAAGGGGGAGGCGGACGGGCTGAAGCTGGCCCTCAGCGATGACGGTTTCGCATTCAGGACGCTCGGCGGCGGCGGGCCCTTCCTGGTGCCGCATGTCGGCGAGAAAAACCTGCTGCGAGACCCTTTCCTCTGGAGGGGGGAGGGGGTTGATGCGCCTTGGCACTGCATCTGGACTACGGCCTGGCAGGGGGTGACGATCGGCCATGCCACCACCCGGGATTTCATCAACTGGACGCCGCAGCGGGCTCTTCCGGTCATGGCTTCGGTGCCGGGTACGCGCAATTGCTGGGCGCCCGAAGCGATCTTCGATCCCGCTTCGGGCCGAACGGTGATCTTCTGGTCCAGTACGGTTGACGGCCGCTTCACGGAAACCGCGAGTACGTCGGAAAACGGGTACAATCACCGGCTGTGGTACACGACCACGGCGGATTTCGAGAGGTTTGCTCCGCCGCAAGTGCTTTACGATCCCGGTTTCAGCGTGATCGACGGCACGTTTGCACACGCGCCCGATGGCGGTCTCTGGCTGGTGGTGAAGGACGAAACCGTCATGCCGCCCCGCAAATGGCTGCGTGCCGCTTCGGCGCGCAGTCCGCTCGGCCCATTTGCACCGCTTGGCG
This sequence comes from Novosphingobium sp. KA1, assembly GCF_017309955.1. Taxonomy (NCBI): domain Bacteria; kingdom Pseudomonadati; phylum Pseudomonadota; class Alphaproteobacteria; order Sphingomonadales; family Sphingomonadaceae; genus Novosphingobium; species Novosphingobium sp. KA1. The sequence continues at coordinate 1,321,573 of NZ_CP021248.1, read as the reverse complement.
TGCCATTCACGCCATCCTGGGTGGAAGGTCCCATGACCGTGCGGGTTGGTGATGAATTGATCTGCTATTACGATGTCTACCGCGACGGCCGCTGGGGCGCGGTATCGACGCGCGACATGATCCACTGGCAGGATTTCGGGGATCGACTTGTCATGCCGCAAGGCGCGCGTCATGGTTCGCTTGTGCGGATTGCGCCCGATCTTGCCGCTTCGCTTGAAAAAGCCTGAAAAGGCGGCTCCCGGATGGAGGATCCGGGAGCCGTGAGTGCCGGCGCGGGAGGGCCCCGCCGGGAACTCGGAGGTCAGAATTTCACATTGACGCCAGCCGAGATCGTGCGCCCGACGCGGGTCTGGAACAGGGTGTCCTGCCGCTGGCTGTCGGTGTAGAGGCTGTTCTGTTCGTCGGTGAGGTTGGTGCCCTCGACGATCAGCTTCACGCTGTCGGTAAGATTGTATGAAGCGGAGGCGTCGACAAACGTGGTTGCCCGGTTACCGACCAGATCACTGCCGGGCGAGGCGGGAATGCCGCGAATGAACGGCCCGCGGTAATTGATCGTGCCGCGGATCGAGAACTTGGCGTTCTCCCAGTAGAGCGTGCCGGACGCGGTGTCCTTCGACAGGCCGACAAGGTCGTCCTTGGTTGTCACCGTGCAGACGCCGCCGGAGCTGGTGAGGCAGTAATTGATCTTCGACATGACATGCGTGTAGTTCGCCAGCACGCCGAAGTGACTGAAGAAACCGGTCATGAAGTTGAACGGGATCTGGGCGTTCAGCTCGATGCCCTTGAGCGGGCCGCCCGGCGTGTTGGTAGGGGTGGCGATGTTGAACAGTTCGTCGGGCGTCGTATTGCTGCCGGTGAGCAGAGCATCGGGTAGGCCGAGTGAACTGAACGGCACGAGCGAGTTCACGCTCTGCACATATGTCTTGATGTCCTTGTAGAAGAACGCTGCCGACAGCAGGGCACCGGGGCGGAAGTACCATTCCACGGCTGCGTCGAAGGTGGTCGCACGGATCGGTTCGAGCAGGGGATTGCCCAGCGATCCGGAGCGGGTCACCGGGTTGATCGTCACCGTCGGCGCCAGCGCGGTCAGCGCGGGGCGCGACATGACCTTGGCGGCGGACAGGCGCACCAGGAGGTTCTGCATCGGTTCGATGACGAGGTTGGCGGAGGGCAACCAGTCGTCATAGCTGCGCGAAACCGCGCGGAACTGGCCGGCAAGGCCGGTCGGCGAGGTCGCGTCGGCCAGGTTGAGGTACCCGGTCGAACGCTGCCAGGTGTGGATGTAACGCAAGCCGATATCGCCGCGCAGGCCAAAGCCCACCGCATCGCTGAAATCGAACGTGCCCATGAGGTAGGCGCTCGATTCCTCTTCCTTGACGCCCGGATTGATCTCACCGCAGCCGGTGCAGGTGCGGGCGTCGAACAGGTTGAAGGTATCCGCAAGCTTGCGCCAGTCGAGCGTGGCCCAGCTCGACGGAGCACCATGGCCCCAGAGACTGTCCACACCGGTGATCTGCTTGGTGAGATCGGCCAGCGAAGTGCCGGATGGCAGGTTTTGAACCAGCGTATCGGCAGTGTAATAGGTCGTCAGGCGCTGCTTGAAGTCGCTTGAACGGTATTGCCCGCCAAGATGAACCTTGAATGCATCCGATACTTCGTAATGAGCGTTGATCTCGCCCAGTACGCCATTGGTGGTGTTGGTGGCGGGTTTGCCCTGAAGGCTGAATCCGCCGGTGACGACTCCGGCGCCCGGTGAGACGCCGTAACGGAACTGCGTGGGATCGGAGACGTCGAAACCGAAGCCCAGTACCGGCGTCTGGCCGCCATCCCTGTAGTCGATCGAGAAGTTGTCGGTATCGAGCGCATCCATGTAGTACTGCATGCGGACCTTGTCGCGCCAGACGGAGCGGTTGAGGCCGACCTTGCCGTCCACCGTCAGCCGGTCGCCGAAGCGGTGCATGAAGTTGAGGTTAGCCTGCTTGAACGTGGTCGAGTATTCGGAGTGCAGGCCTTCCGAGCGTACGTCGACGCCGTCGAGCAGGGCATATTCTACCGATCCCAGATCGGAAAGCTGGACATCCTTGAGCGACATCATCGGGTAGCCCTGGTTCGATGCCGAACGACCGAACGATATCGCCTCGATGTAATTGTCGTCGCGCGTGACGTTGAAGCGGGAGTACAGCAGGTCGAGCGAGATGTCGGTATCGTCGTCCGGCTTGTACTGCAGCGTCATCGTTCCGCCGATGCGCTCCTGCGACTGCTGCGAATTGATGTAGCGGGGAATGCGCGGGAAGAAGGCGCCGCTGCCGGGGGTATTCGGCAGATCGTCGCGGCGGGCGTCATAGACGGTCTGGTAGGCTGCAGGATCGCTGGTGCGCGGATTGCCGGTGGAGCAGTTCGCGGCGCTGGCGCCGGTCGTCGCGCTGGTGACCGGGGTCTGCGGGGTAAAGCCCAGCGGCGAGCAGAACATGCCGTTCTGGTTGGCCGAGAGAATGTCGACCGCCGAATAGCCGACTTCGCGCGTATGGCGCCTCTGGTAGGCGATCGAACCCAGCACGCCGAAGCCGCTGTCGCCGAACTGCTTGGAGACCAGGGCGGACGCGCGCGGATCGACCTGCTTCGACAATTCATTCCACACGCCGCGTGCGGTGGCCGAGAGGACGAAATCCTTGGCGGAATCGAACGGCCTTGGTGCGCTGAGATCGACGGTCGCGCCCAGCGAACCCTCCTCGACATCCGCCGATGGTGTCTTGCGCACGGTGAGCGCGGAGAAGATCTCGGTGGGGAAGACGTTGAAGTCGAAGCTGCGCCCATTGTTGCCGGCCCCGTAGATGTCCGAGCCGCCGGTCTGGGCCGCGGATTCCATGCCGTTGATGCGCACGCGGGTGAAGTCGGCGCCAAGCCCGCGCACGGAGATGTTCTTGCCTTCGCCGCCATCGCCGCGCTGGAGAGCGACGCCGGGAATGCGCTGCATCGATTCGGCCAGATTGGAATCGGGAAACTTGCCCAGGTCTTCGGCCTTGATCGTGTCGATGGCGGCGGTCTGATCGCGCTTGTCGGCCAGCGCCGCGTTCAGCGAGGCGCGGAAACCGGTGACAATGATGTCCTCGGCGCTGGGTGGCTGCTGGGCGTTACCGTCTTGCGCTGCAGCTTCCTGCGCAAACGCCGGAAACGACACTGTCATCATCGCCGCCATCGCCAGCAGCGATGCCGACGTCCGGTTGCACCTGATGGACCTCGAGGTTGCCCTTCCCATTATCACACTCCCGTTATTGTTTTATAATGTCCCATTATGTGGGATCGAGTTTTACCATATATCCCAAGTTCGCTCATTTCCAGTCAAAATCGCTGCTGATCGATCTGTCTCGATAATTTCCCCGCAGAAACGGAGCGTCTCGTCGCGGGGAAACGATGTCCCTTGGATTGACTTCCTTGCGTCCCTTTATATGCATTAATGGTCCTTCATATGGGATTGTCCCGTTATCAAGGCGGTTCACGAGACGGAGAGGATGACGATGTCCCTGACCACGGCGCTGGCATTGGCTGTCGCTTCCGCAACCAGCGGCGCGCCGATCGTCGACATCGATCTGGCCGGCAAGGCGCCCCAGGAAATGCCCGGTTACCAACCGGGCGGAAACGGGGCCGAGCGGCGCGATCCTTCCGGTGAATTCTTGTATTCCGTGTCGCTGCCGCAGGGCACATACCGCGTCACCCTGACCCTCGGCGACAAGCGCAGCGCGGGCCGAACCACCGTCAAGGCAGAGAGCCGCCGCCTGTTCCTGCGTGACGTCGCGACGCGGCGCGGAGAGATGGTGTCGCGTACGTTCCTTGTCGATGTCCGCGACGCCCGGCTGCCGCGCCAACCGGCAGGGGCACCCCGGTTCGGGCAGGCAGTACTGCTGGACGAGCGCGATCTCGCCAGTTTCAGCTGGGACGACAAGCTGACGTTGGAATTCCTTGGCCAGCCGCGCGTCACAGCCATCCACATCGAGCCCGCTGATGCGCCGCGGTTATTCCTTGCCGGTGATTCCACCGTGGCGGACCAGTATGCCGAGCCTTTCACCAGTTGGGGACAGATGCTGCCGGCAATGCTCGACGATCACCTGGTCGTCGCCAACCACGCCAAGTCCGGCGCGACGATGAAGTCCTTCATCGCCCAGCTGCGTTTTTCCAAGGTGCTGACCCAGATGCGCGCGGGCGATTGGCTGTTTATCCAGTTCGGCCACAACGACCAGAAGGCCGAATGGCCGATGACCTATCTCGATCCGGAACTGACCTATCCCGCCTACTTGCGCAGTTACATCGCCGAAGCGCGCCGTCGCGGCGTACATCCGGTGCTGGTCACCTCACCCGAACGACGCAATTTCGACGATACCGGCAAGATCAAGGACACGCTTGGCGCCTATGCCGCTGCTGTGCGCAAGGTGGCGGCGGACGAGAAAGTCCCGCTGATCGACCTTAACCGCGACAGCATCGCGATCATCCAGGCGCTCGGCCCCAATGTCTCGCCGCAGGCCTTTGCCGAAAACGGCAAGGACCGGACGCACAACAACAATTACGGCGCCTGGCTCTTTGCCGCCGCGATTGCGCGGCAGGTGGTCGAGAAGATCCCAGAGCTCGCGCCTTACGTGGTGCTCCGGAACTTCGATCCTTCGCACCCGCCTTTGCCGGATGCCGTGCCGATCGCGCCGAGCATTCCGCTGGATGAAGGCAAGCCGGAAGGGAGCTGACGCGGTGGATCTGCCCCGCCGCCAATTTTGCGCGTTCAGCATGATAGGGTCAGTGATGCCGCGATCCGTGCTTGCCGCGCAAGGGCGCTTTGACGTTCGCCATTTTGGCGCCAAGGGCGACGGCGTGGCCATCGATAGCCCGGCCTTCAATGCGGCGATTGCCGAAGCCGCGCGCATCGGCGGTACGGTTGTGGTACCGAAAGGCCGTTACCTCTGCTTCTCGATCCGCCTCAGGAGCCGGATCCGGTTGCTCTTCGAGCATGGGGCAACGATCATCGCGGCGGCCCCCGCGCTTCACGGTGGAAGCTACGACCCGCCCGAGCCCGCTTCAGGCCTCTATCAGGATTTCGGCCATAGCCACTGGCGCAACAGCCTGATCTGGGGTGAGGACGTGGAGAACGTCGTGATCGAAGGCTCCGGCCTGATCCACGGCCTGGGCCTCACTCGCGACGGCCCCGGCGCGCGCTGGCAGGCGCAGACCGGAGAGCGTCCGCTCTCCATGCAGGGGATGAGCGCCAGGGAAATCGGCCTGCTGGAACCCGCCATTGCGGCGATGGACGGCCAAGGCAACAAGGCGATCGCACTCAAGCGCGGACGCAATATCCGTCTTTCGGGTTTTACCGTAAGCAAGGGTGGGCACTTCGCGATCCTTGCCACCGGCACGCGCGGCCTGGTGATCGAAGACCTCACGATCGACACCGATCGCGACGGTATCGACCTCGACTGCGTGCAGGACACGGTGGTGCGCGGTTGCAAGGTCAACTCCCCCAACGACGACGGCATCGTCGTCAAGTCCAGCCTGGCATTGGGCGAGCCGATAGCCGCTCAAAACGTGGTGATCCGTGATTGCGCGGTGTCCGGCTACGACATGGGCACACTGATCGACGGGACCCGGACAAGGACGCAAAAATTCGCACCGGACCGCGACCGCGTGACCGGCCGGATCAAGCTCGGTACCGAAAGCAACGGCGGCTATCGCAACGTCAAGGTGCAGGACTGCAGCTTCACCCATTGCCGGGGCCTGGCACTGGAAACGGTGGATGGCGGCATGATGGAGAACATCGTCGCCACCCGTCTCACCATGCGGGACGTGACGACGGCCCCCTTGTTCGTGCGCCTTGGTGACCGGCGGCGCGGGCCGGACGGCGCCGGCATCGGCGGGGTGCGGCAGGTCCTTCTCTCGGAGATCGACGCGCGGGGAATCGATCCGCGCTTTCCTGCGGCCTTTGCCGGACTGGCCAGTCGGCCGATCGAATCGCTGGTCATGCGCGACGTCCACCTGGTCTATGGCGAAGCGGGTACGGTGCCGGGAAGCGCGCCGCAAGCCGAGGAAAACATTGCTGAACTGGCGGCTGCCTATCCCGAGCCCAGCATGTTCGGGGTGCTCCCGGCCTGGGCGCTCTGGGCCCGTCATGTGGAACGCCTGACCGTGGACAAGTTTCACGCGGAAACGTTTCTTCACGAGGCGCGTCGGCCCATCTGGCTCGAAAACGTCGCATTTTCGGCCTTTTCGAACACCCCTTTGCATCAGAATGGCGATTGACGAGCGGGGTGGGACGGGCTACCAAATAACGGCATTGAAATCCATATAATGGAACATGGGAGAGTCGTGGTGCCGGATAAGGGGATGGGGTCGATCCACGCCTTCAGGATGCAGTTGAAGCCCGGCACGGTCGATGAGTATCGCCGCCGGCACGATGCGATCTGGCCCGAACTCTCCGCGTTGCTGACCGAGGCGGGCATTCGCGACTATTCGATCTTCCTTGACGAGCAGAGCCTCGCGCTTTTCGCGGTGCTGCGCGCGCTTCCCGGCAATACCCGCGATACCCTGCCCGATCACCCGGTGATGCGCCGCTGGTGGGACCATATGGCCCCGCTGATGGAAGTGGAGCCTGGCAACCAGCCGAAGGAATGGCCGCTCCCGCTGCTGTTCCACATGGACTGAGCCGATGAAGCGCGCTTTCCTTCTTGCCCTGCTTCTTTCCGCTGCTCCGCTGCCTGCTCTGGCGCAGGGCGCGAAGCCGACTGCCGATCTTGCCGCGCCGGTCCAGACCTTCGGCCGTATCTCGTTCGATGCGCGTTCACTGATGATCGACGGCAAGCGGCAGGTGATCTGGTCGGGCGAGTTCCACCCGTTCCGCCTGCCCAGCCCGGATCTCTGGCGTGACGTGCTGCAGAAGATGAAGGCCAGCGGGTTCAACACCGTCGCGCTCTATTTCGACTGGGGCTACCACTCGCCCAAGCAGGGTGTCTACGATTTCAGCGGTATTCGCGATCTCGACCGCCTGCTGACGATGGCGGAGGAAGAGGGCCTCTGGGTCATGACCCGTGCCGGGCCTTACGTGAACGCGGAACTGTCGCGCGGCGGATTTCCGGGTTGGCTGGTCAACCAGAAGGCCCGCGCCCGCACCGACGATCCCGAATATATGGCCGCCGCCGACGAGTGGCTGACGCGGGTCAACGCGATCATTGCGCGCCACCAGATCAACGGCGACGGCAAGGGCCATAAGGGCTCGGTGATCCTCCACCAGATCGAGAACGAACTCGCCCTGACCACGCCCGCGCAGCGCCGCTACATGGACCACCTCTACGCCAAGGCGCGTGCCGACGGCATTACCGTGCCGATCTTCCACAACGATCAGGGCCGTAACGGCTACTGGGTGCCGGAGGGCTCGCCGGTCGACAAGGTCGTCCACGGCCCCAACGACATGTATGCGTTCGACGGTTACCCCGGCGGCACCTGCACCGTGGAAGGCAAGCCGACCCGCAGCGTGGCCGCGCCGGACTGGGGTTTCTACGGAATAGGCGGCGCGAAAGGTGGTGCCTCTGCTTCGCCGAAAACGCCCGGATTCCTGGCCGAATTCGGCGGCGGCTGGTTCGATTACTGGGGGTCCAACGGTGGCTATGCGTGCAACGCGGTCCAGCGCGGCAAGCGGTTCCAGCGGGTGTTCTACGGCACCAATCTGGCCAACGGCATAGGCATCCAGAGTTTCTACATGACTTATGGCGGCACCAGCTGGGGCTGGCTGCCGGCCCCGGTGGTGTTCACCAGCTACGACTATGGCGCCGCCATTTCCGAGGCGCGGAACCTGCGCGAAAAGGCGTTGGAGATGAAGCAATTGGGCGGCTTGATCGCCTCGGTCCCTGACCTTGCGGGCATGATCCCGGCGGGCGCACCCGAGGTCTCTTCGCCCAATATTCAGGTCTATCACAACAAGAGCCCGGAGACCGACGCGCGCTTCCTGCTGGTGGCGCACAAACCGTCGAACGGGCAGAGCGATGACCGCTTCACGGTGACCGTCACGCTGCCGGATGGACGCTACGCATTTCCGTTGCAGCTCAACGGCTTCGATGCCAAGTGGCTGGTCGCCGGGGTGAACCTTGGCGGGCAGCGGCTGGTCTATTCGACCTCCGAATTGCAATCCGTGTCCAAGGCCGGAAACGCTGACCTGCTGCTGCTTTACGGCCGTGCCGGGGAGCCGGGCGAGACCGTGCTGCGCTATACCTCGGCCCCGAAAGTCACGGTTCTGGAAGGCGCGGCAGAAACCGCCTTCAACGACACCAAGGGCGACCTGAAAGTCACCTACGCGCACGCAACTGGGCATGGGGGCCGCACCGTGCTGCGCCTGACCGGCGGCGGGCGCGGCGACCTGATCCTGATCCTTGCCGACGAGGCCGAAGCCGCCCGCTACACCCGCGTGGATTCCTCCGCAGGCCCCGTTCTCGTGCGCGGTCCGCAGCTGGTCCGGCGCGCGTCGTTCACATCCGGCGCGCTGGCGCTGACCGGTGACACTGACGAAGCGGCCGGTCTCGAAGTCTGGGCCCCCGCCGCCGTCCGCGCGCTGACATGGAACGGCGCGCCTGTCCCCGCCAGGGCATCCACCGTCGGCAGCCTCGCCGCAACCATGCCTCTTGCCGGCCCAGCTCCGATCACGCTTCCCGCGCTCAGCGGCTGGCGCATGGCCAAGGGTTCGCCGGAGGCCGATCCGAGATTCGACGACAGCGGCTGGCAGGCCGTCGGCGGCAGCCGCCCCAATGCCACGATCACCCAGCGCCCGGACGGCCAGCCCAACATGGCGATGGATGCCTATGGCTTCCACGAAGGCGACGTCTGGTATCGCGGCAAGTTCGAGGGCAATCCCGGCGCCAGAACCGTCTCGCTGTTCTACGGCGCGGGCGGCTCGGGGCTGGTGCAGGCCTGGCTCGACGGCCAGTTCATCGGTCAGGCCGAGACACCGGGCGGCCTCCCCCGCCCGATCACCACCGGCACCGTCACGCTGGACCTTCCGTCCGAGGCGCGGGCCGGCGGAAGCCATGTGCTTTCGGTGATGGTGCGCAACAACGGCCACAACTGGGACCTCGATTCCGACGACTTCCACAAGGAAGCGCGCGGGCTGATCTCCGCCTCGATCTCGCAGCCCGGCGGGCGCAGCTTCGCGGTGCCGATCGCGTGGAAGATCCAGGGCCAGCGCGGCGGCGAGGACCTGGCCGACCCGGTGCGCGGCCCGGCCAACAGTGGCGGCCTCCATGGCGAGCGCATGGGCTGGCACCTGCCGCTGTTCGACGACAGCCGGTGGACCGCCGCGCCAGTACCGGCGACCAGCGCGGAGCCGGGCACGACATGGTATCGCACCGCATTCGACCTCGCCGTGCCCAAGGGGCAGGACGCCACCATCGCGCTGGCCTTCGGGGATACCGAGACGCCGCGCTCGGCCGCGAAATACCGCGTGCTGATCTTCGTCAACGGCTGGAACATGGGCCAGTTCATCGCCCACGTCGGCCCGCAGCGCCTGTTCCCGATCCCCGAGGGCATCCTGAACCACCACGGCGCCAACCACCTGGCGCTGGCCGTCACCAGCGACGGCGCCCCCGGCGATGCGCTGGAGGCGGTGAAGCTCGTCACCCTGCACAATGTCCGGGGCGGCGTGCCCGTCCGCATGGTGCCCGCCCCGCAGACCCCGGCAGAGCTCAAATGAGCCGCCGCCCCGTCCTTCCGCGCTCCGCGAGCGCCCCCGAAACCATGACCAGGAGACCTTAATTGGCCGCGCTTACGCACGACATTCCGCGCGCGGAAGTCACCGACGCCATCGGCAAGCTGATGCACAACCTCGTTCACATCAAGGACGAGACCGGTGAGTTCCTGCTGCACCTCGACGATGGCCGCGTGATCGACACCAAGGGCTGGGCCGGCTGGGAATGGACCCACGGCGTCGGCCTGTTCGGCATGTGGCGCTATTTCGAGCAGACCGGCGACACGGCCGCGCTCGCCATCATCCGCCAGTGGTTCGCCGACCGCTTCGCCGAAGGCACGCCCACCAAGAACATCAACACGGTGGCCCCCTTCATCACGCTGGCCTACCTCTACGAACTGGACGGCGATCCCAGCTACATCCCCTATCTCGACACCTGGGCCGAGTGGCTGATGGCGCCCGACGGCCTGCCCAAGACCGAGGAGGGCGGCTTCCAGCACATCGTCTACAACGACGAGAATCCCGGCGAACTGTGGGACGACACGCTGATGATGAGCGTGCTGCCGCTGGCCAAGATCGGCCTGCTGCTGGACCGGCCGCAGTACATCGAGGAAGCCAAGCGCCAGTTCCTCGTCCACATCAAGTACCTCGCCGATCGCAAGACCGGCCTGTGGTTCCACGGCTGGGACTTCACCGGGCGCCACAACTTTGCCGAAGCGCTCTGGGCGCGGGGCAATTGCTGGGTGACGATCGCCATTCCCGAGATCATCGAACTGCTCGATCTCGAACCGGGCGATGCCTTCCGTTCGTTCCTGATCGACACGCTGGCCGCCCAGGTCCGCACCCTGGCCGCCACGCAGGACGCCGAAACCGGCCTGTGGCACACCCTGATCGACGATCCGACCAGCTATCTGGAGGCCTCGGCCACGGCGGGCTTTGCCTATGGCATCCTGAAAGCCGTCCGCAAGGGCTACCTGCCGCGCGAATACGAGGCGGTGGGCATCCGCGCGGTGCGCGGCGTGCTGGCCAACATCGACGATGCGGGCGAACTCCAGCAGGTCAGCTTTGGCACCGCGATGGGCGACACCCTGCAGTTCTACAAGGACATCGCGCTAACCTCGATGCCCTACGGGCAGAGCCTGGCCATCTGCGCGCTGGCCGAGTTCCTGCGGACCTACATCTGATGGAGTGGCCGGGCGGGCGGCAATGCTCGCCCGGCGATTACTCCGACAAAATACTGGCGAACCGCGTGTCATTATTTAATATGCTCTGAAAAACGAAAGAGCGCGTGCAAATCCGTCCGAAAACAGAGGCGGGTCACGTGCGGAATTACGGTGAAGGATCCTGCTGTGCCCGAAAGCCAGACTCTGGCCCTGCGCCCGGTGCGCCTGAGAAACTACCTCGCCTATGGCTCCAACGACGTGCTCGGGGCCGGGTCGATGGCGGTCATCTCGGGCTGGGTGCTGATCTTCTACACCCAGTTCTGCGGGCTTTCGGCCGGGCAGGCGGCGCTGATCTTTGCGGTGGCGCGTGTGCTCGACGCCTTCGCCTCGCCGATGATCGGCTATATCTCCGATCATTTCGGCATGACCGCGCTCGGCCGCCGGTTCGGGCGGCGGCGCTTCTTCATCCTCGCCGCGATCCCGCTGCTGCCCAGTTTCGCCTTGATGTGGCTGCCGGGGCAGACGTTCTGGTACTATCTTGTCAGCTATGTGCTGTTCGAGCTGGTCTACGCGATGGAGATCATCCCGTTCGAGACGCTCGCCGCCGAGATGTCGAGCGATTATCGCACCAAGGCCAAGTTCGCCGGCTGGCGCATCCTGTTCGGGCAGGCTTCGGCGATCCTGGCCGGTTTCCTGCCGCTCTGGCTGATCGAGGCGCTGGGTCGGGACAGTGCCGACACCTTCTTCTACATGGGGCTGATCTTCGCGGCGCTGTTCATGCTGACGGCGGCGATGCTCTACCTGTTCAGCTGGGAGCGTCACGGACCGGGCAGCGCGCCGCCGGCTGCGGGGCCGCGCCCGTCGGCCGGGCCGCTGGAGGCGCTCAAGGCGCTCTATCGCAACTTGTTCTCGACCATGCGCATCCGCGCCTTCCGCCTGCACCTCGGCATGTATCTGGGCGGCTACATCAGCCAGGACGTGTTCAACGCCGCGTTCACGTTCTTCGTGATCTTTGCGCTGGCGGGCAGCACGGCGATCGCCTCCGGCTTGCTCGGCACGATGTACATCGTCCAGTTCGTGGCGGTGATCATCGCCATCAACATGGCGCTGCGGGCCTCGCCCAGCCGCGCCTACCAGATCGCCGCCGCCAGCTTCGGCGCCGGCGCACTGACGCTGATCGGGCTGTGGATCGCCGGGATCACCGCCAGCAGCGCGATGATCTGGCTTCCCATCGCTCTGGCGGGGCTGGGCCGGGGGGCGCTCAACTACATTCCCTGGGCAACCTACAACTACATGGCCGACGTCGACGAGATCGTCACCGGCCGCCGCCGCGAGGGTGCCTTTGCCGGGGTCATGACCTTCGTGCGCAAGGCCACGCAGGCCGCCGCCGTCGCCGGGGTCGGCTTTGTCATGCAGGCGGGCGGTTTCGTCTCGGGCGCGGCGCAGCAATCGCACGGCGCGGTTGTCACCATCGCGGTCCTGCTGGGGCTGGGCACGGTGGGCATGCTGCTGTTCGGCGTGCTGGTATCGCGCCGTTTCCGCCTCTCGCCCGCCACCCACGCGGTGCTGATGCGCGAGATCGAGCACTTGCGCGCCGGCGCCCGCACGCCGAGCAGCCCGGAGGCCTGCGCCGTCGTCGAGGACCTGTCGGGCTGGCGCTACGACCAGCTCTGGGGCCGCAATCCGCTGGTCGAACAGGACGAGCGGAGCGGCAATCTGGGGCAACCGGTCAATGGGGTGAACTGAGCAAAGGCGCGCTTGCCGGGGGGCTTCGACCGGCTCCGCCTGAGCGGAGTGGGGGCTGCTTTGGGTGGTTTGCAGAATGACAGCTTACGGGCGCATGTCGGGCTCACGCGGACATTGACAGGTTGATTGTTGCAATGCTTGTGACTGGACATGGAAGACAGCTCGATACCCCCCCTCAAGTCCGTTTTAGAACGTTTAGCGGAGCGCTCGATGGGGGGATTAGGCCGCGTGTGGGTCGGAACCAAGCCTCTGGAAAACGGCTCGTTGATCGCTGCGATTATATCGAACGTCGGGCTAGATGCGAGCGGTCGAGAAGCGGATTTTCATGCTGTTACCATCGAGGATGCTCCGATTTGGCTGACGCTTTTTGCTACCCAATCACTTCTTCACGGCAAATGTCCGATACCAGACGGACTCTTGGAAGAAGTTACTGAGGCACTTGCACCATTGGGGCCGGATGCTCAGTTTTTCAGCAAAGGAACTTGGCAGCAAACACGTCGCTTGAAACATTATGAGTTGGTGCGTTTAGGTAGCGGTTGGGATCGATCTAGGCATCAACTGATCTTCCAAGGAAATGAAGAGCCGTTACCTCCGATTGATGTTCTGGAGGACGGAGGCATTATCGGTTTCGGAAAGACCGTAGCTTTTGCTTTTTGGGTCGAGGAAGGCGATTAAGGGCCTTATGCAGACGTCAGATTTGTAAGTTCTGATACTGAAGCGCGAAAGTCCGCAATGGGGCGGTAGCGGAAGGGCGGTTTTTGGCATGCCAACGCAGGAAAACTGCCATTCGGATGTAGCTCAAAAGCCTATTATTGTCCTAAAAATGGTCTGAGCGAACGCGCTGCAAGTACGCGTTATTTTACGTTTTGGGTGTTTCTGCGGCGGCGATAGTGGACGATAGCAACGCTAGGCAAAACAAACGCCGGGAGGAATCTTATGACCATGGTGCTTCCGGGATGTTCCGCTATCCAGCGTACCGTTGACATGGCCAAGCCGCTTGCAGCCCAAGATAAAGCTGCCGCACAACATACGCTGAGCACGATAATCCCTAAGCGTATCATGCCATTCATAACGTGTTGCTCCATCGGACCGGTTGGGCCCTGATAGCCTGGCGAACGCATTAATGCACGCTGCGAGGTTTGAGAAAGCATCAGAAAATCGCCAAAAGTGATTTTGCTCAAAACTTAAAGTATCCGCTCTCAAGCAGAGAAAAATGTCGGATCTCTGCCCCGTAGAATCAGGCATGGAACGACCGACAAGGGCGCCAATCGGCCTCAGTGTGCTGCTACCCAATCCCTGAGAGCGGCATCGATCCGTGACTGCCAACCAGGGCCGCCGGATTTGAAATGCTCGATCACCTCGGGCGAAAGGCGCAGCGTGGTGCTGACCTTTTTCGGAGCTTTCTGCGGGCCGCGTGCGCGCATCGTCTTTGCTAGGTCCGGGAAGGCCTCAGCGAAAGGCTTTGCCCTGGCGAAGTCCTCAACCGTCCATTCGGGGTTATCGCTGACCACATCCATATCGGCCTTGGTGTATCCGGGGGCGGCGTGTTTCGGGTCGGTCATGGCAGGAGCCTCCGTTCCGTAATGCTGGCCGGGCGAGCAGAGATGATAGAGACGCCTTCGGTGCCCAGCACAGCGAAAATCACCGTGATCGTGCCGTTCATCTCACCGATGGCGGCAAAGCGTCCGTCCTTCGCGGGGATGACCAGGGCGGAGAGGAAGAACCCTTCGCCTACATCGGCGAAGTCGATCCCGTGCTTGACGAGGTTCGCTTGCCGTTTTGGTTCATCCCACACGATTGTCATAGTTTTTTGTAGTTACGATTTGATTTCCAGTCAATCGCTTTTTGTAACTACAATTTGTCTATGACGTCAGGATCGATCTTTCAGTTCCTCAGGCGATGCAGCCCTTGAAGGTCTTGTCAGCGGTCCCATCGGCAAACATAATCGGCAAGAAACCGGACGGACCGCTGCTCGGCACGTCAAATCCGCCCACGAACGACCAACTTGGGCGCAGAGCAGCCACCAAGCTGTAGACCCTGGGTCCTTGCTACGGCAAGGACCCAGGGCAGTCTCAGATTTCAGTGCCCTCTGCGAGCGTCAAAGCGTCCTCCACGTCCACGCCGAGGTATCTGACCGTGCTTTCGATCTTCGTGTGCCCAAGCAAAATCTGGACGGCGCGGAGATTTCCAGTCGCCTTGTAGATGATCGAAGCCTTGGTTCGGCGCAGAGAGTGGGTGCCATAATCTTCACCGGGCAGTCCGATCCCCGTGACCCATTCGTCAACAAGGCGAGCATATTGTCTGGTGCTTATGTGGGCGGCGTGATCGGTACGGCTCGGAAATGCAAAATCCTCCAAGCATCCACCTCTCAGTTCCAGCCATTTGAGCAGGCTGGCCCGAGCATCGGTCATCAGCTCAAACTGAACCGGTCTGCCGGTCTTTTGCTGTACCACCGTGGCCCGTGTTCGAATTTTCCGATCACACACGATATCGCTGATCCTGATCTTCACCAGATCGCATCCGCGAAGCTTGCTATCGATGGCCAGGTCAAAGAGGGCACGGTCCCGGATCCGCCCATGCTGGTCGAGAAAGAATCGGATCGCCCATATCTGACGGGGCTTTAGCGCTCGCTTCGCACCAACCTTGCGCCCGGCGTTCCAAGATACCCGCTCACGAGCGGCGGGATCAAACTCTGATAATCCCATGACACATCTCCTATGGCCATGACGGCCATAGGTAGAACGCTTCAGGAGAGGCCGACCCATTATTGCCGTACGGCCGCTAAATTTCGATGCCCAGGTGCGGACCGGCAGCTATCCGGCGGGTGTCGACCAATTTTTGTCATTCCTGGCGAGACAGTTAAAGGTCTACCTCTGACAGAAGCGGACCTTGCAGAACTGACCGCCTGGAGCTGATGGCAGCAAAGCTGCGTCGCGGAGAAGCGGGGGGCAAGCTTGCCCGTCCAGCCTCAATCCATCCCGAAGGACCAGGCCTGGCCGAGCTGGATGTAGAACACCGCGCCACCGGGGCCATAGGCGACATCGAGCCCGGCATCCATGCCGAGCTTGCGCGCGATGCGGTAGCGCAGCCCGCCGCCGCCCGCAAAGATCGCGCCCGAACTGTCGAAGATGCGCGAATGGCCGGGGTCGGTCGCGCCCATGCCGCCGAAAGCCAGCACCGACCAGCGCGGGGCGAGCTGGTAGGTCAGTTCGGCCTCGGTGCTGAGCACGGTGCCCCCCTGGTAGCGTGCGGCCTGCACGCCGCGCAGCGAGATCGAGGGCGCGATGAAGGCGGGGTAATTGCCCCGCGCGGCGTCGATCTCCACTTTCGCGCCCAGCCGCCAGCCGTCGCCGAGCGGGTGGAAGGCGTAGGCGTGGCCTTCGTAGCGCTGGAACTTGCGGTCGCTGCCGAGGAAGTCGGCGTAGAAGCGGCCCTGGACATAGGCGTTGACGCCCTTGGTCGGCGCCAGCGGGTTGTCGCGGTTGTCGAAATGCGCACCGCCCCCCAGCGCACCGAGGTTGAGCTTGCGCTGGGACTGCTCCTCGAGCTCGTCGGGCACCTTGGCGAAATCGATGCGCGAGCGCATCTGGCGGAAATCGAGCATCGGGCCGATCGAAAAGCCGCTCTTGCCGATGTCCATGCGTGCCGAGGCCAGCACCGCGTAATCGTACTTGTTGGTATATTCGAAGCCCGAGGGTAGCAGTGCCGGGTACATCGTCAGGATGGCCTTCCCGCGCCCCGCGCCGAAGCGGTAGTGCAGCCGCTGGTCGAGCGCCGATCCCTGCTGTAAGTAGCCGTAGCCGTAAGACCCGTTGCCGGTCTTGGCGGCGC
Source organism: Novosphingobium sp. KA1 (assembly GCF_017309955.1). NCBI lineage: Bacteria > Pseudomonadati > Pseudomonadota > Alphaproteobacteria > Sphingomonadales > Sphingomonadaceae > Novosphingobium > Novosphingobium sp. KA1. The sequence continues at coordinate 1,305,133 of NZ_CP021248.1, read as the reverse complement.
CGACCATGCGGCGGGTGACCGCGGCGGGGTTGTCCTTGGGCATGGTGATGAACTGGGCCATGAGCCCGTAGCCGCCATCGACCGCCGGTTCGGTGATCACGATCGGCACCGGGATGAAGCCGCCCTTGGCGAGCACGTTGGAGAAGTCGAGCTTGCCGTCTTCCTCGTCGCGGAACCTGTCGAAGAACGAAGTCTTCTCGTGGCTTTGCCCTGCTTCGGTTAACGTGTCGCCGGATGCGGCAGCGGGATCAGCGGCAGGGGTGGTAGTCGGGGCTGGCGGCGTCGCCTGTGCCAATGCCTGTGCCGGCAGGGCGGGGAGCAGCGTTGCCAGGAGTGTAGCGGTAAGCGGGAACCGGGCGCGGCGCACCGTGGATCGCGGTTTCGCCCGTGCAGGCAGCGTGCGGCGCATGGGTATCATCCTCTCGTCCGTCTCCCTCGATCCGCATGACCGCATGACTAGCGTCACCACAGTCGATAGAGCGCTCTACGGGGGGCAACCATCGGTACAATCCCGCATATCGGGCAGGGAAAGCGCTGTGCGCGCGGCATTTTTCGGCAGCGCGAGGGTATTTCCCGATATTTCACGGCCACGCCGAAGGGTACCTTCGGGCCGTGCCGCGCTTTCGATTCACCCTTCCGCTCTTGCCCGTGGCCCTGGCCGGGACGCTTGCGCCGGTGCCTGTCCTGGCAGTGGGGCCCGCCGACGAGATGGAGGAAGTCGACGATCAGGCCGAGATCGCCGCGAGCCTTGCGGTGGCTTCGATCTCGAACCGCAAGCAAGGCAAGGGCGCCGACGTGCTGGCGGTGCCGCTGCCGATCACCAATCCGACGCTGGGAACCGGCATCGTCGCGGCAGGCGTCGCCTTCTACAATCCCAACGACGCGCCCAGTCCGTGGATCACCGGGGCGGCGGCGATGAAGACCAACCAGGGCAACTGGATGGTCGGCGCGCTGCATTCGATGTCGCTCGACCACGACCGTTATCGGGTTTCGGCGGCGCTGGGCACGGGAAAGCTGATCATGAAGTTCTACGGGATCGGCGCGGACGCGGGCGACAGGGGGGATTCGATCCAGCTGCACGAGCGCTTCACCGCCCTGCGCCTGCAAGGGCAGGCACGGGTCGCCGGCAGGCTCTATGCCGGCGCGCGCGGCCTTCTCCTGAAGATGGATGCGCAACCTGCCGAGGAAGACGGGCAACTGGCGGACCTCGTGCCCTCGCAGCGCCAGCTCGACGGCACCCTCGTCCTGCTTGGCCCCTCGGTCAGCTTCGACACCCGCGACGATACGCTCAATCCGCGCCAAGGGCTCTATGCCCATGCGGAATGGCTGCTGGGCATGGGGGTGCTGGGAAGCGACTACCGGATGAGCAAACTGACCGCAGGCAGCAGCTATTACGTACCGACCGGGCCACGCACGACATGGGCGCTGCATGCGGGGCTGTGCGCCGCCGCCGACGCGCCGTTCTACGCGATGTGCCTCTATGGCCAGAAGAGCGATCTGCGCGGCTATGCCTCGGGGCGCTATCGCGACGGGGCGAGCTGGGCGCTGCAGGGCGAGTGGCGGCGGCGCCTCGCGGGGCGCTTCGGGATGGTCGCCTTCGCCGGGATCGGCGGCATCGCACCTTCGCTGGGCCGGATCGGGGAGAGCAACTTCCTGCCGTCGGCCGGCGCCGGGCTGCGTTTCCGCCCCTCGCGCCAGACCAACGTCAACCTCAGGCTGGACCTCGCGGTCGGCTGGAAGTCGCAAGGTCTCTACCTCGGGATCGCCGAGGCCTTCTGAACGGCGCAACTTCGCCGGGGGCGGGAACTTGGCGAGCACGGCATCCACCGCGGCGGTGACGTTCTCCGCCGAGGCGGTCTTGCTGGTCACCCGCTGGGAGCCGGTGCCATGCCAGATTGGGGCCTTGATGCCGCCGTAGTAGATGTCGACCCTTGCTGGTCGTTCAGCAGTGGATTTTGCATCCCCAGATGCAGAAGGTCTGCTATTCCGGCTGCCATAGCCTCATTTTCGTTCGACCTCGGGGTGCGACAGGATCGGCCGCTTCTCCCCAAGCACACCATCCCATGGCAGGGCTTTGGGCAATCGCTTGTCGATCGGTAATCATGCATGCAGCGGAAGCGTCGCAGCTTTCTGGAGCGTGGCGATGACCGTGAAGAAGATCCAGTCGTTCAGGACGTGCGCGGCGGTGGAAACCCAGGTGTTTTTTGTCACCACGTAGCCAGTGAGCAGCGCAACGCGCGCGGTGCCGATGACCAGGAAGCACTGGACGAAATTCCACTGGTAGGTGGGCAAATGGATGGCACTGAAAAAGATGGCGGCCCCAAGCCATCCGAGAACGACGGCCCATCGCCTCGATAGCTGCAGTCGGTCATGGCAAAACCACAGGATCGCGAGAAAGGGCAGGTGAGTGGCCCCTAGATTTCTGGACGGCTTCTATCCTAATTTTGAGGACAGGAGACGACGATGGGGAAGCCTAATTTCAGCGATGAGTTCAAGCGCGATGCGGTGGCCCAGATCACCGAACGTGGGTACCCGGTAGCGGAGGTATCCGAGCGGCTCGGCGTCAGTCAGCATTCGCTGTATGCCTGGAAGCGGCAACTGGCGAAGGTGGTGTCTGGTGATGCCAGCAAGGATGCCGAGATTCGCCAGTTGAAGCGCGAGCTGGCCCGGGTGACCGAGGAGCGCGACATCCTAAAAAACGGTCGCGGGTTTAGCCCGCCTGTGCGCGGTAGAAACGGGTCGTGCTATGCTGCTCGCCAGGAGGGTCGCGGCCGTTCGCTTATTGGTGGCATGATACCCCGTTAAAAAACGTGGCCCGTGGGCAGTTGCGCACTTGAGAGTGGTGGCATCGCACAGCGGTGACCCCGGTTAGGAAAATGACGGTTTGCATCGCCCATGCCCTCCCGTTCTGGAGGAGTTGTGGAATGAGTAGATCAAAAGCGGCGAAGGTCGGTGATATGCCGATGATTGTGCCGGGCGCGGCGGCGATCGATATCGGATCGACCATGCACATGGCAGCGGTCAATCCCGACGCCGATGATCGGCCCGTACGCGCGTTCAACACATTCACCGGGGACCTGCATGACATGGCGCGCTGGTTCAAAGCGTGCGGCGTCACAAGCGTGGCGATGGAGTCTACCGGCGTCTACTGGATCCCGGCTTTCGAGGTGCTGGAGGAGCACGGGTTCCACGTCATCCTCGTCAATGCGCGGTATGCAAAGAATGTCCCCGGCCGCAAAACCGATGTGAATGATGCGTCATGGCTTCAGCGGCTGCACAGCTACGGCCTCTTGCGTGGCAGTTTTCGCCCCAAAGCCGGGGTCGCCACGTTGCGGGCCTACATGCGGCAGCGTGAGCGACTGATCGAGTACGCGGCATCGCATATCCAGCACATGCAGAAGGCGCTGATGGAGATGAATGTGCAATTGCACCACGTCGTCTCCGACATCACCGGCGCCACGGGCATGCGTGTTATCCGGGCCATCGCCGACGGCGAGCGCAACCCCGCCACCCTTGCCCAGATGCGTGACGTTCGATGTCATGCCAGCACCGAGACAATCTGTTCCGCCTTGACCGGCAACTGGCGCGATGAACACGTCTTCGCGCTGTGCCAATCGCTTGCGCTATTCGACTTTTACCAGCTCAAGATCGTGGAGTGCGACCGAAAGCTGGAGATTGCGCTCCGGGACCTAGAAGGCGGCGACGGGTACGACATTGCCCGTTTGCCGAAGGTTCGGACCAGGACCAAACAAGTGAACGCGCCGGACTTTGAAGTTCGTTCTGCGCTCTATCGCGTGCTGGGAGTAGACTTGACCCAGATCCACGGCATTGGACCATCGCTGGCCCTCAAGCTGGTCGGAGAGTGCGGCACTGACCTTGCGGCGTGGCCAAGCTCAAAGCACTTTACATCATGGCTGTGCCTGGCGCCGGGCAACAAGATATCGGGCGGCAAGCTGCTATCATCGAAAACGCGCCGATCATCGAGCCGGGCGGCGGCGCTGCTGCGCCTTGCGGCAACTACGATAGGCCGGACTGATACCGCGCTCGGTGCATTTTACCGCCGTCTGTCTGCAAGGGCAGGAAAGGCCAAGGCTGTGACCGCCACCGCGCGCAAGCTCGCCGTGTTGTTCTACAACGCGTTGCGTCACGGGATGGCGTATAGTGACCCCGGTGCAGCCCAATATGAAGAACGGTATCGCAGCCGGGTAATCGGCAATCTCCAGCGCCGCGCGAAAGCCTTCGGCTTCTCGCTCCAGGAACTGCCGTCAGAGCCTGAGACAGCTGTTTCTTAGGAAAGCCACCGCGTATTTCGCCAGGGATGCAAAGTGAGATACGCATTTGTCGCCGAGCATCGTGACCAGTTCAGGGTTCGGTCTATGTGTCGGTACCTGCGCATCCAGCCCAGCGGTTTCTATGCTTGGAAGAAGAGCCCACTGAGCACGCGGGCCCAGGAAGATGCTCGGCAGACAGAGTTGATCCGGCAAGCCTGGAACGACAGCGGTAAGGTCTATGGATACCGCAAGCTGCACGACGACCTGCTGGATCAGGGCGAGACCTGCTGTCCGAACCGCGTTGCCCGGTTGACCAGGCTGGCGGGTATCAAGGCGCAGGTCGGCTACAAGCGCCGACCGGGGAGCTATGGCGGCAAGCCGTCCCTGGCGGTCGACAACACCCTGGATCGCAAGTTCGACGTAGCCGCACCTGATAAGGCCTGGGTGACAGACATCACCTCCATCCGAACCTTGGAGGGCTTCGCCTATCTGGCCGTCGTGATTGATCTCTATTCCCGCCGCGTGGTGGGTTGGTCGATGCAGAGCAGGCAGACCACCGATGCGGTGCTGCAGGCGCTGCACATGGCGGTATGGCGGCGCAAGCCGAAGCAACGGGTGCTGATCCACTCGGATCAGGGCTCCCAGTTCACCAGCATGGACTGGGCGGCCTTCATCCGAGCTCACAATCTTGAGCATTCGATGAGCCGGCGCGGCAACTGTCATGACAACGCCGTCGCCGAGAGCTTCTTCTCCTCGCTCAAGCGTGAGCGCATCCGGCGCCGCACCTACAAAACACGCGATGAAGCCCGGCAGGACGTGTTCGATTACATCGAGATGTTCTACAACCCGGTGCGCAAGCTGGTCAGGAACGGGATGTTGTCACCCAACCAGTTCGAACGGCAGCAGATTTTGAGAGCAGAAGGCGTCTAGAAAACTAGGGGCTACTCAAAGCAAGGCATTCACCACCTCGCGCATGTCTGTCGTCCGACGACGACCTCCGCGCTTGGCCGGCGGGATGAACGGCTCCGCCAAAGACCACTCACGGTCCGTCATATCACTGGAATAGCGCAATCCTTTCCGGCTATGCTCCTGCCGGGCAATACCAGTCCATGTCATTGATCACTCCATCTCTCGCAGGACGGCGTGAATCACAACATGCTGGTATTGCTCAACAACTTTCGGCGCGGGCTCTTAAGCTCGATCCGAGTGATTGACGGCGAGCCCCCGCAAGCTGCAAGGCAAAGGGAGATAACTGGGATAGCGAAGAACCGATGTTCCATCCGGTCAGCTTATGGAATTTCAGAATGGCCGCTATCTGAAAAATTGCGATGTTCAACAAACGTCCGCCACGGAACGCGTCCTGCCGCTCCGTGTTTTAACCCAACCCCGCTCAGGCTGAGCTTGTCGAAGCCCGCACGCGGGGCGTGACTATCCTCTGGTCGGCCTTGTCACAGCGCGTTGCTGCGGCGGGCTTCAACAAGCCCGGCCTGCGCGGGATTGCGAGGTCAGCAAACGCGGCGTTCCTGTTCGCCGCCCCCGACCGTTCATCCCCGCGGCGCGCGGTAGCCGACGGCCTCGCCGATCTCGCCCGCCGTGGCGACGATCGCGGCGGCGAGGTCGTCGACGATGTCGTCGGTCAGGTAGTGCGCGGCGCTGGCGATGGAGAGGGCGATGCAGATCTGGCGGCGGGCATCGCGGATCGGCGCGGCGATGGAACGCACGCCGTCGCCCAGTTCGCTGTCGTGCAGCACATAGCCCCGCGCCTTGTGCACGCGCATCTGCGCCACGTAGTCCTTCATCGCCCTGGCCGAAACCTTGCCGCCGCTCGCCTGGCGGTAGAGGTCTTCCCAGACCTCTTCCGGCTCATCGAGCAGCAGCGCCTTGCCAAGACCCGTCTCGGCGATCGGGCGGCGGTCGCCCGGGGCGGTGGCGACGCGCAGGCGCTGGCGGCCGGTCACGCGGTCGAGGTGGCGGGACCAGTCGCCCTCGCGTTTGCCCACGAAGACGCAGAAGCCGGTGTCCTCCGACAGCTTTTCCATGAACGGACGCGCCACGCGCACGTAGTCGATCTGCTGGGTGGCCATGACGCCCAGTTCGAGCAGCTTGGGGCCGAGCCCGAAGCCATCATTGGTCACCGAGAGATAGCCGCGCGATTTCAGCGCCTGGGCAAGGCGATGCGCGGTGGTCTTGCTCATGCCCAGCTTGCGGGCGAGATCGGCGGCGCGGATCGGCCCGTCGATCACCTCATCCATGATGTCCAGCGCACGCATCAAGGTCTGCGTGCCTTTCACTTCGACATCGGCCTTGTCTTCGCGCTGTGCCGTCATAGTTCGTAATCCGTTCGTTCGCCCCACTTAGAGGGACGCTTACCCACCCGTTCCACATGATCTAGTGCCTGCGCCGCCAAGGTCAACCGCATTGCACGGCCGCCGCTATCCCGCAGCGTCGCGGCAATCGCTGCCTTACACCGCCCATTGCAGCATCGTCGCGATCAGGCCGTCGGCGGCAGGATTGCCCGGCCCCGGCCCGATCACGACAAATTCGACGTCCGGCAGGGCAGGCAGGGTGGCTCCCGCAGGGACGACCGCCAGCCCGCGCGGCATCAGCCGTTCCGAATGGGGCATGATGCCGATCCCCGCGCGTGCCGCCGCGCTGAGCCCGGCGAGGCTGGCGCTGGTGAAGGCGATCCGCCAGTCACGCCCGCAGCCTTCCAGCGTTTCCAGCGCCCTGGCGCGGGTGACGCTGGGCGGGGGGTAGAGCAGCAGCGGCAGCGGTGCATGGGCATCGAGGTGAAATTCCGGATGCGCGATCCAGCGGATCGGCTCCTGCCATGCCCTCGTGCCGCGCCGGTCACCGGCCCGGCGCTTGACGAAAATGACGTCGAGCCGCCCGGCGTCGAAGGCATCGTAGAGGTCGTGGCTGAGGCCCCCGCTCAGTTCCAGATCGACCTCGGGATGGCGCCGCGCGAACGTGGCGAGCACGTCGGGCAGGGCGGACAGCACGAAGTCCTCCGAGGCCCCGAGGCGCAGCCGCCCGCGCAGGGGCGCTTCGGACAGGGTCTGGCCCAGCCGGACATGCGAATCGATGATCGCGCGGGCCTGGTCCAGCAGCCGCTCGCCCGAGGGCGTCAGCGCCATGCGGTGCGTGTCGCGGTCGAGCAAGCGCCGCCCGGCGAGCGTTTCGAGACGCCCGATCTGCTGGCTGACGGTCGACTGGCGCAGGCCGAGCGCGCGCGCCGCGCGGGTGAAGCTGCCGGCGTCGACCACTGCCACGAAGGCCTGGAGGAGATCGACCGGAATGAGGTTCGGAACGGACATGGTCATCATTATTCATGATAAGTGTTATCGTGGCTATCGGGATTGTCGATCATTGCCCGCAAGCGCAGATGGGCCGTCTTCCCAGACGAGACTTTCCATGGCCCTGCTGACGACGATCCGTTCCCGCCTCGATCCCTACCTGCTCTTGCTGATCGGCACCGTTGCGCTTGCCGCGCTGATGCCTGCGACGGGGCGGGCGAGCGGGGTGGTCGACCGGGCGGTCAACCTTGCCGTCGCCCTGCTGTTCCTGCTCTACGGGGCGCGGCTGAAACCGCAGGCGATCTGGTCGGGACTGTCGCACTGGCGGTTGCAGGCGCTGATCTTTGCCAGCACCTACATGCTGTTCCCGCTGATCGGCATCGTCATGACGCTGCTGCTGCGGGGCCACCTGCCGGGCGATATCGTCACCGGGCTGCTGTTCCTCTGCCTGCTGCCCTCGACCGTGCAATCCTCCATTGCCTTCACCGCGATCGCGCGCGGCAACGTGCCCGGCGCGCTGTGCAGCGCCTCGCTGTCCAACGTGCTGGGCGTGTTCCTGACGCCGATCCTCGTCTCGCAATTGCTGCCAGCGGCCAGCGGCGGCTTTTCGCTGCAGGCGCTGGAGGACATCGCGCTGCAGATTCTGCTGCCCTTCGCGGTGGGACAGGCCCTGCGCCCGTGGATCGGCGCCTGGCTCTCCCGTCATGCGCTGCTGACCGCGGTCGTCGATCGCGGATCGGTGCTGGTGGTGGTCTATGCCGCCTTCAGCGCGGGCATGGTGGCCGGGATCTGGCACCAGCTTTCGCCCGCCAGCATCGCGCTCGTGCTGCTGATCGACCTGGCGGTTCTGGCACTGGTCCTGCTTGTCACCACCTGGGCCAGCCGGGCGCTGGCCTTCTCGAAGGAGGACGAGATCGCCATCGTGTTCTGCGGATCGAAAAAGAGCATGGCGGGCGGCATCCCGATGGCGGCGATCCTGTTTCCCGGCCATGCCGTGGGCCTGATCGTGCTGCCGCTGATGCTGTTCCATCAGGCCCAGCTGTTCGTCTGCGCGGGGCTGGCGCGGCGCTACGGCCGGCGCCAGGACTCCGCTTTGCAAGGCGCCCGCAGGCTACCATGAGCGGGTGGCAGGCTGGGGGATTACTCGTAGGCCGTGCGCCCCAGCCGTCCCACTGCCCGCAGCAAGCCGGCCTCAGCCACCAGGACGTCCGATTTCGCGAGGGCGACGGCCAGCTGGGCGGCGCGCAGGCTCTGGTCGGCGACAAGGATGTCGACAGTCGAACGCAGGCCGAATGCATATTCCGCCCGCACCCCCTTGAGCGCAAGGTCGGCGGCGGCCAGCCCCTCGGTGTTGGCGCGCAGGCGCGCCCCGGCTGCATTCAGCGCGGCCCAGGCGGTGTCGGCGCCGCGCATGGCGTCGCGCTCGGCGGCATCGGCCTGAAACCGCTCGGCACGGTTGTTCGCTTCCGCCTGGCGCACCCGCGACGCGACGAGGCCGCCGGTCAGCAGGGGGACCCGCAGTGTGATCCCCACCGAAGCGGCATTCTCGAAATCGTCGAGCCTGCCGTCCGTCCAGCGCTCGCCCCGCCCCAGCGCACCGCCCAGATCGATCGAGGGGGCGCCTTCCGCCCGCGCCCGGTCGATCCGCGCCGCCGAAGCGGCCACCGCGAGGCGTTGCTGGAGCAGGGCGGGATTGGCAGCTTCCGCCGCGCGCCGCGCCTCGTCCCTGCTCGCCGGTAGCGCCGCCGGCGGCGGCACATCGGGCACCAGCGTGCCCGCGTCGTGCCCCACCGCCGCGCGGTACGTCGCCTCCGCCGTGGCCAGCGCGCCTTCGGCATCGGCGAGGTTGGCGACGACGGTGGCGCGCTGCGCCTCGAGCTGCGCGACGTCGGTGCGGGTCGCCTGTCCGAGGTCGTAGCGGGCGCGGGTCTCGGCCACTTGCGTGTCGAGCCGCTGGATGCCGACGCGGGCGACTTCCACGGCCTGCTGGTTGTAGAGCAGCGCGGCATAGGCGGAGACCACGCCCTGCAGGATGGCGGCCTCGCTGTCGCGCAGGGCCTGCTCGCCGGCGGCGACGTCGCCGTTGGCCGCGCGCAGGGCCGAGGACACGCGGCCGCCGGTCCAGATCGGCAGGGCGAGGTTCGCGGTGAGCGAGGCCGCCTTGCCGTAGCCCTGCCGGTCGTACCCGCCATTGCCCTCGACCGACAGCGTGGGCCGCGCCAGCGCGCGTTCCTGCTCGGGCGTCTCGGCAAGCGCTTCCTGCCGGGCGCGGGCGGCGGCCAGTTGCGGGTTGGTCTCGTAGGCCGCGGCGATGGCCTCGCCGAGGGTCTCGGCCGAGGCCCGTGGGATCAACGGCGGGATGAACGGCGAAAGGAGCAGCAGGGCGGGCAGCAGGGGCGCACACCGGGCCACACACTGGGCCGCCCCGCAGGACAGGGTGCGCCTACTCATGGCGCAGCGCCCAGGCCGGAGCCGCGCGGCTGGCACGCAGCGATTGCCCCAGCACCGTCAGCACCGCGATCACCGTCGCCAGGACGCTGCCGCCGATGAAGAACAGCGGCGAGAGCGCCACGCGGTCGTCGAAGCCGGTCAGCCATGTCCGCATGGCGACAAAGGCCAGCGGCCAGGCCACGAGATTGGCAAGCAGCACCGGCCGCAGGAACTGGCCGACCAGCAGCCTTGCGATGTCGGCCGAGGAGGCGCCCAGCGTCTTGCGGATGCCGATTTCCTTGATCCGCATCTGGGTATTGTACGAGGCCAGCCCCCAGAGCCCGACGCAGCCGATCAGCACCGCCAGCCCCGCGCCGATCGCGAAGAGCCGGGTCGCCCGGTCGTCCGCCTCGTAGAACTTGGTAAGCTGGGTATCGGCGGTCGCCGCCTCGAACGGCACTTGCGGCACGCTGCGCTGCCAGATCGTGCGCAGGGCATCCATCGTCACGCGCGGATCGCCGGTGTAGCGGATCGAGACGACCGCCGTGAGGGCCTTCTCCGGCTGGCTGTAATAGACATAATAGGTCGCGCTGTTGGGCTGGCGCGGGGAAAAGAAGCGCATGTCCTCGACCACGCCGATGATCGTGCGCGGGCGCTTTCCGCCGACGGTCTTGCCGATCGCCTCCTGCGGCGAGCGGAAGCCCAGCGTCGACACGGCCTGGCGGTTGATCACGATGTTGATGCCGCTGGCCATGTCGCGCGCCAGTGCGTCGTCGTCGCGGTGCGCCGCGTCGAACACGCGCCCGGCCAGGACGCGGGCGCCGTAGACCTTGAAGAAATCGGGCCCGGTGATGATCCAGCGCAGCGACGGCCCGTCACCGGCAACACCGGGGAGAGGGACGTTGTCGGCATTGTCCTCGCCGCTGCCGCCCGCCGCATTGTTGCCGATCGCGGCGCTGCGCACCGAGGGCAGGTCGCGGATCGCGGCGGCGATCATGCGGGTCCGGTCCGCGCCGACCAGACTGTCGCGGGTGGAGAGCAGCAGCATCAGCCCCTCGCGCTGGAAACCGAGGTCGGACTGGCGGACATGGCGGGTCTGCGCGACCAGCACCGCGGTGCCGACCATGAAGGCGATGGCGAGGCCGAACTGGAGCACCACCAGTCCCTCGCGCACGCGGGTGCCGACGCGCCCGCCGCCGGGCGAGCGGGCGGAGGCCAGCACGCTGGCCGCCGGATAGCGGGAGAGCAGCAGCGCCGGGTAGAAGCCCGCCAGCAGGCCGACGACCAGCGTCAGCACCATCAGCGCGGGCACCACCAGCGCATAAGGGATGGTCAGCGAGAGGCCGCCAGCCGCATTGACCAGCGGCAGGCTGAGTTCGGCGAGAATGAGGCCGAGCAGCGCGGCGATGCCCACGGTCAGCACTGCCTCGCCGAGGAACTGGCGCACCAGGGCCCGCCGGTCCGCGCCCAGGACCTTGCGCATGGCCACTTCGCGGGCGCGCAAGTTGGCGCGCGCGGTCGCCAGGTTGACGTAGTTGACGATCGCCACCAGCAGGGTGAGCAGGCCGACGATGGCCAGCGTCACCACGGTGATCTTGGCGCTGGCGCTGGCCGACCCGGCCGGTTCCAGATGCATCCGGGTGAGCGGGAGCAGCGTGATTTGCTGGATCTTGGAGGCATCCTTGCCCATGTCGGCGAGGCCGCGCCGGTCGACGAAGGGCGGCAGCTTCTGCTCGAACGCGCGTGCGGCCTGGGGCGTGTCGAAGCGCAGGAAGGTCTGGAGCGAGGAACTGCCCCAGTGGAACCATTGCTCCGAGGGCGGCGTGGCGGGCAGCGGCACCAGCAGCGAAATCCGCAAGTCGCTGTTGGCGGGCAGGTCGCGGAAGACACCGGCGACGCGGTAGTTGACGGCCTTGTCCACGGCGATGGTCAGGGTCTGGCCGATGGGATCGCTGGTGCCGAAATACCGGCGCGCCAGCGTCTCGCTGATGAGGACGTTGGCGGGCTGGCGCAGCGCGCTGCCGCTGCCGCGCACCATCGGCAGGTCGAAGACATCGAAGAACGAGGCGTCGACCTGCGCGACGTCGGCCGATGTGGCGACCCCGCCGCGAATGACCGTGCCGCCGTTCCGGCCGCCCCGGATGCGGGTGCCGACGACCCCGGGAAAGTCCTCGCGCAGCTGTTCGAGCAGGCCGCCCATCGTGTAGGGATAGGCGCCGTTGAACGGGCTTTCCGGCAGGTTCCAGACGGTCTGCGCCACGTAGACGCGGTCATGGCGGGGCAGCCATGTCTCGTAGCTGGTCTCGAACCGGGCATAGAGCCCGAGGACCAGGAACACCGCGATGCCCACCGCCAGCCCGCCGACGTTGAGCGCGGCATAGAGCTTGTGGCGGGTGAGCGAGCGGTAGAGCGAAAGCAGCGCGAAGCGGTTCATGGCAGGCCCCTTCAGATCGCGCGCATGGCCGAGGCGACGATGCGCCCGTCCAGCATGTCGATGCGGCGCCGGGCCATGTCGGCATGGCTTGGCGAGTGGGTGACCATGACGATGGTGGCGCCTTCCTCGTTGAGCGCCTGCAGGATGTTCATCACCTGCTCGCCGTTGGCCGTGTCGAGATTGCCGGTCGGTTCGTCGGCCAGGATCAGCTTCGGATCGCCGACGATGGCGCGGGCGATCGCGGCGCGCTGCTGCTGGCCGCCCGACAGCTGGTGCGGGAAGTGGCGGGCGCGGTGGGCGATGCCGACTTTGTCCATCGCCTGCGAGACCCGGGCGCGGCGATCCCCGCCGTTGGCCCGGTAGGCAAGGCCGAGGGCGACGTTTTCCTCGATCGTCAGCTCGTCGATCAGGTTGAAGCTCTGGAACACGAAACCGAGCATCGCCCCGCGAAACCGGGCGAGCGCCTTCTCGCCCATCGCGGCCAGGTCCTGGTCGCCGAACAGGTAGCGTCCCGAGGTCGGGCGGTCGACGGTGCCCAGCGTGTTGAGCAGGGTGGACTTGCCGCAGCCCGAGGGCCCCATCACGGCCAGGAATTCGCCGGCGGCGACCGCGAGGTCGATGTCGCGCAGGGCCGTCGTCTCGACTTCGTCCGAGACGTAGCGGCGCTGGATCTGTTCCAGTCGGATCATGTGGATGTTCCCTGTTACCGAAGATTGAGGATGTCGCCGGTGATCGACGCGGTGTTGGATGTGACGATGCGCTCGCCCGGCTGGAGGCCGGACAGGATCTCGACCTGCTCGGGATTGCGGCGGCCGGTCTTCACAGTGCGGCGGCGGGCATGGGCACCGTCGGCGTCGAGCACGAAGACCGAGGTGCCGGCACCTGCCTCCAGCCAGCCGCCGACCGGGGCGACCAGTGCCGGGGCGGTGCTGCCCAGGGTGATGCGGATGTCGACCGTCTGCCCCCGGTTGAGCCCGGCAGGCGGGGCGCCGACGAAGTCCAGCTCGGCGCGGAAACGCCCGTCCTTCACGGCGGGCAGCACTTTCGAGACGGTCAGGCGCGCGCCTTCGGCCACCGCCTTCTGGCCGGGAGCCACGCGGCGCAGGTAATATTCGTCGACATCGGCGGTCAGCTTCCAGGAGCCTTCGCTGTCGACCTGCCCGGCCGGGTCGCCCGGTTTCAGCGCCTGTCCGGGCTGGATCGTGAAGTTGGTGAGGCGTCCGCCCATGGGCGCGCGGATCGTCAGCGCATCGAGGCTGGCGCGCACGGCGGCAAGATTGCTTTCAAGGCGCGCGCGGGTGTCGTTGAGGCGGGCGCCCTGGGTGGCGGTGATCCCGGCCTCGCGGGTGCTGCCCGATTGCAGCTGGGCCAGCCGCTTCTGCTGGTAGGCGGCCTCTTCGGCGTAGCTGCGCACGCCCGCGTCGGAGAGGTAGCCCTGATCGTAGAGCTGCTGGCGGATGGCGAGTTCGCGGCGCGCCCGGATGAGGTCGTAATTGGCCTGGGCGACCTGCCCGGCGCGGTCGATGCGGTTGCGCTCGATCCCCAGGTTCTCGCCCGCCACGCCGCCCAGCTGGCTGGCGATCTGCGCCTCGCGGGTCAGCACGTCGAGCCGCAGTTCGGGGTTGGCGAGCACGGCCAGCGGCTGGCCTGCCGAAACCATGGCGCCGTCCTGCACCAGCAGTTTCTCGACCTGCCCGCCGGAGAGCACCCCGACCAGCGTCGTCACTTTGGGAGCGACCGTCGCGCGCACCGGCAGGTAGTCCGCAAAAGGCGCGCGGGTCGCGGTGCCGATCTCGATCTGGGCGGCGGCGATGTCGGTGGATCCGCTGGCCGGCAGCATGCGCCACAGCAGGACCGCGGCAACCGCGCCCCCGGCGATCGCCAGCACCATGGGCCGCCGCCACAGCGGCGGGCGGCGGCGTTCCACCTTGCGGTCCATCAGGGCGCCGGGCGCCGCCTCGGGGGAAACAGTTGCATGTGCGGGCTGTTCGGTCATCATGAGGACAGTGTCCCTCAACTCTGCTTGAAAGCCTAAACATCGATGAATGCTGGACTTTTTGAAGGGCGCAGCGCCGATGGCCGTCCGCAGGCGGACATGGTGTCCGAAAATGGACACTCCGGGGGACTGTCAAGCGACAGCGCGATCCTGCTGGTCGATGACAATCCTGCCGTGGCGGGCGCCATGCAGATCGCCTTTCGCGTGGCGGGGCGCCGGATCGAGACCGCCAGCGGGCCGGAAGAGGCGTTGTCGCGCCTCGCCGGCCGCCGCTTCGATGCGATCCTGCTCGACATGAATTTCACCCCCGGCCAGTCGAGCGGGGAGGAGGGGCTGGCCCTGCTCACGCGGATCATCGCGGACGATCCGGGGGCATGCGTGCTGGTCATCACCGCGCATAGCGGCATCCGTATCGCCGTCGCGGCGATGCAGGCCGGGGCGCGGGACTTCGTGATGAAGCCCTGGCGCAACGGCGACCTCATGGCCAAAGTGGAGGCCGCCATCGCGCGCGGACCGTCGGTGGGGCCGGGGGCGGTAGCAGGCGGGGGAGCAGGCGCGGTAGCGGGCGGGGGCGCCAGTTCCAGTTCCGGCGCGGCCGGTCCGGTCGGGCTGCTGGGGGAAAGCGCGGTGATGCAAGGCCTGCGCGATCTGGTCCGGCGGGTCGCGCCGACACCGGCCGGGGTGACCGTGACCGGGCCCTCTGGCAGTGGGCGCATGCTCACCGCGCTGGCGCTCCATGCCGCCTCGGCGCATGGCGGTGGCGAGGCGGCGCGGATCGACCTGCGCGACGGGAGCGCCTGGGCCGGTCTGCCGCAGGGGCCGGGAACGGTGATCCTGCGCCATCCCGACCGGCTGGACGAAGTGGAACAGGCCCGCCTGCTCGACCGCCTGCCGCCGCAGCTGCGCTGCATCGCCATCGTCGACGACCTCGGCGGCTTGACCCCGGCCATGCGGCGGCGGATCGCGACGGTCGAGATCGCGGTCCCCCCGCTTGCGCAGCGGGAAGGCGACGCCGTGCTGCTGGCGCGCCATTTTGCGCGCCTTGCCGCGGAGCGTTTCGCGCGTCCGTCCCCCCGGCTGACGGCGGCGGCGGAAGCGGCGATCGCCGCGACATGCTGGGACGACGAGGTGCGCGGCCTGGCGCTGGCGGTCGAGCGGGCGGTGCTGCTGGCCGAGGACGGGACCATCGATGCAGCCGCACTGGCCGCACCGGCCACACTGGCGGCGCCGCGGCTTGCCGAAGGCGCCGACGCCAGTTTCGACCTGACCGATGCCGAACGGGCGATGATCGAGGCCGCCTTGCGTGAGCATCGCCACAACGTCACCCACGCTGCCGCCGCGCTGGGGCTCAGCCGGGGTGCGCTCTATCGCCGCATGGCGCGCCATGGGCTCTAGGCCGTTCCTGCAGGGCCCGCCGGGATGGCGGGCATTGGTGAGCGGGATCGGGCTTGCCCTCAGCGGCGTGGCGGCCTGCGAGGCCTGGCACCGGGCGATGTGGGGCAGCTTTACCGGGGCTGGGCTGGTCGCGGCCTGGATCATCCTGCTGCAGGTCTGGCGGACCGGGCGCGGCAACGTGCCAGCGGCGGCGGCGGAACTCGATGCGGAGGCGGGTGAGGCGGGCTTGCATCGCCTGCTGCTCGATGCGGCGCCGACCCCGATGCTCGCCATCGAGGGGGAGGCGGCGCGCGCGCTCAACCGTGCGGCGCGGCGTCTTTTCGCGACGGATGACAAGGTTCTGCCGATGCCCGCCGCGCTTGCCGATGGCGCTTGCGGCCACTGGCGCCACGCGGGCCGCAACTGGCGGCTGGACCGGGTGGTGCTTCCCGCCGAAGGCCGCACCGTCGTTGCCCTGATCGACATCGAACAGGAGGAAAACGCCGCCGAGGCGCGCGCGACCGCCGAGATGATCCAGGTCCTGGGTCACGAACTTCTGAACGGCCTGGCGCCGATCGTGTCGCTGGCGGACAGCGGCGTTGCCGCGATCGCTGGCCCTGCTGCTGCTGGCCCCGCTGCCGCCGGCCCCTCTCCCGATGGCCCCGCGCCCGACACGGCGCTGCTGCGCGAAATCCTCGGCACGCTGGCCCGGCAGGCGGAAGGGTTGCAGCGGTTTGTCGAGGCCTACCGCATTCTCGCCCGTCTGCCGCCGCCGCAGTTGCGCCCGGTGGCGCTCGATCAGTTGCTGGAGGACCTCACGCGCCTGTTCGCCGGACGCTGGCCGCAGGTGGCGTTCTGCGTCGATGCCGCGCCGGGCCTTTGCTGGCCGATGGACCGGGACCAGATCAGCCAGGCGCTGTGGGCGCTGATCCAGAATGCGGTGGAAGCCGCCCTTGCCGATCGCGGCGAGCATGCCCGGATCGGCCTTGCCGTGAGCCGCTCCGATCGCGGGCTCTGCCTGGAGGTTCGGGACAATGGCAACGGCATCGCCCCGCAGGACGCGGCGCATGTGTTCCGGGCGTTTCATACGACCAAGGCGGATGGGACCGGCATCGGCCTCAGCCTCGCGCGCCAGATCGCGCAAGTCCACGGCGGCACGCTGTCGACCTATCGCAGCGATCTGACGGTTTTCCGGCTGCTTCTGCCGGAGCCTCGCGGGTGCAGCCAATTTCTGGCTTGATCGCTGCGGCATTCACGATGGACTTGCCGCCGCGCATTCCCTAGCCCCTCTCACCTGACCGGGAAACGATTGCAAATCCGGCGGGAGAGGGGTTTGCGTGAAGGAAATGCAGAGTATTGCCGCGTCCGAGGTGGATGTGCAGCGGCCGGAAAAACCCACCTGGGTGCGTCAGCGGATCATTGCGCTGATCTTTCTGATCACCACGATCAACTACGCGGACCGCTCCACGTTTTCCATCGCCGGTAGCGAGGCCTCGCGCGAACTGGGGCTCGATGCGGTGCAGACGGGCTTTATCCTGTCCGCCTTTGCATGGGCCTATGTGGCGGCGCAGATCCCGGCTGGCCTGCTGCTCGACCGCTTCGGAACACGCAAGGTCTATACCATCGCGATCGCTTCGTGGTCGCTGCTCACCGTGCTTCAGGGATTTGCCGGGCTTTTCGCGCTGCATGTCTTTGCGATGCTGTTTGTCATGCGCCTGCTGGTCGGCGCGGCGGAAGCGCCGTCGTTCCCGGGCAATGCGCGGCTGGTGATCGCCTGGTTCCCCAGCAGCGAGCGCGGGACTGCCTCGGCCATCTTCAATTCCGCGCAGTATTTCTCGCTGGTCGCCTTCGCCCCGCTGATGGGCTGGCTGGTCCATTCCTTCGGCTGGCGCAGCGTGTTCTGGGTGATGGGCGCGATCGGCCTTGCCGGAGCGGCCACGTTCTGGCGCTATATCCGCAGCCCCGTCCAGCATCCGGCGGTGAACCGCGCCGAACTCGACCTGATCGAGCAGGGCGGCGGCCTGATCCATATGGACGAAGGCGGCCGCGCGGCGCGTGCTCCGAGCCTGCGCGACATGCGCCGCCTGCTCGCCAACCGCATGCTCGCGGGGATCTATTTCGGCCAGTACTGCATCAATGTGCTGACCTATTTCTTCGTGACCTGGTTCCCGATCTACCTCGTGCGCGAACGCGGCATGAACATCGTCGAGGCCGGTTTTGCCGCCGCGGTTCCGGCGCTCTGCGGCTTTGCGGGCGGACTGGTCGGCGGTTATGCCTCGGACGCGCTGCTCAAGCGGACCGGCTCGCTCGACATTGCCCGCAAAGGGCCGCTGACGGTCGGCATGGTCATGGCGAGTGCGATCATCGCCTGCGCTTTCGTGGAGGCGCAGTGGCAGGTCATCGCGCTGATGGCGCTGGCCTTCTTCGGCAAGGGCGTGGCCTCGCTCGGCTGGGCGGTGATGTCCGACGTGGCCCCGCGTGAGCAGTCGGGCGTGGCCAATGGGCTGTTCAACATGTTCGGCAACATGGCCGGAATCGTGACGCCGATCGTGATCGGCTACATCGTTGCGACCACCGGATCGTTCGACTGGGCGCTGGGCTTCGTCGGCCTGCACTGCCTGCTGACGATCGTGGCTTTCCTGGTGATTGCCGGGCCGATCCGCCGGGTTACTCTGGCGGATTGAAGCCTGTTTGGAAAATGCCCCTGAGGGGCATTTTCGTAGCGGCACCGGCCCACTCCCCCACCCGGCCACCCACGAGTGTATCCTGATGGGTGGTCGGCCCCCTCAGCGAAAAGGTCCGCCGGACCTTTTCGTGTTCTTCGGGACGGGAGTGGGCCGGTGCCGCCAAAATCCGCTTTCAGCGGATTTTCAAAGCAGCGTTTCGAAGCAGAGCTGGCGCATCACGTCGAGCGCGGGGTTCTCGTTCTCGCGGTGCCAGGCCAGCAGCAGTTCCGCCGGCGCCTCGGGCGTCGTGCGGATCGTGCGCAAGTGCACGTCGGTCATGTGCAGGCTCTTGGCGGCTTCCGGCACGATGGCGGCGGCAAGGCCCGAGCGCACGAGGCCGAGCATCGAGTGGATCTGCGTCACATGCTGCACATAGCTGGGCGTGACCGAGGCCTCCGCGAACAGCTTCACCAGCATCTCGTGGAAATACCCGGCGCCCTGCCGGCTGTACATGATGAGCGGCTTCTCGTCGAAGTCCGCAAGGTCGAGCGCGGCCTTGGCCTGCCTCGGGTCGCCGGAGGGCAGGGCGGCCAGCATCGGCTCGCGGTGGATCAGCACATGGTCGAACTCGGCGCGGTCGATCGGCGGGCGCACGAAGGCGAGGTCGATCAGGCCCGTCAGCAGCGCGTCGAGCTGCTCCGACGTCACCATCTCGCGCAGTTCGAGTTCGATGTTGGGCAGCTTGGCCAGCGCCTGCGCGACGATGCGCGGCAGCAGGTCGTAGCCCGAGGCGGCGGTGAAGCCGATCACCACGCGCCCGGCATCGCCCTTGGCAATCCGCCGGGCGGCGAGCGCGGCGCCTTCGGCAAGGCGCAGGATACGGCGGGATTCGATCAGGAAGGCGCTGCCGGCAGGAGTCAGTTGCACCTGCCGGCTGGTCCTTTCGAGCAGGGTGACGCCGAGGATCCGCTCCAGCAGCTGGATCTGGCGGCTGAGCGGCGACTGGGTCATGTTCAGTCGCCGCGCGGCGCGGCCGAAATGAAGCTCCTCGGCGGCCGCGACAAAGCAGCGCAATTGGCTGAGATCGAACATCGCCAACCGACTAGGCCATCCGATCTGGCCTGTCACCCTGTGACACTCACGCTATCGAGCGATCAGGCCGCAACCGGCGCCACGTCCGCTACGCGCGCGATCAGGGCGGCCAGTTCCTCGTGCTCGGCGGCGGTGAGGTCGGCGAGCGGCGTGCGCACCGGCCCGGCATCGCGCCCCACGGCGCGCATGCCCGCCTTGACGATCGACACCGCATAACCGCGCCCGCGGTTGCGCAGGGCGATGTAGGGCAGCACGAAGGCATTGAGCTGCTCGACCACGAAGGCATGGTCGCCCGCGCGGACGGCGGCGTAGAAACGCAGCGCCCATTCGGGCAGGAAGTTGAAGATCGCCGAGGAATAGGTCGTCACCCCCATCGCCAGATAGGGGGTGGCGAACGTCTCGGCAGTGGGCAGGCCGCCGATATAGGTTAGGCGGTCGCCCATGCGGGCCTGGATGCGGGCCATCAGCTCGATGTCGCCGACGCCGTCCTTGAAGCCGACGAGGTTGGGATTGCGCTCGCACAGGCGCGCCAGCGTCTCGTCGTTCACGATGCCGTTGTCGCGGTTGTAGACGATCACGGCGAGCCCGGTCGCGCGGCAGACGGCCTCGATATGGGCGGCAAGGCCCTCCTGGTTCGAGCCGATGAGATAGGGCGGCAGCAGCAGCAGGCCGTCGGCCCCGGCCTTTTCGGCCTTGCGGGCGATGTCGGCGGCGATCGCGGTGCCATAACCGCAGCCCGAGATGACCGGGATGCGCCCGGCGGTCTCGGCAACGGCGGCGGCGACCACCTGGCCCACTTCGTCGGGCGTCAGCGAGAAGAACTCGCCCGTGCCGCCGGCAGCGAACAGGCCTGCCAGTTCATGCTCCAGCATCCATGCGCAATGCGCGCGATAGTCCGCTTCCAGGAACCGACCCTCGGCGTCGAAATGGGTGACGGGAAACGACAGCAGGCCGGTCCCCAGCTTCGATCCGACTTCCACGGGGCTAAACATCGTGAACTGACCTCTTCCAAAACAGTAAGGCACACCTTTGTGCCAGTGGGCGTTATGGCAGGGGGTGGATCGGGTCCAACCCAATTAGGCAATCGATCGATGCCCTTGTTGGCTGGATCGACATTCTTCACCGCATGTAATCGCCGGGAATGCCCGTGTTGGCGGGCATTGTGGCCTCGCGCCGCCAGGCGGGCAATCGTTTGTCAGTGTGCGATCCGCATAGATCAAGCCAGAATTGGCATTGGTATTTGTGCGACAATTCCCGCAATGAGCCTTCCACCGCCAGCACGGCGGCACAAAGCAGAGAGCAGGCCGGACGATCAGCCGGCCGCCAATCGCGGGGAGTGACGATGGATCGCAGGAACTTCATGCTGGCAGCCGGTGCGGGCGCATCGCTGACGCTGGCCGGTGGGGCTCAGGCGGTCTCGGCGCGCTCCGCAAGGCCCGTTGCGCCTGCCGCTTCGGGCCGCAAGCCCTATCTCATGAAGCTCGGCTGCCAGAGCATGCCCTCCAGCGAGGCACACTTTGCCGATTTCGCGCGTTTCGGCGTCACCAATATCTGTGCCCGCGCCTCGGTTGCGGACGGGCGGCTCTATCCGACCGTCGATGAGCTCCTGCGCCTGCGCGACATGGCGCAGCGCCACGGCCTCAGCCTCGACATGCTGGAGCCGGACCTGCTGGCCTCGACCCACATCGACCGCGAGAAGCACCCTGCGATCATGCTGGGCGACGGGGCCGAGCGCGACCGCGACATCGAGGCTTTCGCGACCACGCTGCGCAACTGCGCGGCGGCGGGCATCCCGGCGGTGAAGTACAACATGAGCCTGCTCGGCGTGCTGCGCACCGCGCCTGCCGAGGGGCGCGGCGGTTCGCATTACTTCGCGTGGGACTTGTCGAAAGCGAAACCCGCAACCCCGCTGACCCGCGCCGGAGTGGTCGATGCCGACCTGTTCTGGGAGCGGATCACCTATTTTCTCGACCGCATCGTGCCGGTCGCCAACGAGACCAAGGTGCGCATCGCCTGCCACCCGCAAGACCCCGGCACCCCGCCCGGCGGCTATCAGGGGGTGACCAATGTGCTGGGCACGGTCGAGGGGCTGCAGCGCCTCGTCCAGATCAACGAGAGCCCTTATCACGGCCTCAATTTCTGCCAGGGATCGGTCTGCGAGAACCTGACCGATCCGGCCAGCCAGATCTTCGACGTGATCCGCTGGTTCGGCAGCCGCAAGAAGATCTTCAACGTCCACTTCCGCAATATCCAGGGCCACCGCGACCGCTTCAACGAGAGTTTCCCGGACGAGGGCGACATCGACATGGTCCGCGCGCTCCAGACTTATGCGGAAGTCGGCTACGACGGCATGATCATGCCCGATCACGTGCCCGGTATGGACGACCCGCAAGTGGTCGACGGCAAGCCGGTGTGGACGCCTCGGGCCGAGAATTTCGCCTTTTGCTACGGCTACATACGCGGCCTGCTGCAATCGGCCCAGCGTTTGACCTGAGAATACAAGAACGACGCCCGGCGGGCGATCCAGACAAGATCCTTTGGAGGGGAGTTTTCCTAAGATGATGAAGCGGTTTACCGTCCTTGGCGGGGTGTCGGCGCTCGCTCTGTTCAGCCACACGGCAGCGATGGCGCAGGATGCGGCGCCTGCTGCTACTGCCGCTGCAGATGCGCAGGATTCCGGGGCTTCCGTCACCACCGAAGATATCGTGGTGACCGGCAGCCGCATTCCGCTGTCCGGCTTCAACCGCCCGACGCCGGTGACGGTGACAAGCGCGGCGCAGCTCAATGCCGCGGCCCCCACCACGCTGGGCGAAGCGCTCAAGCAGCTTCCGGCGCTCTCGTCCTCGGCAGGCCCGCGCGGTGCGCAGACCTCCAGCGGGCAGGGCGGCGCCTATCTCAACTTGCGTAACCTCGGCACCACCCGCACGCTGACCCTGTTCGACGGCCGCCGCTTCATTCCCAGCGACGGCAGCGGGCAGGTGGACACCAACATGTTCCCCCAGGCGCTGGTCGAGCGCGTGGAAGTGGTGACCGGCGGCGCCTCGGCGGCCTATGGCTCCGACGCGGTGGGCGGCGTGGTGAACTTCATCATCAACAAGAAGTTCACCGGCCTCACCGGCAACATCCAAAGCGGCATCACGACCTACGGCGACAACGACGAGCAGAAGATCGAGCTTGCCTATGGCGCGCGTTTTGCCGACGACCGTGCGCATTTCCTGATCAGCGGTGAATACTTCCGCAATGCGGGCGTGGATGACCGCCTGGCGCGTCCGTTCTCGCAGAAGAGCTGCCAGCCGATCTCGCTGCCTTCGGGGTCTGCCACCAAGCGCGATTTCGCCTGCGACGTGCGTGTGGCCAATGCGAACTTCGGCGGCCTCATCACCAGCGGCCCGCTGAAGGGCACGACGTTCGATGCCAGCGGCAACCCGGTCGCATTCAACTACGGCACGAGCGTCACGAGCTCGACGATGGTCGGCGGCGATGGCCCGCGCCCGCAGTTCGCGCCGCTGATCGCGGGGCTGGACAAGAAGATCGTCTATTCGCGCCTCGCCTTCGATGTGAGCGACAGCTTCACCGTCTTTGCCGAGGGCAATTACGGCAAGACCCGGAACGCGTACCAGGTCGGCTCCTACTCGAACCAGCTTGGCACCACGGCGCTCACGCTCTCGCGCGATAACGCCTATCTGCCGGACGCGCTGGCCGAAATGATGGACGAGGCGGGCGTCACCACCGTGACCATGGGCCGCTATGACGACGACCTGCCGCGCACCCGCGTGAAAGTCGCCAACGAGACCATACGCGGCGTGCTTGGCGCGGAAGGCAACGTACTGGGCGGGCTCAAGTGGAACGTCTATGCCGAAGCCGCGCGCAACGAGCGCAATCTGGCGCTCCACCACGATCTTATCCAGGCGAATTACGTCAATGCCGCCGATGCCGTGGTCGATCCTTCCAGCGGCGCCATCGTCTGCCGTTCCTCGCTGGCCAATCCGGGCAACGGCTGTGTTCCGGTCAATGTCTTCGGCACCAATACCGTGTCCAGCGACGCCCTGAACTACGTGACCGGTACCAATACCGCCGATCAGAAATTCAAGGAATTCGTCGCCGCCGCCTCGATCGCGGGGGCTCCGGTTACGCTCTGGGCAGGCGATCTGGGCTTTGCCGCCGGTGTCGAATACCGCCGCCAGAGCTTCAACCAGGTCGTCGATCCCTTGTCGGAAGCGTATAACCCGATCACCAATGCCGAAGGCGCCTACCGCGTCGGCAATGCCAAGGCGCAGAGCGGCAAGTACAACGTCAAGGAAGCCTTCCTCGAACTCGACGTGCCGCTGCTGAAGGACCTGCCGCTGATCCGGGCGCTGGACTTCAACGGCGCGGTCCGCCGTACCGATTACAGCACCAGCGGCGCGGTGACGACGTGGAAGGCCGGCCTGACCTGGCAGCTCTACGACGACCTGCGCCTGCGCGTCACCCGTTCGCGCGACATCCGCGCACCCAGCCTCTACGAGCTGTTCCAGCGCGGCACCACCAGCTATCAGCCGCAGGTCTACGATCCGTTCACCAATACGACCGCGACCAACGTCCGCTCGGTGGTGCGCGGCAATCCCGACCTGCGTCCGGAAGTGGCCAATACGCTGACCTTCGGTGCGGTCTATTCGCCCTCGTTCCTGCCGGGCTTCAACGTCTCGGCGGACTACTACGACATCCGGATCCGCGATGCGATCGCCTCGCTTTCGTACCAGCAGGAAATGGACGATTGCTACAACGGCAGCGCCTCGGCCTGTGCGCTCATCAGCCGCGATGCCAATGGCGTGCTGACGCAGATCGACATCGTCACCCAGAACCTGGCCTCGTTCAATACGCGCGGCATCGACTTCGAGGCGGGGTACCGTTCGAACCTGCCCTGGCTGGCCAAGGACGCGGCGATCTCCGCGCGCCTGCTGGGCAACTATATCGACAAGTACGAGCAAAGCTCGCCGGGCGTCGCGGCGATCGACCGTGCTGGCCAGATCGGCACCGCGCCGCACTGGCGCCTGACCGGGCAGGCGGACTTGCGCATCGGCGCGGTCTCGCTGTTTAACCAGGCGCGTTTCATCGGTGGCGGCGCCTATGACAAGAGCACGCTCGTCAGCGATCTGCCGCAGCGCCATTTTGCCGGACAGGTGCTGTTCGATACCCGGATTTCGGCAAAGCTGCCGGTCGATCACGACTGGGAGGCCTATCTGAGCGTCACCAACGTCTTCAACCAGCTGATCAATCCCTATGTGGCCAACGGTCCTTCGGGCATCTCGGACTTCGACGCGATCGGCCGCACGTTCCGTGTCGGCGTGCGCTTCACGATGTGACGGCCGGATAAAGACGGTCTGGATGGAGGACGCCATCCAGACCGTCTGGCTACCGGCTCCCTTATCAACCCGAAATATGACCTTTCGTCCCGAAATGTGGTTGACGGGTGCGAAATGAGGCATCATCTCTAGTCCGACAATTAGGCCGTAAACTCATAAACGGCGTCATCGAGGTTTGAAGCAAAATGGTTCAGCGCCAGGAAGGAAGGCGAAGGAATATGTCCATATTTCAAGGCTTCCTGACGCAGCGATGGACCATTTTGGTCAAATCCCGAAGGGACGCCCAAATGGCTTCCATTTCGAACCGAAGCGACCTTGGACGGGCAACCAGCCCGCCCGGCAGTCACTTCGGACCGAACTGTTCGCCATTTGGGCGCCTCGATGGCGCCATTTATGAGTTTACGGCCTAAAAGGAGGGGAGATGTCTCGATCGCGCCGGAGCCTGGCCTGCGGGCTTGCGCTGCTGCTGGCGGCGAGCGGCATGACGTCTCCCGCCAGTGCCGGGACCAGCGCCGGAAGCGATGGCGGGGCAAGGTCCGCTTCGGGCGCGCGCACCACGCTCCAGTCGCGCGCGACCGTATCCGTAGAAGCTGGCGGCCCCACCATCGATCCGAACATCTACGGCCAGTTCGTCGAGCATCTCGGGCGCGGCGTCTACGAGGGCATCTGGGTCGGGCCGGATTCGCCGATCCCCAACCTGCGCGGCATCCGCTCCGACGTCGTTGCCGCGCTGCGGCGGGTCAGGGTGCCGGTCATCCGCTGGCCGGGCGGCTGTTTTGCCGATGGCTACCATTGGCGCGACGGCATCGGGGCGGCGGACAAGCGGCCGCGCGGGATCAATTCCGCATGGGGCCGGACGCCCGAGACCAACGCCTTCGGCACCCACGAATTCATGGACTTCCTCGGCCAGATCGGGGCGAGCGCGTTTGTCTCGGTCAACCTTGGCAGCGGCAGCGTGCGGGAGGCGGATGACTGGCTGCGCTACATGACGGCCCCGCAGGACAGTGCGCCCGGGCAGGAGCGGGCGGCCAACGGTCACCCCGCGCCCTGGCAGGTGCCCTACATCGGCGTGGGCAACGAAAGCTGGGGCTGCGGCGGCAACATGAGCGCCGACACGTACGCGGCGGCATTCCGCCACTACGCGGCCTTCCTGCGCACCTATTCGGGCGCGCGGGCAAGGCTGATCGCCGTCGGCGCCGATACCGACGACTATGCCTGGACCGAGCGGGTGATGGCGCAGGCCATGCTGTGGCGGCCGAAACCGACGCCGCTTGGCCTCACCGGCGACACGCCCTTGATGTGGGGGCTGTCGCTGCATTTCTACACGTTTGCAGGCAACGACTGGCACGCCAAGGGCCGCAACGTAGGGTTTGACGAGAGCGGCTGGGCGGCGGCGCTGGCCCGGGTCGCGCTTACCGACGAACTGATCCGCCGTCATGCCGAGATCATGGACCGCTACGATCCGGGCAGGCGTGTCGCGCTGGCGGTGGACGAGTGGGGCGGGTGGTTCGAAAGCGAGAAGGATGCGCCTTCCCAGCTCTATCTCGAAAGTACCCTGCGCGATGCGCTGATCGCGGCCAAGAGCCTCAACATCTTCAACCGTCACGCCGACCGGGTCAGGATGGCCAACCTCGCGCAGATGGTGAACGTGATCCAGTCGCTGGTCCTGACGCGCGGGAGCGCGATGGTCGTCACCCCGACCTACCATGTCTTCGACATGTACAAGGTCCATCAGGGGGCCACGGCGCTGCCCGTGCAGGTCGAGACGCCGGACTACGTCCATGGCGATGTGCGGCTTGCCGGCATCGACCTGTCCGCCTCGCGCGATGCCGGCGGCAGGCTGCACGTCACCATCGCCAATCTCGACCCGGCAAGGGCGAACCGCCTGCGGATCCATCTGGCGGGTGGCCGCTGGCACCGCGCGGGCGCGCAAGTGCTGACGGCGGACGCCATCGATACCCGGATCACCTTCGACAAGGCGGATCCCTTCGTGCCGCGCCCGTTGGCCGTGCACCTGTCGGGCGGCGAGGTGGAACTGGTGCTGCCGTCGAAATCGGTCACCGTGCTGGAAGTCGAATGAAAGGCCGCGCAGGGCCGGGCAAGCGGAGAGAGGACATGAAGGCAAGGGTTGTGGGGCTGGTCGCCGCCGGATTGGCCGCGCTTTGCGGCGCGCCGGCGGTCGGGGAGGCGCAGGTCACGGCCGGGGGTGCCGCAGCCAGGTCGGCTGCCGGCGCGGCTGCCGGCGCAGCGAGGCAGCTCGAGATCGTGCCGAGCCTTGCCGGGCAGAAGGCGGCGCCGGTGCCGCCGGAGCGCGCGCGCACGGCCTACCTCATGGTCTATTTCCGGGACGAGACCCATTCGCTGCACATCGCCGTCTCGCGCGACGGTTACACGTTTACCGACGTCAACGGCGGCCAGCCGGTGCTCAGCGGCCGCGGCATTGCCGAACAGCAGGGCATTCGCGATCCGCACATCGTGCGCGGGCCGGACGGCGCGTTCTATCTTAGCATGACCGACCTGCACATCTACGCCCAGCGCGAGGGCCTGCGCGATACCGAATGGGAACGTCCCAAGGCGACCCACGGCTGGGGCAACAATCGCTCGCTGATCTTCATGAAGTCGCGCGATCTGGTGCAGTGGACCCATGCCATCGTCCATGTCGACCGGCTGTTCCCCGAAACCGCCAATCTGAGCGCGGCCTGGGCGCCGGAGACGATCTACGACCCCAAGGCCCGCAAGATGATGGTCTATTACACCACGCGGGACGGCGCCGGGACCGAACACATGGTCTATTCCTATGCCGACGATGCCTTCACCACGCTGACCCGGCCGCCGCAGGCCCTGTTTGCCTATCCGAAGCCGAACGTCGGGTCGATCGACGGCGACATCACCCGCATCGGCGGCAAGTTCCACTTGTTCTACGTCGCGCACGAGCGGCCCGGCCATCTCCGGCAGGCGGTTTCGGACAGGATCAACGGCGGCTATGCGTTTGATCCCACTCCCGTCGATCCCGAGACGGTGGGCACCGAGGCGCCCAACCTGTGGCGCCGCTCGGGAACGGATACGTATGTGCTGATGTATGACGTGTTCGGTGCGAAACCCAACAACATGGGCTTTTCCGAAACCAGCGACTTCAAGCATTTCCGCAATCTCGGCCGGTTCAACGAACCGGGATCGCCGATGAAGGCGACCAATTTCGCCGGGCCCAAGCACGGTGCGGTCATGCCCATCACCCCGGCGGAAGCCGACCGGCTGGAGCGGCATTTTGCCGCGCCCTGAGCCGGAAAACTACCGCTTCATCCGCGCCTTCACGCCCCGCATCCAAGCCATTACCGGGAGAGTGCCCCATGCCGAATGACCGCCGCCTGTTCCTGACCTCGCTGGGCGCGCTGGCCGCAGCCCCGCTGCTTCCGGCCCGCGCGCTGGCGCAGGCGGGCGAAGGCCCTGCGTTCGAGCGTTTCCCGATCTGGCCGGGATCGCCGCCGGGGCTGCCCAAGGGCGGTGTGAAGGAGGAGCGGGTGCTGCGCTCCAACAAGAACAATCCCGACGATTTTGCCTGGCCGCACGTGGCGACGCCGATGCTGACGGTCTGCCCGGCGACCAAGCCCACCGGGGCGGCGGTGCTGATGTTTCCCGGCGGCGGTTATGCGCGGGTGGCGATGGGCACAAAGCCGTCCGCGATCTCGCGCTGGTTCGCATCGCAGGGGGTGACGGCCTTCGAACTGCTCTACCGGTTGCCGCATGACGGCTGGTCGGGCGGGCCGGACACGCCTTTGCAGGACGCCCAGCGCGCGATGCGGCTGATCCGCGCCAACGCCGCGAAGTGGCGCGTCGATCCGGCCAATGTGGCGACCATCGGCTTTTCGGCGGGCGGACACCTCTGCGGCAGCATTGCCACGCGCTTTGCGGCCAAAGTCTACGATCCGGTGGACGCCGCCGATGCGCAGGATGCGCGGCCTTTGGTGGCGGGCATGTTCTTCCCGGTCGTCAGCATGATGCCGCCGCTCGCCCATGGCCAGTCGCGCAGCGAACTGCTGGGGCCGAACCCGGGCGAGGACCTGTCGCGGCGCTATTCGCTGCAACTCGATGTGCCCGCCGCGACCCCGCCGATCCTGCTTGGTCATGCGGCGGACGATACCGTGGTCGATTGCGGCAACAGCCTTGCCATGTTCGAGGGATGCCGGGCCGCAAAAATTCCGTCTGAGCTTTATGTGATCGAGAAGGGCGGCCACGGCGCGCCGCTGTTCGAGCCGGACGGCCGCGCGGGCCTGTGGCTGACGCGTTTTGCCCGCTTCGCGGCGCGCCATGGCTTGAAGATCCCGTCCGAGGGAGCGTGACCGGCACTGGAGGCCGCTTCCGAGCGGTCTCTCAGCGCTTTGTCCCCAGCGGCACGATGCGGAAATTGCGGATGCGCAGGTGGCTTTTGGTTGTGCGCAAGGCGAACCAGCCCCGGCGGTAGGGCGCGGCGTCGGTCATCGTGAACAGCCGCTTGCCGCCGAAGTCCACCGTCACCGTCCCGCCATCGGTGGCAAGCCGCACCGGCACCCAGCGATTGGCCACCAATAGCGCCGCCGGATCCGCCCGGTCGTGCTCGGGCAGCAGCGGACGATTGCCCGGTTCCCCTACGTAGCGGCGCATTCGCGTAGTGGTGTTGCGATTGCCGCCGATGCCCAGGTAATAGGTCCTGAGCGTGTCGTAGTCGGCAAAGGCCCCGCTGCGCGGGCGGGAGAGGGGCGATCCGTCCGGCGCCGCCGGGTCGGAGGCCATCCAGAAGGCGTTGGCGTCGCTCACCGCATCGTTCGGCCCGCCCGCCGACACCGCCATGACCTCGTATTCGATGGCGACGGGCGCGCGCAGTTCCTCGCCCCACCAGACCGAGATACCTTCGGGCGTATCGATGTCCATCACCCCGTCCCGCACGGTGACGCGCGAGGGCGCTTCCGCCTCGACCCGCCAGTGGGACAGGCCGTGGCGGAAGCCGTCCGTTTGCGGCGGCGCCGCCGCCGACAGAAGCCCAAGCAACAGGACGGCGGCGAGGCGTTTCACTCCAGCGCATCCCCGATCAGTGTCAGGTTCACGGCGGCGGCGATGCCCCACTGCGCGGCGTCGTTGGTGGAAACTTCGGCGATCTCGTCCACCGGCTTGAGCACCGCGGCCCCGGTGACCTTGTGTGCCCCGCGCGACTGGTCGCGGCCTTCGCGGTCGCCCGCGCCGAAGAATTCGCCCCAGGCACGCCGGACCAGTTCCGGCTTGCCGAGTTGCACCCCGGCATAGGCGGTGTAGCGCGAATGCGCCTGCGCCAGCGCGCGGCCCTTGCCCGATGCGCCGGTGCGGGCGCGGAACTCCGCCTCGGGGGCGTTGTAGAGCTCGCAGTATTCCAGCCAGGTCTTGCGGAAGGCCGGTTCGTCCACGAGTTCCAGCAGTTCGGCGGTGATCTCGAACACGCCGAACACGCCGTTGAGGTGGCTCATGTTGACCTCCTTGCCGCCCCCCACGAAGCGGCCGGAGGCGAGATCGAACGCGCCGCCGCCCGCCAGCCAGCCCTTGGGCAACGCGGCGATGGAGCGCATTCCGGCCACGATGCGGTCGCGCCAGCGGGTGTCGCGCGTGCGCTCCCACTCGGTCAGCCAGGCGCCCAGCAGCGAGCCCCAGACGGTGCCGAACTGCATGAAGATCTGGCCCTCGGGCAGCGGCTGGTCGGCCACCACCGCGCCGGTTCCGGCGAGCGGTTCGGCCCGGTGCAGCACCTTGCGGCCGATGTCGACGGTCTTGAGCGCATGATCGCTGTCCACCAGGGCGCGCATCAGGTCGCCGCAGCGCTCGTCGGTGGTGAGGTAATAGTAGAAACGGCGATAGGCGGCGTTGGAGATGCGCGGCTGCTTCGAACTGTCCGCCCAGTGCTGCACGCCGTGGCGGGTGCCCAGGCCCTTGAAGCGGCCGGCATGGTAGACGTCGACCTCGCCCGTGTGGCGGGTCATCGCCTCGGCAAGCCGGAACACGTCGGCGCGGCCCGTGCGCAGGAAGCCGTACCACAGCCACATGTCGGTCGACAGTTCGCTGTTGTCCCAGGCGAAACCGCCGATGTCGTAGCGCCACACGTGCCGGTCGTTGTCATAGCTGTGCATGACGTCGCCGTAGTTCCAGAAGCCGTACCAGCGCCGCTGCTCGACTTGCCCGATGTAGAAATCGAGTTCCTGTTTCGCGCGCGCCTCGATCTTGCCGCGCAGCGCCCCGCCCGCGGCGATCGGGCTCCACGGCCCGAACAGCCCGGCCGCGTGGACCCGCGCGACATTGGGGACGAGGCGCGGCGGGGTGGCAAGGCCCTTGCCCATGTGCGCCAGTCGTTCGCGCGGCGGCGTGGCGGGCAGCGCCCAGATGCGGAATTCGGTGGTCCGCGCGATCCCGGAGGCATCGCCCCAGCCGGGTTCATAATCCTCATACGTCACGTCGAGGCCGCGGTTCTGCGCCTCGTAACTCTCCATGCCCATGACGTCGTGATAGAAGCGCAGGTCCATCGCCGGGGCATCGGGGGCGTGGTACCAGATCGTGAAGCGCGCGGTGTCCCTGGCAGCATCGGCGATGTCGAGGCCGACCGGGCAGCGCTGCCAGAAGTCGTGCATGCCGAAGGCGACCCCGCCCGAAGGGCTGCCGACATAACCCAGCCCCGGTGCGCGCCCGGCGGTGTCGACGTCTACCCAGCCGCAGCCCGGCCGGGTGCGCTTGACGATGGTAAAACCGTCCGAATTGGGTTGGCGCAGGCGGAAATCGCCCCAAGCCGGGATATATTCGAGGTTCTGGCGCACCGCCGCGCCCATCTGGTCGAGTGGAGGGACGGCCTCGCCCGCCACTTGTGCGTCGCGGAAAGCCTTGCCGGGATCGCGGCGCAGGCCGGTCAGCGGGCGCACCGCCTCGCCCCAGAGGCCGCCATTCTCGCCCGCGAAACGGACGTGGCGGTCATGCAGCGCGCCGCGCATCGGCACGCCGCCCTCCAGGCCCAGTCCGCGAATGAAACGTGTGGTCGGGTCGCCGTCGAAGATCATCGAGTGGACCAGCCGCACGCTGTCCGATCCGGCGTGGAAGTAGAGGCGGACGCAGAAGGGCATCCAGTCGCCCGCACTGTCGCTCGCCTCACCGCGATGGCGGCCGTCGAGCTTGATGACGGCGCGGATCGGGCCGCTCTGTTCGACCGTCGCGCTGTCGATGCTGCTGGTCCAGCGGGTCAACCCGGGGGCGCCGTCCTCGTCGTCGGCGCGGTCCTGCGCGCTGGCGAGCAGGCGCACCGATTGCAGTACTTGCGC
The DNA here is from genome assembly GCF_017309955.1 of Novosphingobium sp. KA1. Taxonomy (NCBI): domain Bacteria; kingdom Pseudomonadati; phylum Pseudomonadota; class Alphaproteobacteria; order Sphingomonadales; family Sphingomonadaceae; genus Novosphingobium; species Novosphingobium sp. KA1. The sequence continues at coordinate 1,272,934 of NZ_CP021248.1, read as the reverse complement.
CGAACCGACGTTCGCGGAGCGGATCAGCGCCTCGCCCGAACGGCCGACCGTCCAGACGGTCTGCCCCACGGTGACGGTGATGGCATCGCCTGCCTCGCGCAGGGATAGCGTCTGCGCGGGCCGGGCGCTGCCGGGCGCGACGCGCAGGGAACCGGCGCGGGCGCCGTTGGCGGCGGCCGCGTGCCCGGTCCACTTGATCGAGCCGTCGGGCCACCAGGCCATCGGCCATGTCTGCAGCGCCTCGCGGGCGCCGCCTGCGCCTTCGAGAACGTAACCGCGCCTGTCGAACCGGGTGCCGCGCGGCCAGGGCTGGCCCCATGACTGGCCTTCGTGGGCGGAGGGCGTGCCGCCATCGAGCCATACCACGTCGTCGCCCGGCGCGATGCCGGAACCCAGCGGTTCCTGTGCGCCTGCGGGAGCGGCCTTGGCCTGCCCGGCGGTGAGCGCCATCGACGAGACGACGGCCGAGGTCGCCAGACTTTGCGCCAACATCTCGCGGCGGCTCCAGACCAGCTTGCTCATGCTCTCTCCCATTTTGAGCGATGTCTTATGTGGGATGGTATTTCATCATGTGGTCTTTATCGTCAACCGCTAGCGAAAGAAAAAAGTGCCCCATGCGGCGCGGCGGGATCCGTTGCGCACGTGTTCCGGCAGGTCTTGCCGCGATTGCCTTCGGAAGGAGGAGTGCCATGCAAATCAATTTGTATTGATGCACTCAATTTTGCCATGCGAAGCGTTGGAGCAGGTGCGCGGCGCGTGCCAATCCTTTCAGCGTAATCCGAACAGCTTGGCGCGCAGTGCCCGCAAGTGCTCGCGCATGGCGGTTTCGGCCGCTTGCGGGTCGTGCTTCCGGATCGCCTCGACGACCTTGTGGTGCTCGTTGTCGGTGTTTTCCTTCGGGCCGGGTTCCGCCCCGAAAACCTGGTCGATCCGCCGATCGAGCGTGAACTTCATCTGGGCGCGGAGCGTATCGTAAAGCGTCACCAGCAGGACGTTGTGGGTGGCCTGCGCGATCGTGCGGTGCAGCTTTTCGTCCAGCCGTTTCCACTGCAGCATCGAGTGTGACAGTGCCATTTCGGCCAGGCATGCGTCCATCGCGGCGAGATCTTCGGGCACGGCGTGGATGGCCGCTTCGGCCGCCAGCTGCGGTTCGAGCACGCCGCGTGCATGCAGGATATCGTCGACGCTGAAGTTCGCCGCCACGGCGAGGGGTTCGATGAACTGCCGCTGGCCGATGAACGTGCCCTTGCCGACATGGCGCCAGATCGCGCCCTCGCTCTCGAGGTGCTTGAGCAAGGTTCGCAGGCGGCCGCGGGTTACGCCGAGTTCCTCGCTCAGACGCGTTTCGGGCGGCAGGCGCTCCTCGCCGCGCTCGATGGTCTCGTCGAGCAGGGCGCGCAGCCGGACTAGGTCTTGATCGGACACGGAAAGCTCCTTTGCGGCCGAGGTACCACAATGCCGGACAGCTGAGGATAGCAAATCAATAATCAGATTGACATGCGTCAATAGTGAACTTAATCGCCGCAAAAGTTACGCAGGGCCGGGAGAGGGCATCATGCAGCGCGAATTGTACGAGACCCTGGTCCTGTCGGATGACGAGGTGAGGTCGGTCTTCGATTGGGCCGGGGCGGTGGCGGCGCTTGGCGCGGCTTATGCAGCGCCCTTGGCGGAGGCGGGGTTTCCGCCGAGGACAATGGCGCGTGGAGAAGGGGTGTGGCTGCGTTCGCTGACCGGGATCATGCCGGGGCAGGCGGTCATGGGAGCCAAGCTGATCGCCGCCTCGCCCGCGGCCGGGGCGGCGTCCTACCTCATTTCGCTGTTCGACGGGCAGACGATGGCGCTCGATGCCTTGCTCGACGGCAATGCCATCACCGGCTTTCGCACGGCGGCCACGTCGGCGCTGGCCGCGCGGCGGCTGCTTGCCCAGTCACGGCCGCGCGTGGCGGTGATCGGTTCCGGCTTCGAGGCGCGGACCCATCTCGAGGCGCTGGCACAGTCGGGACCGCTCGCACAGGTGCTGGTCTTCAGCCCGAGCGAAGCCAGCCGGGCCGCGTTCTGTGCGGCCATGGCGGAAACGGGCATCGCGGTGACGGCAGCCGCCAGTGCCGAAGCGGCGGTTGCGGCCAGCGATCTCGTGATCTGCGCGGCGCGGTCGCGCGACGAGACGCCGACACTGCTCGGCCGCTGGCTGCGCCCGGGCATGACCGTTGTCTCGATCGGCTCGACGCTGCCCGAGCAGCGCGAGATCGATTCCGTGGCGGTTGCGCGCGCCGACCTCATCGTTGCCGACATGGTCGAGGAAGTCGCCCATGACACCGGCGACATGATCGCCGCACGCAGCGAAGGCGTGGCCTTTGCCGACAAGCTGGTGTCCCTCGCGGAGGTGGTCGGCGGCCGGCACCCCGGGCGCGGCGATGCGCGCCAGATCATGCTCTACAAGTCGGTGGGCGCGGCGATCCAGGACCTCGCCGTGGCCGGGATGTGCGCCGCGCGGGCCCGGCGGCTCGGGATCGGTTCGACCATTCCAGCACCGATCCGTCCCGTTTCGAAAGGCAAGTGATCGCCCCAGTTCTCTAAAACCTTCGGAGAGTTCGCAGCATGCCCGTCTACACCAAGTCCGAAGCCCGTGCCTGGGCGCGCGAGAAGATGCTGGGGGTCGCCAATGTCGTGATCCCGACCGTGACCGGCGATTGCACCGCCCTCAACGAACAGGCTGCCCGCCACGATGTCGAGACAACGATCGCGCACGGCTTCGTGGGGGCGCTTGCCTGTTCCGAAGTGGTGATGTCGATGGAAGAGTACCGGCGTTTCGTCGAGGTGATGGTGGAGCAGGCGGCGGGACGGATCTTCGTGGTCCACCACGCGGTGTTCAACACGCTGGAGGACAACATCGTCGCCGCGCGGCTTGCCGCGGAGGCGGGGGCGGAGCTTGTCCTGCTCGGTTATCCGCCCTGCTTTTACCCCCAGTCGCTGGAAGAGGTCTACGCCTATACCAAGGCGTTCTGCGACGCGACCGACCTTGCCGTGATGCTGTTCCCGATCCCGACCTGGGGTTTTGGCCGGTTCAGCCCGATCGACATGCCGGTCGATCTCCTGCGCCGCCTTGTCGACGATTGCCCCAATGTCGTGGCGATCAAGGCCGAGGGCGGCATGCCGCATATCATGGGACCGATCGAGGTGCACCGCGCCTTTCAGGACGAGGTGGTGATCTCCTTCCCGATGGAGCACGAATTCATCCCGCTCGCCCAGCTGATCGACGTGCCCTTCTGCGGTACCAATTTCTCGGCCTTTTTCGGGCCGGTACTGCCGCGCGTGTTCGACATGATCCGCGAGCGCCGCTTCGACGAGGCGACGGCGGAATTTCACCGCATCGATCCTGCCCGCAAGGCGTTCGCCAGCGTGCCGCAGGCCGGAGGCGGCCTGATCAACCGCTTGTTGTGGAAGTACGAGGGCTGGCTGCAGGGCTACAACGGCGGCCCGCTGCGCCATCCCACCGCCCGGGTCTACCAGCGCGACATGGCGGCGCTGCGGCGCGGCCAGGAAGCGGCCGGGCTCGATCCCACCCCCGATGCCGACGCGCTGTTTTTTGTCGGTCGCAACCCCGCCTGAAAGGACGCGCCATGGAACAACCCGTAACCTTGCCGCTGGCCGATCCCGATCTGCTGCGCCAGGCGATGCTGATCGGCGGCGCCTGGCTGCCCGCCGACAGCGGCGAGACCATCGATGTCCGCAATCCCGCCAATGGCGAACTCATCGCGCGTGTCCCGAAAGCCGGGGCGGCGGAAACCCGGCGCGCGGTGGCAGCGGCAGGGCAGGCGCTTCCTGCCTGGCGGGCGATGCTCGCCAAGCAGCGCAGCGTGATCCTGCGCCGCTTCTTCGAACTGATGCTGCGCCACGCGGACGACCTGGCCCTGCTGATCACCTCGGAACAGGGCAAGCCGCTGGCCGAGGCGCGCGGCGAGGTGCTCTATGCCGCCAGTTTTGCGGAATGGTTCGCCGAGGAAGCCAAGCGCGTGGATGGCGAGATCATTCCGCAGAACCTCGAAGGGCGCCGGATCCTGGTGCAGAAGGTGCCGGTCGGGGTCTTTGCCGCGATCACGCCGTGGAATTTCCCGGCGGCCATGATCACCCGCAAGGCCGCTCCCGGCTGGGCGGCGGGCTGCACCGGGGTGATCAAGCCCGCGAGCCAGACGCCGCTGACCGCGCTGGCGCTCGGCGTGCTGGCCGAGCGCGCCGGGCTGCCGGCCGGGGTCTGCAATGTCGTCACCGGGGCGGCCGGGGCGATCGGCGGCGAACTGACGGCCAATCCGGCGGTGCGCAAGCTCTCGTTCACCGGGTCGACCGAGATCGGTGCGCTGCTGCTGGCGCAGTGCGCGCCGGGCATCAAGCGGGCCAGCATGGAACTGGGCGGCAATGCGCCGTTCATCGTGTTCGACGATGCCGATCTCGAGACGGCGGTGGCGGCGGCGATGATGGCGAAGTTCCGCAACAGCGGCCAGTCCTGCATCGGCGCCAACCGGTTTCTCGTGCAGGACGGCATCTACGACGCCTTTGCCGAGCGGCTGGCTGCCGAGACCGCCAGGCTCGTCGTTGCCCCCGGAACCGTGCCCGGCAGCGCGATCGGCCCGCTGATCGACGCGGCGGCGGTCGCCAAAGTGGAGGAGCATGTCGGCGACGCTCTGGCGCGCGGCGCGCAGCTTGCTTGCGGCGGGCATCGTCATGCGCTTGGCGGCACGTTCTTCGCGCCGACGGTGCTGAAAGAGGTGCCGCGCGACGCGACGATATTTGCCGAGGAAACCTTCGGTCCGGTCGCCCCGCTGTTCCGTTTCGCCGCGGAGGAGGAGGCGGTGGCGCTGGCCAACGATACGCCCTTCGGCCTTGCCGCCTATGTCTGCGCGCGCGACATGGGGCGCATCTTCCGCGTGGTGGAAGGGCTGGAGTTCGGCATGGTGGGCGTCAACGAGGGGCTGATCTCCACTGAGGTGGCGCCGTTCGGCGGCGTCAAGGCATCCGGCCTCGGGCGCGAGGGGGCGGCGGTCGGCATCGAGGAGTACCTCGAGATGAAGTACGTGGCGCTCGGCGGCATCCGGGCAGAGGCACCCGCCGCGCGGGCTTGACCAACCTGCGATACGTCAAGCCCCACGCAGGTCGGTGTTACGGTTTTACGCTAAGGGCATCGAGGCGGGCGGTCCCGCTCAGCGCGGCATCGCCGGCGAAATGGCCGATCCGCAGCGGATAGGCCCCGGCATCCACGCTCCAGCTTTCGGTGCCGTTGCCGGTTCGCTGGAACCGGGCGATGACGCGCGGATCGACCGTGAGCGTCACGTGGCGGGTCTCGCCCGGGGCCAGGCGGACTTTCTCGAAACCGGAAAGGCGGTAGGCGCGGGTGCCGGCGGCACTGGCCGCCTCGACATAGAGCTGCGGCACGTCGGCGCCTTCGCGCTGTCCGCTGTTGGTGACATCGAATTCGACCGTCAGCCGGGTGCCGTCGGTGACCTTGAGATTGGCATAGCCGAAACGGGTATAGGAGAGGCCGAAGCCGAACGGGAACAGCGGTTGCTGGTTCCGCGCCGCATACCAGCGATAGCCGACATCGGCGCCCTCGCGGTAGTCGGCCGAGAAGGGCGCGACGCCGCCGCTCATGCCGTAGACGGTCTTGTCACCGGCGTCGCGGCGTGCGTCGGCGGCGCGCAGTTCGGCAAGCCCGAGCGGCTCGGGGCGGGGCGCCTGCGCGGCGCTGGCGGGGAAGGTGATCGGCAGGCGGCCGGAGGGATCGACCTTGCCGAACAGGATATTGGCGATCGCCTCGCCGCCGCGCTGGCCGGGATACCAGGCCTGCAGGATCGCTGGGACGCGGCTTGCCCAGGGCATCAGCACCGGGCCGCCGGTTTCCAGGACCACCAGCGTCTTGCGGTTGGCGGCGGCGACCGCTTCGATGAGCGCATCCTGGTTGTCCGGCAGGGCCATGCTTTCGGGGTCCTGCGCTTCGGTGCGCCAGGCCCAGGCGAAGACCATGGCGATGTCCGCGCCGCGGGCTGCCTGTGCCGCGGCCTTGGGATCGCTGCCGTCGAGGTAGACAACCGTGGCACCGGGGGCGAGCGCCTTGATGGCCTTGAGCGGCGAGGAGGCGTGCCAGGTGATCCGCGCGAAGGAGGCGGCGGCGCCTTTGGTGAGCGGGATCTCCACCGGCGCGCCGCCGACCGAGCGGACTTGCGACGAGCCGCCGCCGGACAGCACGCCGACATCGGCATGGGCGCCGATCAGCACGATCCGTTTTGCGCTGCGCGCCAGCGGCAGCAGGTCGCCTTCGTTCCTGAGCAGCACGATGCCCTCCTCGGCGGCGCGCTGGGCGACCTCGGCATGGGCGGCATAGTCGATCGGCTGCGGGGTTTCGGGCACCGGATCGTCCATCAGTCCGCTGTCGATCACGCCGAACAGGATGCGCCGGACCATGTCGTCGAGGCGGCTCATCGGAATGCGCCCCGCCTTTACCGCCTCGGCAAAGCGGTCGTCGAAGAACATGCGGTCGTCCAGTTCCTGCCCGGAATCCTGGTCCAGCCCGTTGATCGCGGCCTTCTCGGTCGAATGGACCGCGCCCCAGTCGGACATGACCCAGCCCTTGTAGCCCCAGGCCCGCTTCAGCACGTGGTTGAGCAGCCAGTCGTTCTCGCAGGCATAGTCGCCGTTCACCTTGTTGTAGGCGCACATGACCGAGCCGGGCTGGCCCTGCTCGATGCCGATCTCGAAGGCCAGAAGGTCGCTTTCGCGCAGCGCCGCCGGATCGATGCGGGCGTCGAGCACGGTGCGGCCGGTCTCCTGCGAATTGAGCGCGAAATGCTTGATGGTGGAGACGATGTGGTTGCTCTGTACGCCCTTGATATGGGCGCCCACCATGATCCCCGCGAGCAGCGGGTCTTCGCCGAGATATTCGAAATTGCGCCCGTTCCAGGGGTCGCGGGTGAGGTTGACGCCGCCTGCCAGCAGCACGTTGAACGTCTTGGCGCGCGCTTCCGCACCGATCATCGCCCCGCCCTGGTAGGCGAGGCGGGGGTTGAAGGTGGCGGCGGTGGCGATGCTGGCGGGCAGCGCGGTGGCGACGTCGCCCTTGCGCTGCTCGATCTGGTTGGCGACGCCGAGGCTGGCGTCGCTCTCGCGCAAGGTGGGGATGCCGAGGCGGGGGATGCCGGGGATGTGCCCGGCCGACGGGATCATGGCGATCGGCGGCACCGGTTTCGCCAGCGGCGGGAAGTAGCCGTGGATCAGTTGCAGCTTTTCGTCCAGCGTCATCGCCTTGACCAGTGCTTCGGCGCGGGATTCCGCCGACTGGCTGGCGGTCGTCTGGACGGGTGTCTGGGCCTGCACCGGGGCGGTCAGGCCGGTGCCGAGGGTGAGGGCGGTCAGCAGGGCGGCAATCTTCGAAGTCATCGGGAAACCTTGGCTGGAGCGGTGCCCGTGCGGGCGTGATAGTGGTTCAGCAGGCTGCGGTGGTCGGGCAGGGCGCCAAGCGCGCCGGTCTGCGCGGCGCGGACGCGGGCAAAGGCCTCGCGGGCTTCTCGGTCACCGGGATAATGGCGCTCGCCCGCCGCAAGCCGGGTCTCGAAACCCATGCCGTAGAGGATGTAGTGGTAGCTTGGCGGCAGGAAGGTCTCGAGGTCGACGACAAAATCGAACCGGGAAGGTGGACGGCGGCGCCACTGCAAGAGCATGTCCCGCAGGTTCTCTGGGATCGAGGCGGGATCGGCATTGTCGCGCCAGTAGGCGGTGTCGGTGCGGCGGGTGATGCAGTAGTGCAGCTTGAGGAAGGTGACGATGCGCTCGAACCGCGCCGCCATGAGCCGGTTGAAGCTGCGGGCGGCGGCCTCCCGGGCGGTCCGGTCGGCGGGAACGAGGAAGTCGCCGATCATCTTCAGCGCCGCCTCGATCAGCATGATGCCGGTCGATTCCAGCGGCTCGAAGAACCCGGCGGACAGGCCCAGCGCCACGCAGTTGCCGATCCACTGGGTTTCGCGGTAGCCGGTCTCGAAACGAAGCGGGCGCGGGGCGAGGGCGGCGCCCTGGGGGCCGAGGTAGCGGCGCAAGGTCGCCTCCGCTTCCTCGTCCGAGCAGTGGCGGCTGGAATAGACATAGCCGATGCCGCGCCGCTCGCTGAGGCCGATGTCCCAGGTCCAGCCCGCGTCATGCGCGGTCGCCAGCGTATAGGGGCGCACGGGGGCGTCCGGGCAATCGTAGGGCAGTTGCAGGGCCAGTGCCCGGTCGTTGAACAGGTAGTCCGCGCAGGAGGTGAACCCGGCGCCGAGCGTCCTGCCGATGAGCAGGGCGGAAAAGCCGGAGCAATCGAGGAAGAACCCGCCTGCGACGCGGCGGCCGTCCGTCAGCATCAGCGCCGCGATGTCGCCATCGGGCGCGCGTTCGGCGCTTGCCACCGTGCCCTCGATCCGGGTGACGCCGGCGGCGATGGAAATGTCGCGCAGATAGTCGGCAAAGCGGGCCGCGTCGAAGTGGTAGGCGTAGTTCATCGGCCCCGAGAAATCGGGATCGCCGGGCCGCTTGGGCGCACGGCCCGCGCGGATCAGCCGTTCCTGCACGGTCACCGCATCGGCCCATGACGGGCGGGCGGGGTCCTCGGCGGCGGCGATCCAGTGCGGCAGCAGCGCCTCGTCCTCGCCGCCCACCGGCATGTTGAAGGGGTGGAAATAGCTGTCGGCACCCGTGGCCCAGCCTTCGAACAGCACGCCCTGCTTGAACGTGGCATCGGCGCGGGTGAGGAATTCCGCCTCGCCGATGCCAAGGCCCGCCAGCGTGGTGCGGATGGTGGGAAACGTGCCCTCGCCCACGCCGATGATGCCGATCCGGCTGGATTCCACCAGCACGACGTCGCGCATCCCCAGCGTGCGGGCAAGGTAGGCGGCGGCCAGCCATCCGGCCGTGCCGCCGCCCAGGATGACGATGCGACCGGAAGAGGGATCGTCGCTCGTCATGGTCCTGTCCTTTCAGTGGCCGGTCAGAAGCTGGCGCGGGCGCGCAGGCCCCAGGTCCGCGGCGGCTGCAGGTTCGAGAGGAACACCGGATCGTAGCGCGGCGCGCCAAAGGCGCCGGCACCGGTGCGGATGTGCCCGTTCTCGATGTTCTGGACAAAGGCCTCGACCGTGTACTTGTCGTCCGCCGTGGTGAAGCGGATCGAGGCGTCGGAGCGGAAGTAGGCCTTCTGCTTGTCCCACGAGGTGCCGTTGGTGCCGCGATCGGGCATGTTGTCGTCCGGATCGTTGGCATTCACGAAGGGATTGGCATCGCCGTTGAAGTAGCTCAGCCAGCTGCGTGTCTCGTAGTGGGTGGTGACGCGCGGGGTGATCCGGGCGCCGCTCGCCAGCACGAAGTCATGCTCGTAGCTTGCCGTTGCCGAGAAGCGCGGGGCATGGGCCAGTTCGTTGCCCCTCAGCTGCACGATCGAGGACTGCTTGCTGCCGTCGTAGAGGCGGCCGTCGACGCTTTCGAGATCCTCCAGCCGGGTCTTCTGCAGGGTGGCGGAAAGGTTCAGGCGGTCGTTGCCGGTCAGCGCCGCGCTCATTTCCGCTTCCAGGCCGTAAGCCTTCGCGCCCTTGGCGTTCTGGGTGATCATCTGGCTGCGGATGACGTTGCCTTCATCGTCGCGGAAAGTGACCGCCTGGTTCACCTGGTATCCCTTGAAGTCGGAATAGTAGGCGGCCAGGTTCAGCGTCAGGCGGCGGTCGAACATGCGGGTCTTGAGGCCGACTTCGTAGTTGGTCAGGGTTTCCGGATCGGTGAGGCCCGCATTGTCCTGGATGTTGCCCGACTTGAAGCCGGTCGAGATGCTGGCGTAACCCAGCGTGTCGGCGGCGATGTCGGCATCGACGCGGGCAAGGTAGGTCAGCTTGTCCCACTTGCCTTTCACATCGTTGCTGGAGATCGCGTAGCCGGGCAGCAGGTCGACCAGTTCGGCGGCCGTCGCACCCGGATAGGCGCCGAAGATGCCGCCCTGGCAGGCGTCGGCGGGCAGGGTGTCGGGGCAATGGTCGAACATGACGTTGCGGCCGCCGACGTCCTTCTTCTTGTCCGAAGTGTAGCGCAGGCCGCCGGTCACGCGCAGCCAGTCGGCGGCATGCCACACGGCCTGGCCGAAGGCGGCGCGGCTGTCGATCTGGCGATCGGCCTGGATGAAGCTGCCCGCCCAGCTGAAGGTGCCGTCGCGGTAGCCGTTGCGCTGGTCGATATCGAAGCGGATCTTGTTCTTTTCGTGGCTGTAGTAGGCGCCCAGGATCCAGTCGATGGCATTGTCGCCCGAGGACTTGAGCTGGAGCTCGTGGCTCTGGAAGTCGTAGCGCGACCAGACCGTGGCGTTCTCGTTGAAGGCGCCGAGCGGCAGGTCGTTGCCGCTGGCGTCCACTTCCCCGGTTGGCGGGAGCGCGCCGGCGTCGGCATCGGTGCGGGTGCTGCCGCCGATGCGGGACCAGCCGGCGATGTAGCTGAGCTGGATGCCGTCGGTGACGTCATAGTTCATGGTACTGCGGACCGCCACCGAGTAACGGTCGGTATCGGGCGCGGTATCGCTGAGCGTCGACCAGCGTCTGGTGCCCGCGCGCGGGGTCTGGAGCAGGCCGATCACCGGAGCGCCGTCGTCCCAGAAGGCTTCGCCGGAGAGGTTCCAGGAAAAGCGCTCGCCCGGCTGCCAGAGCATCGAGACGCGGCCCGAGCGCTGGTCGGCGGCGTAGTACTTCTTGCCCGAGGTGACAAAGGCGGACTTGTTGATGCCGGCGACATCGGGCGCGGGCTGATAGTCGGCATAACCGTCATGCCGGTCGCTGACGAAGGCAACGCGGAAGGCCAGCGTGTCGGTGACCGGGATGTTGATCGCGCCGCGCACGCCGAACCGGTCGTAATTGCCCGCGGTGACTTCGACATTGCCCTCGAATACGCCGAGTCTGGGCTTGGCCGAGATCAGGCTGAGCGCGCCGACGGTGGCGTTGCGGCCGAACAGCGTGCCCTGCGGCCCTCGCAGCACTTCGACGCGTTCCATGTCGTACATCAGCACCGAGGCGCCCTGCGAACGCGGGGAGTAGATGCCGTCGACATAGATGGCGACTTCCGGGTCGGCCACTTCGGTATAGGCGCTGTCGTTGCCGATGCCGCGCAGCGTCAGCAGCACGGCGGACTGGTCACCCTGCTGGTTGAACTGGAGCGAGGGCACGAAACGCGCAAGGTCGGTCACGTCCTTCACGCCGTTCTTGGTCAGGGTGTCCTGGCTGAAGGCCGAGATGGCGATCGGCGTGGACTGCAGGGTGGTTTCGCGGCGCGTGGCGGTGACGATGATGTCGCCGTCGGAAACGGTCACCGGCGCGGCTACCGGCGGTACGGCTGCCTGCGGTACAGCTGCCTCTTGGGCGTGCGCTGCGGATACGGAAAAAAGACAAGCCGCGAGCGCCGTGCCCGCGACGAGATCGTGCCTCGTCATGAAATCCTCCCAATGTGTTTCTACTTTGTGAGGCTGCAATGACCCGATCCTGACAACGATGTCAACCGTCATTCTGACATCGTTGTCAGTTTGGCGGCTCGCCGTGTCGATTTTGTCGATCTTGCGATTTGCCATCTCTGGAGCGGTGCCATAGGTCTGCACGATGTCTTGTGCCGCCTCTTCCAGCACGATCCCGGCGACGGCTTCGGACACCGCCGAATCCGTGGTCCGGCGGCTGCTGGCGCTCTCGGTCGGGGTGTTTTTCATCGGCGGTTTCCTGAGCGCTTCGGTCAGCCTGCTGGTGCCGCAGCTCAAGTCGGTTCTGGCGCTGGACTACGGCAAGGTGCTGCTGGTCCAGTTCGCGTTTCATGCCAGCTACCTGCTCTTTGCGCTGCCCGCCGCGCTCGCCGTCGTGCGAATCGGCTACATGCGGGCGATCGCCTCGGGGCTGGCGGTGATGGCGGCGGGCTGCCTGGCCTTGGCGGCGGCGCAGGGCCTGCGGGACTTCGCGCTCATTCTCGGCGCCCTGTTGCTGCTGTCCTCGGGGCAGACGGTGTTGCAGATCGCGTCGAATACCGTCGTCACCGTGATCGGGCCGTCGCGCCGCTCCGCGTTCCGGCTCAATCTGCTGCAAGGTTTCAATTCGCTGGGAACGGTGCTCGGCCCGCTGGTGAGCGCGCCGTTCCTGCTCGCCGACGTTCACCGGGGAGAGGGGCGGGACACGGCCGCGGCCTTGCCGTTCGTGGCGACCGGCGCGGTTCTGGCGGTTCTCGCGGTAGTCTACCTGCGTCATCGCCGCTTGCTGGCGCGGGAGGACGCTGGGGGCGGGACGCGGGCCGATAACCGCCTCCGGCGGATCCTTGCGGTGCTGCGGGACCGCCGGCTGTGCTGGGGCATCTTTGCCATCTTTGTCTACGTCGGCGCGGAAGTGACGGTCGGCACACTGATGACTAACGTGCTGATGCTGCCCGAACGACTGGGCCTGTCGCCGGTGAGCGCCGGGCGGCTGGTCAGCTTCTACTGGGCGGGGGCCATGGCCGGGCGTTTTGCCGGAGCCTGGCTGATGACACGGATCGCCGAGGCGCGGCTGCTGCTCGTTGCGGCGGTGGCGGCGGGCGTTCTGGCAGCGGCGGCGGCTGGACTTCCCGGCGCGGCGGGGGCTGCGGCGCTCATCGCCATCGGCCTGTGCAACGCGATCATGTATCCCACGATCTACGCCCTGGCGATGCCCGCCGATGCGGCCGACGCGCCGCTCGCGTCGATGTGGCTGTGCATGGCCGTGGTGGGCGGCGCGATCGTGCCGTTGTTGACCGGGGCGGCGGCGGATGCCATCGGCCTCCTGCCGGCCTTGCTGCTGCCCGCGCTCTGCTATGCCGGGGTCGCGCTGTTTGCGGCGATGTGTCTGCGGCCAGGAAAGATGTCGGCATGAGTGTTGTCACGATCAAGGATGTCGCGGCCCGCGCCGGTGTCTCGCCCAAGACGGTGTCGCGTGTCATCAATGGCGAGGCGCACGTGCGCGCGGAACTGCGCGAGGCGGTGCAGCGGGTGGTTGCCGAGCTGGACTATCGCCCCAACGCCTTTGCCCGCAGCCTGTCGAGTTCGCGGTCCTATCTGCTCGGGCTGTTCATCGACGATCCGGTGTCGGGGTATGCGGCGGACATCCAGCACGGGGCGCTGATCGGCTGCCGTTCGCGCAGCTATCACCTGGTGGTGGAACCGGTCGACCTGTCGGTCCGGGGATGGGCCGACGAAGTGCGGGCCGGCATCGCGGCGCTGCGGCTGGACGGCGCGATCGTGGCGCCGCCGATCTGCGACGATCCCGAATTGATGGCGATCTTTGCCGAGGCAGCCGTGCCGACCGTGCTGGTGGCGCCGAGCGCGGCGCCGCCCGGGGTGGGAACGGTGCGCATGGACGACCGCCTCGCGGCGCGGGAGATGACGGAGCACCTGCTGGGCCTGGGGCACCGCGCCATCGCGTTTATCCAGGGGCCGGTGACGCACAGTGCCTCGGTCCGGCGCGAGGAGGGGTTCCGGGCGGCGATGGCCGGGGCGGGGGTCGGGGCGGGGGCCGGAGCGGGGGGCGCGGTCGACGAGCGGCTGGTCGTGCGCGGCGATTTCACCTCGCGCGCGGGGATGGAGCTTGGCGAAAGCCTGGTGACCCTGCCCGAGCCGCCGAGCGCGATCTTTGCCTCGAACGACGACATGGCGCTTGGAGTCCTGATTGCGGCGATGAAATGCGGGATTCCGGTGCCCGAGCGCCTCTCGGTCTGCGGGTTCGACGATGCCCCCTCGTCGCGCACCGCCTGGCCGCAGATCACGACCGTGCGGCAACCCAAGGCGGAGATGGCCAAGGCGGCGGTGGACATCCTGGCCGACCCCCGTTTCCGCCGCGAGGGAAGGGCGGCCGGGGCGGACTTCCAGTTCAGGCTCGCGCATGAACTGGTGCTGCGGGGAAGCACCGGCCCGTTGTTTCCCCGCTGAGCGTCTGTTCGGAAAATGTCCGAAAGGGCGCTGTGAGAGCGGCGCCAGCCCGATGATCCGGGCGTAGCCATTGCTGCGGCGGTCAGGCTCACTTGCCGCCGGGCGGCGGCGCGCCGAGGTAGAAGCCGGTGTGCGGCGGCTGGTTGTAGGCGGTGTTCTGCCAGGCCACGCCCGCCCGGTAGACCGGGTCCTGCATCAGCGTGACGAAACGATGCGCGGTCGGGTAGGGCGTGGTGTAGATGCGCAGTTCCCGGTTGTCGGCGCGGCGCCAGATCACTTCCTCGCGCCAGTCGCCGATAAGGTCGGCCTGGAGCGCGGGTGTCGCCTTGGTGCCGTTGTTCGCGGCGAGTCCTTCCGGGGCCAGCAGCGGCGTCGCGACGCCGCGCTCCCAGTCCCACTTGGAGATCGTCGTACCGTCCAGCAATTCGCGCAGCAGGTCGCCGTCCCACCAGATCGCGAAGTTGGTCTGGCGCGGACGCGGGCCGATCGGCTGGCCCCGGGTGTCCAGCAGGCGGTCGGAATTGGAGGCCCAGAACTCCTCGCCGTAATGGCGCGGATCGATATCGGCGGAGAGGCCGCGCCCGGTGTCTTCGCGGGCGGGGGTGGTCCACAGCACGTCGCCGCTGCGCGCATCGAGCAGCGCCGAACCGATTCCGCCGTTGCGGCGGATATCCTCGAAGACGCCGAACTTTTCGAGGCCGGGGCGGGCGGGGTCAAGGTCACCCACATGCATGGTGTCGCCGTGGAACAGCGGCCGGGTCCACAGGCCCTTGCCGTCGTCGTCGAGCGCCATCGAGCCGTAGATCACCTCGTCACGGCCATCGCCGTCGACATCGGCGACCGATAGCTGGTGGTTGCCGCGACCGGCATAGTCGGCGTTGCCGGGGCTGGAACTGTCGAACAGCCACCGGCGGGTCAGCTTGCCGCCGCGCCAGTCCCACGCGGCGACGGCGGTGCGGGCGTAGTAGCCGCGTCCGAAGACCATGCTGGGCAAGCGCCCGTCGAGGTAGGCGACCCCGGCGAGATAGCGGTCGGAGCGATTGGCGTAGCCGTCCCCCCATGCGGCGGCGAGTTGTTCGGGTGTGGGATTGCCGCCGGGATAGCGCGGCGGATCATACGGTGCGGTGGCGAGCGCCTTGCCGGTCAGGCCCTCGAAGACGGTGAGGTACTCCGGCCCCTTGACGATGCGTCCCTGCATCGGGGCGACCTTGGTGCCGTCGGCGAGGACCTTGGCGCCGGTGCGGTCCTGCTGCGGCACTTCACCGCCGCTGCTGCGCCAGTCCGCCGCGGGATCGCCGATCACTTTGCCGGCGCCGTCGAGTGTGCCATCGGCGGTTTTCATTGCGACTTCGGCGCGGCCGTCGCCGTCGAAATCGAAGACGAGGAACTGCGTATAGTGGGCGCCCGCGCGGATGTTGCGCCCCAGGTCGATGCGCCAGAGCCTTGTGCCGTCAAGCTTGTACGCGTCTAGGAAGACGTCGCCGGTATAGCCGGTGTGGGCATTGTCGTGGCTGTTGGTGGGATCCCACTTGAGCACGATCTCGTACTGCCCGTCGCCGTCGAGATCGCCTGCGCCGGCATCGTTGGCGGTGTAGGAATAGGCTTCCCCCGCCGGCGTAACGCCGTCGGCGGGCGGAACCAGCGGGATCGAGAGGTAACCGCTGGTCCACGACATCGCAGGCTGCGGACCGGCACGATCGCCGATGCGTTCCACCGCATAAGTGCTTTGCGGTGTGCCCTTCACATCCACGAACGCCGTCGCCGCGCCGGGGCGGGTGACATGGACCGGCTTGCCGTCGCGCAGCACGCGGAAACGCGCATCTTTCGGATCGCTGGCAAGCAGCCGCCAGTCCACGAGGATGCCGGAGGTCTGGGCCGGAACGGCGACCGCGCCGCGATCCAGCCGTTCCGCCGGGCTGCGCTCATCGGCAACGCGCGCGAGGGCGGGCTGTGCGCTTGCGGCTTGCGGGAGGATCGGCTGGATGGCCACAAGGCCGAGCAGGGGCGCAAACGTGCGGATCGGTGCCGCCATTTCGTACATCCTCCGGGCGTTGGATCGCCTTGATCCAAATTATAATATTGCATCCCACATATCGGTTTGGCGGGCGGGCGTCTAGGCTAACCATGCCGCTGCGATCGCGCTGGACATCGCCGGGCGGCCGGATGCGGCACCGACATGACAATGTGTCCACGGCGTGGAATGGCGGGGCAGACCTGCTATCGGTATGGACAGGGGGAGCGGCTGCGTGTCATTGCCCCGTGCCGACGGCGGCTCACCGGCAACGGACCGCGTCAGGATGATGGGTTTCGATCGTTGATGCCTTGCCAAACGTTTGCTCTTGCAATCGAAACAGTAAGGCCTAGCGATGGTGCCGGTATCTCTGCGGGCGAGCTTTCGCGGGGGCACTTCCCGCAGTCGCCGCGTTGCACCGCGGTGAACGGCTGGTGGCGCGGCTGGTCTTTGCCCGCGAAAGAAACCGGGTCTCCGGCTTGAACTCGATGCGTTTGGCGGAATTATAGCTTCATGGATTTCGAAACGCTCCTGTCCCGTTCACCGAATCCCTACATCGTGGTGGACCGCGATCTGACGATCGCCTGGATGAATGATGCCTACCTGCGCGCGACGATGCGGGAGCGGACCGATCTGGTCGGCCGCTATCTGTTCGATGCCTTCCCGAGCGAGGAATCCTCCGACAGCTACAAGTTGCTGCGCTCGTCGCTGGACCGGGTCCTGCACACCGGCAGCCTCGATGAAATTGCCCATATCCGCTACGACATCGCGCGGCCGGACGGCGTGATGGAACAGCGCTACTGGAGCGCGACCCATACCCCGCAGCTCGGCAGCGACGGCGATGTGGAATTCATCCTCCAGCACACCGTCGACGTGACCGAGTTACATGGCCTGCGCAAGCTGCGTGACGAGGCCGGTCTGGTCGGCCGCGCCAAGGCGGTGCAGGCGAGGTACTTCGATCTTGCCCGCGAGGCGGAGTGGCTCAAGGAAGTCTTCGACCAGGCACCCGGTTTCATTGCCATCCTCGACGGGCGGGACCATCGTTTCATCGTCGCGAACCAGGCCTTTCGCGAAATGTTCGGCATCGCCAATCCGGTCGGCCAGCGATTGTCGGACGTCCTGCCCGCTGACGCGGCGACGCCGTTCGCGGGGCAGATCGACGAGGTCCTGCGCACCCGGCTTCCCTACATCGGCGAGAACATTCCCTTCGATCTTCACGCCGATCCGCAGGCCGCGGACGCGCAGCGCCGCGTGGACGTCATCTGCCAGCCCATTCTCGCCCCGGACGGCACCTCGTCGGGCGTCTTCGTGCAGGGGCATGACGTTTCCCTGCAAGCCAGGGCGCGCGAACGTCAGCGGGAGCTGATCGAAGAGCTGAACCACCGGGTCAAGAACAACCTGGCCGTGATCCAGGGCATTGCCCGGCAGACATTCCGGTCGCTGCCGGGGGCCGGCAAGGCGAGCACGGCCTTTGTCGGGCGGTTGCACGCGATGGCGGCCGCGCACGAAATCCTTGCGAGCCAGGACTGGGAGCCGGTGGCGCTGGGGCAACTGGCGGAGAAGGTGATCGCCCGCTCTTCGGCACGAGACGAGATTTCCCGCATCGCGCTCGACGGGCCGGATGTTTTCATTCCTGCCCAGATGACCGGTTCGCTGGCCCTGATCCTCAACGAACTGGCGACCAATGCCGTGCTTCACGGCGCCCTCGGCCGCGAGGGGCAGGTGACGCTGACATGGTCGCCGGACACCGCAGGCGGCGCGTCGAGGCTGTTGTTCGAGTGGCTGGAGACCGGTTGCCGACCCACCGACACGCCCGTCGGCCCCGCCGGCGTCGGCACGATGCTGCTGCGCAACCTGCTCCCTTCCGGCGCCGAACCGCCGGAACTCGACTTTCGCCCCGACGGGTTCCGCTACCGTGCGGCATTCCTGATCGGCTAAGAAGCAGTCTGGAAATTCGTGAAACGCGAATTTCGCGGCATCCGCCCACTTTCCCTCGACCATTCACAGGATGCTGCCGATGGGCGGCCGGGTGATCGTTTATCTGGATGAGGCGGTCCAGCCCGTGTCATGCGCTCGCGGTCCTGTTCATGGACAAGCACCAGGAGCCGGTCGATATGCAGGTCGTCGCTATCGGAAAGACCGAACAGCTTGCGTTCGCGCTCGTCGAAGAGCGTGCGGCCCTTCGAGCTCGAGCGCCTTGGAGATGTCGGTGAAGATCAGCGCCGCCCCGTCGTCCGGACCTCACGAAATGCTGCCATGAGCGGCGATGCAGAGTACCTGCCGCCAAAAGAACCCACTGCATTGTAACGCTATTTTTACAATCGCACTGAATAGGTCGTGGCCCTCTGGGGCATGTCAGACATGGGCCTGAGACTTTTCAATAGGGGGTTCCATGAAGTCGATTTCGGGCGCAGCGGCGACTGCTGCGGCCATCATTCTGCTTTCGGCCTGCAGTGGCGGGAAGCCGGCACCTGAAGCATCGGCAACCAGCGAAGCGGCGTCCGAGGCGGTCGATACCACGGCCAGCGTGGATAGCCCTCAGGTGCCAGATGAGCAGCCGGTAGACGGCGCGCAGTACGCTGCCAACGAGCCTGATGACGGCTTCCTCGACAGCTGCGTTCTCTCTGCCTTTCCCACCGGTGGCCTCGTGCTGAACGGATATGCCCGTGTCGGCGATTTCACGACGCTCATGGCCAACGGGGGACAAGACTTCGGTTGGGAAGCCGACGGCCCCAATCGCTTTGTGTTCCACGCGAACAGGAGCGACAAGCTGACTGGCAAATCAACGACTGTCTCTGCACGTCTGCGCCTGGTCGATGGCAAGCCGATCGAAGGCCAGGCTTGCGGTCCTCAGGTCGCCGTCGTCGAAGGCTTTGCGATCGGCGATCAAGCACTGCCCCCGATCCAGATCTACGCAACGACCAAGCAAGGCGTTACCCGCGCGGCGCGCATGCGAGACAACGGCGACTTCGGCGTGATGCCGTATCATGATCCGGCACCTGTCCGTCCCGGTCCGTACAGCGAGACATATGGCAGCGAGCAAGGCGCTACCATGAACGGCGTTGCTCGAGAGATGGGGCGCTGATGATGGGCATACGGATGAAGTCCGTGGTCGCGACCACTGCGCTTGCCATGGTTGCACCGTCGCAGTCCGCACTCGCGCAATCCGCGTCCGATGCCGCAAATGCCCTCGGCGCGATCATCGGCGCCTTTGGCGAGGCATCAGTTCAAAGCCGCCTCAGGAAAGACGTCGCGTCGATGTCCGCGCCATTGGTGTTCGAGACGGCAAATGGCCCCCTCGATCCCGCCGATGTGTCTGACCCTCGTAATTTTGACATTGCGGGAGTCCGGCTGGGCATGACGCCGGACCAGGCCAAGAAGGCGATCGCGGCCGCCGGCTACACGATCAAGAACGTTGGCGAGCAGAACAGCTTCGATACCGAGGTCAGGAGGATGGTTTCGATGGGACCGAACCTCACCCGGATCAACGTTCCCCTCTACATCAATGCCAGTGGCAAGAATCAGCAAGAGCTCTCCGTTGAGTTCCTCGCGCTCCCGGAGGGGCCGAGAGTTCATCGCATCGAATATCAGATGAACAGCATGGATATGACGCAAGACGCGTTTCGTGCCCAGATCCTTCGGAAGTATGGGGATACCGCCAGCATCGATGAAGGCTCATCCCTCAAGTGGTGCACGGCGAACAACTCCGAGTGCCACCCGCTGACGGAGCAGGCGAACATGGAGGTCGACCTGGAGCGCAAGTTCATCCGTCTTGAGGACGAGGATGAGGCGCGCCAAACGGCGCTTGATGAGCGGCTGCAGTTCGAGATCGATAAGCGCAAGCCGAAAGTCGAGGAAGCCCAGTTCTGACCTGGTTGGTTGGAGGTCCGCGGCGTGAGTCGCCGGCCTCCAACCGATCCACTGCCGCCTTGGGTTGATCTTCCTTCGGACCAACCGTCAAGCGGTGTTCAGACGGATGGGGGGCTTCTTACGTGACCTCGGATAACGCCGGTTGGAACGGGTCGACCTTGTCTGAAGCGTTCTATCTATGGCCGTCAGGGCCACAGGAGAAGTGTCATGGGATTATCAGAATTTGATCCCGCTGCTCGCGAGCGCCAAAGCCCCGTCAGATATGGACGATCCGTTTCTTTCTCGACCAGCATGGGCGGATCCGGGACCGTGCCCTCTTTGATTTGGCCATCGGTTTGCCCTGCGAGGATTCTGGCATCCATTCTCTGCGCCGAACCAAGGCATCGATCATCTGCAAGGCGACTGGAAATCTCCGTGCGGTCCAAATCTTGCTGGGGCACACGAAGATCGAAAGCACGGTCAGATACCTCGGAGTGGATGTGGAGGATGCCCTGACGTTGGCAGAGGGCACCGAAATCTGAGATTACCTGGCTCCTTGCCGGCGCGAGGAGCCAGGCTCCTGTAACTGCTATTCACTACCATGCGGCCTTTGCCCGGCCTCAATGGAAATCCCGCGACTTTGGGAGGATGCGGACATCGCGCGGGTGCTTGCGAAGTTCGCGAGGGGCTTGCGGGCGATGGATTTCGTCGCCGGCAGAAGCCGTGATTGCCATAGCGTGCGTGTGATCGTCGAGGGCGTGCAGCATTGCGCTGCGGTCGACGATCCGGCTGGCCATGAGGTGGACAACGCCTTCCTTGCTGTGCTGGATTTCCCCCTCGATCACCATCAGCCTTGCCGCCATCACGGCGCGGCGCTGCTTTTCCATCTCGCGCGACCACAGCAGCGCGTTGACGATAGCGGTCTCGTCCTCGATGGTGATGAACACCGCATTGCCCTTGCCGGGGCGCTGGCGGATCAGCACCACGCCCGCCACGCGCAGCTTGCGACCGTCTTTGGCGCGGTTCGCCTCCGCGCAGCGTGTCACGCCTTCGCGGTCAAGTGCTTCGCGCAGGAATTGCATCGGATGGCCCTTCAAGGAGAGCCGGGTGGTCTGATAATCGGCCACGATCTCCTCGGCATGGGTCATAGCGGGCAGGTCCGCATCCGGCTCTTTGCCCAGTTCAGGCGCCTGTGTGGCGGCGAAGAGCGGAAGCTGTGCAGGCGGCGTGCGCCGCGCGTCCCACAAGGCCTCGCGCCGGGTGAGGCCGAGCGAACCCAAGGCATCCGCGTCTGCCAGTTTGCGCAGGGCGGCTGGAGGAAGATCGCCGCGGGCCGCCAGATCTTCCATCGAGACGAAGCGGCAGGATTGCCGCGCCGCCACGATCGCCTCCGCCCACTGTGGACGAAATCCGTCGAGGCGGGAAAAGCCGAGGCGCAGCGACAGCTTTCCATCTTGGCCCTCACTGCGTTCGAGCGTGCAGTCCCATTCGCTGGCGTTGACATCGATGGAGCGCACCTCGACCCCGTGATCGCGGGCATCGCGCACGAGTTGCGCCGGGGCGTAGAAACCCATGGGCTGGCTGTTGAGCAGGGCAGCGGCGAACACCGCTGGGTGATGGCACTTGAGCCATGAGGAGACATAAGCCAGCCAGGCAAAGGCCTGCGCATGGCTTTCGGGAAAGCCATATTCGCCGAAGCCGCGGATCTGCTCGAAGCAGCGTTCGGCGAAGTCCTGCGTATAGCCGCGCCTTGTCATGCCGCCGACCAACAGGTCGCGATAATGATCGACCGTGCCGCGATTGCGGAAGGTTGCCATGGCCCGGCGCAGGCCATCGGCCTGCGCCGGGGTGAACCCGGCGGCAACGATGGCCAGTTTCATCGCCTGCTCCTGAAACAGCGGGACGCCCAGCGTCTTGCCCAGCACCTCGCGCAGTTCATCGGGATCGTGCGGCGGTGCGGGGCGAGGGAAGATGACTTTCTCCTCCCCGTTGCGGCGGCGCAGGTAGGGATGGACCATCCCGCCCTGGATCGGCCCCGGTCGCACGATCGCCACCTGGATCACCAGATCGTAGAGCTCTTTCGGCTGCATGCGCGGCAGCATGGCCATCTGTGCGCGGCTTTCGACCTGAAAGGTGCCGATGCTGTCCGCGCGTTGCAGCATCCGGTAGGTTTGGGCGTCTTCAAGCGGAACCGTGGCGAGGGCCAGATCGCCGAGGCCATGCTGCCGCATCAGATCGAAGCTCTTGCGGATGCAGGTCAGCATGCCGAGCGCGAGCACGTCGACCTTCATCAAACCAAGCGCGTCGATATCGTCCTTGTCCCACTCGATGAAGGTGCGGTCCGGCATGGCGGCATTGTGGATCGGCACCAGTTCGTCGAGCCGCCCTTCAGTGAGCACGAAACCGCCGACATGCTGCGACAGGTGACGGGGAAAGCCCAGCAGCCGGTCGACCAGTGTCTTGAGGCGTGCGATCTGCGGATTGCCGATATCGAACCCGGCCTCCGCCACGCGGCTTTCGGGGACGTCATCGCCCCAGTTTCCCCAGATCGTGGAGGATAACCGTGCCGTCACATCTTCGCTCAGCCCCAGCGCCTTGCCCACTTCGCGCAAGGTGCTGCGCGGGCGGTAGTGGATGACGGTGGCAGCGATGCCCGCACGCTCACGCCCATAGCGGGCATAGACGTACTGCATGATTTCCTCGCGCCGCTCATGCTCGAAATCGACGTCGATGTCGGGGGGCTCGTCGCGCTCTTCGGACAGGAAGCGCGAAAACAGGAGCTTCTCGCGCACCGGATCGACCGAGGTGATACCCAGGAAAAAGCAGACCAGCGAATTGGCCGCGCTGCCGCGCCCCTGGCACAGGATCGGCGGATCGAGGCTGCGGGCATGGCGCACGATGTCATGTACGGTGAGGAAATAGCAGGCATAGCCGCGCTGGCGGATCAGCCTGAACTCCTCGGCCAGCACGGTGCGGTAGCTTTCGGGCAGACCGCCGGGAAACAAGGCACGCCCACCTTCTTGGGCGAGCTGCTCCAGCCAGCCTTGAGGCTCCCATCCTTCCGGCACGGGTTCATGCGGATATTCATAGCGCAGGTCGTCGAGCGTGAAGGAAATCCGGCTGAGGAGGTCTGCCGTGGCAGCGATGGCCTCCGGGCAGGCGCGGAACAGGCGCGCCATTTCGGCAGGTGGCTTAAGGTGCCTTTCGGCATTGGCGGCCAGACGCCTGCCTGCCGTATTGATGGTCGCGGCCTCACGGATACAAGTGAGGATGTCCTGCAAGGGGCGGGCGTCGGCATCGGCATAAAGCGCATCGTTGGTGGCGATCAGCGGCACCTTGAGTGCGGCGGAGATGGCTCGCAGCTCGGCCAGCCTGCGCGCGTCGGCACCGGCGCGCGGCATTGTCGCTGCCAGCCAGACCCGCCCCGGACACGCATCGCGCAGGGCGCGCAGCGTCACCCGGTCCGGATGGGTGACGATCAGGGCAAGATCTTGCGCGTGATCCAGCAGGTCGTGCAAGTGGAGCGTGCATTCACCCTTGCTGGCGCGCCGGTTGCCAAGCGTGAGCAGGCGGGTCAGCCGCCCCCAGCCATGCCGCGTCATCGGATAGGCGACGATGTCGGGCGGCGTGTGTCCATCGTCGGGATCGGGCGAGAACACCAGTCTTGCCCCCACGACCAGCCTGAAGCCGCTCGCGGCATCGCCGATCTCGCGCCAGGCGACATGCGCACGAACCACTCCAGCCACGGTATTGCGATCGGCAATGCCGATGCCAGCCATCCCGAGTTTCCACGCCCGCACCAGCATTTCCCCCGGATGCGAAGCACCGCGCAGAAAGCTGTAGTTGCTGGCAGCCAGCAGCTCCGCGAAAGGCAAGCCGCCCTGAGCGGAAGCAGTTCCCCTCATGCGAACAGCCCATGCATGTACCACTGCGGATCGGGCTTCTCGTCGTAGAGCCCGTGCCGGAATATCCAGTACCGTCGTCCCTGAACATCCTCGACCCGGTAATAATCGCGGGTCAGGCCACCCTGGCCTGCACATTCCCCGCCCTTGTGGCGCCACCATTCGTTGGCGATCCGCTCTGGCCCTTCATAAAGCCGCACCTCGTGCAGCTTGCGCCGCCAGCGAAAGCGGTGGGGTGGACCATCGGGCACTTCGGCCAGCACTTCGACGCGCTGGGGCGGGGCGAACAGGAACAGCGGACGCATCGGCGGCTCGCCCTCGGGCGGGCGCGGCCAGGGAACCGGCGCGCGTGCATCCATTGCCGGCAGGGCCAGCTGCGCCTGTTCCGGCAAATGGCTATCGCGCGGAATAAGGCGCTGCAGACAGTCCGACCCCAGTCGCGTGCTGAGCCGCTCGATCAGCTCTGCCAGCTCCGCCTCATCCTTTTCCCTGCCTTCAAGGCTCGGCTGGCTGGCTGGCAAAGGGTCGGTCGCGGGCAGAAAGAGCCCGATGCGATCATAGCCAAAGCCGGGATCGAGCGGGTCGGCAAGGCTGGCGATCCGCTCGTCGAGCAGACGCAGCACCAGCGTGGGATCACGGGTTGCTCTCCCCGTCTCGATAGCCAGACGATGGCGGGCTCCATCGCTGCGATACAGCGTCAGCACGAAACGGCGCCCCCCCAGATCGCGTTCGGCCAAGACGGTTGCGGCCTCCTGCAATAACGCCATGAACACCGCCGCGATCGTGGCCTGCAACGCGATGGGTTCGGCAAAACGGCGCTCGAAATGCAGCGGCTCGGGATCTCGCAGCACGTCGATCGGAGTCTGTTCCTCTCCGGTCAGGCGGTAAAGTGCGCTGATCGCACCTGCGCCGAAACGGGCTGCGATGGTGGCTGACGGTCGTGCTGCCAGATCGCCGATCTGCCTCAGCCCCGCGCGGTTGAGCGCCAGCGTGGAGTTGGCATCGAGCCCCAGCGCCAGCACTGGAAGCGCACGGATCGCCGCGCGCTCGTCACGGATGGGCAGAGCGCCATGACGCGCCAGTGCCTGTGCCGCTTGCGGGGTAGAGGCAATGGCATGGCGCAGCGTCATGCCGATGGCCGCCATCGCCGCCTCGATCTGCGCGCACAGCCCGTTTTCCCCACCGAAGAGGTGATCCACGCCCGCGATATCGAGCGTGATCCCATCCGGGGCCGCCAATGTGACACGCGGCGACCAGTCGAGGCAATCGCGTGCCAGGCGGTCAAGCCATTGGCGATCCGCACCTTCATCCATTTCGGTGATGACAAGTTCCGGCTCCAGGGCGCGGGCGTCGGCCAGGGTCATGCCCGGGGCAACCCCCAGCGCCTGTGCCCTGGCATCCACCGCCGCAAGCCTGAGCGCGCCTCCGGCCTTGGCGACCATCGCCAGCGGCGGCAGCGACACATCGCTCGCCCTCTCAGGCTGCGTGACGCCCCCCACCAGTCCACTGCGGCGCATTTTCCTGATCCGCCAGCGGTCGGTCGAGAGGAACGGAAACCACAGCGCCAGATAGCGGCGCTTCACGGAAATTGTGTCGATCACGGTCCCACTCCAGACGCCAGTGCAGGCCGGAAGGGCCGGAGCGCTGGCGTAACAGGGTCAAGTCGAATGTCGGCAGGCCCGGGGCATGGCCCGGAAGGGCGCGCGAAGGCGCGGATGCCACCTGCCAACGCGTTCGCGCGGCACTGGCCGAAGGCGTGGCATCGATACGCAGCAGGAGCAGGGGCACGCCCGATTTCTCCGCAGCCAGCACCAGCCTGCGACTGGCCGTCAGGTCAAGCGCGGGCATTTTCCCCCAGCCTTCGAGGACAACGGCCCCCAGCCTGCCGCAATGCAGAGCCTCGGCTGCGGCGCGCAGCAGCGAAAGCGTATCGGGAACGACACCCACCAGCCCCTGCTCGGGTGCACCACCCAGTTCGGCCCAGCCATTGGCCTGTAGAAAACCCGCAGACTTGAGCCAGCGCCGCTCCCGCAACCAGAGCACCGACTGTTTCGGCCGGTCCGCTCGCATACACATGCCCATGGCGACGGCCATCGCGAACCCCGCGGTCGAACTGGCATCGTCCGGCTCGGCTGCGTAGATTTCGTGGACCTGCCCATAGCCAAGCCCTCCCCCCAACGCCTCGTCCAACGAGGCTATGCGACTCGCCCAAGGCTTAACCTCGCCCAAGGCTGCAGACATAGAGAGGGCATCGACGATTCGCATTCGTTCTTATTATGTTCTATTCTCGATGCCATCAAGAGCATAGGGAGCTTGCTCCAGTCCAGCTCGATTCCTGATGTCGCGAGACTAGGCGGCGTGGGCAAATTCCTCGAGGTCACGATAGCCCCCATTTGCCCCCCCCTGCAGCGCCGGCAGAAGGGCCCCCGCGCGTATTCCTCCATGCTCGAGGTGAGCACCACGAGCATGGAGGATACGAGCCGTCTTGGCGAGCATGAGCGCGTTGCGCTTCATTTCCTCGACAGGAAGCGAGCTCACCCATTTCATCGTGCCGACCTGGTGATCGATCAGCAGCATGGCGGCATTGGCGCCGGTGAAACGTTCGAGCGCCACGATCCATGCAGGCATGATAGACCCCGATGAAGGACGCGATCCTCGCCGCACAACACCTCAGCGCGAAAGTGCTGGCCATGGTTGAAGTGTTGCACGGCAAGGGGCGCAGGCATCGCGAGCCTCCCTCAGGCGATAAGTGCCGGATAATCGGTGTAGCCCGTCTCGGTGCCGCCAAAGTAGCTCATCCGATCAGCCTCGTTGAAAGGAGCGTCGGCCTCGAGGCGAGCCACGAAGTCGGGATTGGCGAGCACCATCTGTCCATAGGATTCAAGGTCCGCAAGGCCGGTCGCCAGATCCCCGCCGATCTCGGCGCGTGGGCGCCCCGGGCGGTTGACGATCAGGATGCCGCTCCACAGCTTGCGGATATCGACGAGAAGCGCCTCGTCACCCTGGTCCATGATGTGGAGATAGGCGAGCCCCAGATTGTCGAGCTCGGCGACGAGATGACGATAGAGGTCCGGCCCCTCAGGCCCCTTTACGATGCCCCAGAGCGGAGTGCCGGGCGACAGGCGGATGCCGGTGCGGTCGGCGCCGATCGCATCGGAAATGGCGCGCGCCACCTCGATGGCAAAGCGCGCCCGGTTCTCGAGCGAGCCGCCGTAGCGGTCGGTGCGCTGGTTGGCGCTGGGGGCGAGGAACTGCTGGATAAGATAGGCATTGGCGCCATGAATCTCCACCCCGTCGGCCCCTGCCTCGATCGCAGAGCGCGCCGCGTGCGCGAAGTCAGTAACCGTTGTGGCCACTTCATCGGTCGAAAGCGCGCGCGGTGTCGGCGCGTCCTGAAGGCCCGTCGGCGTGAACATCTGCGCGCCCGGCGCGATCGCGGACGGGGCGACACCCTGGCGGTGGTGCGGCGTGTTGTCCGGATGCGACATGCGGCCAGCGTGCATCAGCTGGATGAAGATGTGCCCCCCCTTGGCGTGGACGGCTTCGGTGGTCGCGCGCCAGGCCGCGACATGTCCGTCCGTGTAGATGCCGGGGGTCGTCATGTAGCCCTGCCCGTCGTCGGAGGGCTGGGTGCCTTCGGTCACGATGAGGCCGATGCTGGCCCGCTGCGCATAGTAGTCGGCGGCAAGCGGACCTGGGGTTCCGTCGAGGTTGGCGCGGCTGCGCGTCATCGGAGCCATGACGAGGCGGTTGGGCAGGGCATAGCGGCCGACACGGACGGGTTCGAAGAGGGTGCTCACGGGGTTTCTCCGTTGGGGGGATGAGTTGAGCGCACTATCGCCCTGCGAACGATCGGGATAAAGGCGGCAAACTGGAGAACATTGATCCACTGATGGAGCAATTGGGTGATGCATCTCGACGACATGGCGCTCTTCGTCGAAGTGGTGAAGGCAAGGAGCTTTCGCGGCGCTGCCGAAGTATTAGGCATGCCCAACTCGACGGTCTCGCGTCGCATCGGCATGTTGGAAAAGGCTCTCGGCCTCAGGCTCCTCCACCGCACGACGCGTCGGATCGAGCTCACCGAGGCGGGCCTGGTCTACTTCGAGCGCAGCAAGCGCATCGTCGAGGAAGCGCGTCTCGCGCATCTCGAACTGAGCGACATGCTGGCACAGCCGACAGGGGTGCTGCGCGCTTCGCTGCCGGTGGACTTCGCGGTGACATACCTGGCGCCGCTCATCGCAGAATTCTCGCAGCTATACCCCGGTATCAGCTTTGACATCGACCTGACACCGCGCCACATCGACCTCGTAAGCGAACGCTTCGACATCGTCATCCGCATGGGAGAGCCTGCGGATTCCCACCTCATCGCACGGCCGCTGGCCCGGCTGGTGCCGCACCTCTATGCCGCACCTTCGTATCTCGCGCAGCGCGGCGTGCCGATCAGTCCGGAAGACCTCGAGCAGCACGATTGCATGGGCATGATCCGCGAGGGGCGCTGGACGCTCACCCGTGGCGACAGCCGATGCGAGGTCCCCGTGGGCGGACGCTTTCACCTCAACAATGTCGGCATGATCAAGCGGCTAAGCACCCTGGGCATTGGCGTAATCCTCGTTCCCGAGGAAATCGTGGCGGACGAGCTTGGCTCCGGCCAACTGCGACGCATCCTGCCTGAATGGCAGGGCAAACCCATGTCCGTCTACGCCCTGACCGAGACCCGCCTACTTCCAGCCAAAACTCAGCGTTTCATCGAATTCCTGAGGGAAAAGCTGGCCTCGAAGCGCTGACCCGGTCGCGCCCCGAAATGGGCACGAGACCCGGGCCGCATACCATGACGGACCGGCCGGACCTGTGATGCAGAAGTCGACTGCTGAACGCCAGCGATGGGTCGGTTCTTCATATGGCGCCCCCGAATAGTTAATGGGGAATGAGCAGGGAAATCTACAATGCAGCTCCGCCGCGTCGTAGCTTGCTGATGCCTGGCTTGGTTTCACGATGCAGTGGTTGTCACTGCCGGCCAGCACGGAGGTATAGGAAATTACTATGGGATTGCAAAATAAGCCTATTTGACCCTTTACGTTTGTAGATGTCATTCACCTTCCCAACAACAGGGGAGATGGTGGATGGCAACTGGTAAATCCGCATATTTTGTTATGGCAACAGCATGCGTAGCAGCAGCAGGGAGTGCTGCTGCGCAGCCTGCCGACTATCCTGCACCCGCTCCGGCAAGCGCGCCGGTCGAGACGGGCGCCCTCCCGCTCTATGGCGCCCAGACGCCAGGATCTGCCGACAACGAGAACTGGGCCCGATACTTCGGTAAGGACTATGCGGTTCGCAATGTCACGCGGCCCACCTTGACCCCGATTCTTCCCGATCCCGCCAAAGCGACCGGCGCCGCTGTGATCGTGGCGCCCGGCGGCGCTTTCATGGCGCTTTCCATGTCGCACGAGGGCTGGGATGTAGCTCAGGCCCTTGCAGATCGCGGTATTGCCGCGTTCGTTCTGAAATATCGCCTGTTGCCAACCCCCAAGGATGAAGCCGAAGCCGGGAAATATGTTTGGACCAAGATGATGGAGGGCATTCCCGATCCGACCAAGCAACCGGTGCTCACCAATCCGCAAGCGACTGAAGATGGCCTTGCCGCTCTGAAGATGGTGCGCGAACATGCCGCCAAATGGGGCGTCGACCCCGCCCGCGTCGGCATGATCGGTTTTTCGGCAGGCGCCATGACCTCGCTCCAGACCGTCCTTGCCGCGAAGTCGGGCGAACGCCCTGCTTTCTTCGGGTACATCTATGGCCCGCAGGCAAAGATCGACGTTCCGGCAGACGCATCGCCGATGTTCGATGCAATCGCTCTCGACGACCCCCTGTTTCCCTCGATGGGCTTTCCAATTGCGCAGGCCTGGCTCGCAGCCAAGCGGCCTGTCGAAATTCATGGCTACCAGCAGGGAGGCCATGGTTTCGGGCTCGGAAAGCCAAACACCACGACAACGCTCGTGCTAGACGAATTCACCGCGTGGCTTTCTATGCAGGGATTCCTGACCAGAAAGACAGCCCCTGACCAGTGAAGTGCCCGAGACCGGGAAGTCTCTTCACGGCATCCTCTCGGAAGGGCGATGGGAAAGCTGCCGGTCCGTTGCTGGGGAGCGAAACTGGAGCGCTGAGTGACCGGGAGGGGTCGTACTCAGCGTCAAGATCTAGTTGTCGCGTGCGCTTTTTACGCTCTTCGCTAGCTGCTGGCGCAGCCAGGCCATTGCGGAATCGTGGTGGGTCCGTTCGTGCCAGACCAGAATCTTCGTAAAGCCGGGTACCGGCAAAGGGGGCTCCTGAAGATGCAGACCTTTCTGACCTTTTACCAAGCGGGCGGGAAGTAATGCACAGGCGTTGGATGTGCGTACCAGATCGAGGACCAGACCAAAGTTGGGGGCCGTCATGATGACCCGCCTCGTGCGGTTGAGGGCCGCCAAGGCATGATCGGTCGCACCCTGGAACCGAGTGCCGTCGTGCGACATCAGGGCGTGGTCCAAGGCACAGAACGTATCGAGGTCCATAGCCTGCCCCGCTGCCGGATGATCACGGCGCAGGACGCAGGTATAGTGTTCCTCGAACAGGTGGCGCGCACGCAGGTTCTCGGGCGCCATCTGCGGGGTGACGAGCGCGAGGTCGGTCTTGCCCTGCTCCATATCGAGCGCCAGCGTCTCCATCGCAACGTGCCGGATTGCAATCCGGATGCCCGGCGCGCTCGTGCGCAAGGCGCTCAGGAATGGGAGAAGTACGACCTGCTGTGCGTAATCGGTCGCGGCGATGCCGATGGTCCGCTCCGCCGTCGCGGGATCGAAGGCATCGGGTTGCAGCAAGGCCTCGATTTCGCCGAGCGCGCGCCGAAGCGGTTCCGCGAGAGCTTCGGCTCGAGGTGTGGGCAGAACCCCGCGCTGGGCGCGAACGAACAGCGGATCATCGAACGTCTCGCGAAGCCGGTTGAGCATGCCGCTTACGGCCGGTTGGGTCAGGCCAAGCCGCTCGCCCGCCCGCGTAACGGAGCGCGTGTCCAGAAGGGCATTGAAGGCCTTCAGGAGATTGAGGTCGGTGTTCTTGATATCAATTTTCATGATGGTAGGAATATTGGGATGTGATTTTATCTATATCAAGCGCCCGCCTATATCCTGTGCTCAGGTTTGCCACTCATGCAGGAGTACGATATGGGCGAAATCCAGTGGCCCGCGGGCTATGTTCCTGGTTTTAGCGACAATTTCTGTTCGAACGAGGTTATCGTCCGGGATCTTGCGGTTGCCGACATCTGGCCTTTCCTGGTCGAGGCGGCGCGTTGGCCGGGCTATTACGCCAACAGCTCGGACATCGCGATCCATGGGGACAAGGGCCCCGCGCTCGAACTGGGCGACCGCTTCTTTTTCAAGACCTTCGGATTCCCGGTCGATGCCGAGGTGGTGGAATGTGTGCCTCCTGTCGAAGGCCAGCCTGCGCGTATTGCCTGGCATGGGTGGTCGGGTGAGGATGAACATCGGCTTGACGTGCACCATGCCTGGCTAGTCGAGGAGCTTTCCGGGCAACGCCTGCGCATTCTCACACAGGAAACGCAAAACGGGGAGCCAGCGAAGGAGCTTGCCCTTGTGCGCCCGAATCCGATGATCAACGGCCATCAGGATTGGCTTGATGGGCTGGTTGCCGCTGCGCGCGGCGCAGCGGCTTGAAAGTTCGACTGAGGCTGGGAGCTTGACCTGCCTGGCCTCAGTCGATCACCGGACCATTTTGGGGGCCGGGATAGCGGCGCAGCCAATAGGCATATTGGTCGGGCAACACGCTTCCCGCTGCGGATAGCCCGAGTTCGCGGGCCACGCGGAACGGGTAATGCGGATTGGCAAGGTGCGCGCGCGCGGCGAAGACGACGTCCATCTGCTGTTCGGCAATGGCCTTCTCGGCGTCTTGCGGAATGTCCATGCCCCAGGCCGTGCCGACGGCAAGCCCGGTCTCGTCGCGCACGCGCTTGGCGATCGGTGCCATGAAGGCTGGGGCCCAGGGCACGTTGGCTTCAATCGTCGAGAAGCCCATGCTGACGCTCAGGAAGTCGAGCCCTTCGTTCTTGAAGGTCTTCACGAGGCCAATCGCCTCCGCAAGCGTCTCTTCGTCGCGTCCATCGAACTCGATGACGCCGAAACGTGCGGTGAGTGGCAGGTTCTCGGGCCAGACTTCGCGCACGGCCTGCAAGGTCTCGATCAGGAAGCGGCTGCGCGCCGTGACGTCACCGCCATAGGCGTCGGTGCGCGTGTTGGCGTGGACCGAGAAGAAGCTCTGCGCGAGGTACCCGTGCGCAAAGTGCAGTTCGAGCCACTTGAAGCCGGCGTCGCGCGCGCGGATTGCGGCCGCGACGAAATCCCGCTTCACGCGCGCGATATCGTCCAGCGTCATTTCGCTCGGCACCTTGGGCAGACCGCCACCGAAGGCCAGGGCCGAAGGCGATATCGTCTGCCAGCCACCGGGCTGGTCGTTGGGGATGTGGTCGTCGCCTTCCCAGGGCTTGTTGGCACTGGCCTTGCGTCCGGCATGGCCGATCTGGATGCCGGGCACGGCTCCGCCCGCGGCAATGGCATGGGCGATACTGGCCATGCCCTCGACCTGTCCATCCTGCCACAGGCCCGTGCATCCCGGCGTGATGCGGCCTTCGGGCGAGACGGCAGTTGCCTCGACGATGACGAGGCCCGCACCGCCCCGCGCGATGTCGGCGTAGTGGGGAAGGTGCCACTCGCTGACGTAGCCGTCGCGCGCGCTGTACTGGCACATCGGCGGTACGCCGATGCGGTTGCGAAGGGTCACGTCCTTGAGTGTAAAGGGGGTGAAAAGTGCGGGCATCGTATCCTCTTTTGTGGAACTTGGTTCAGGCGAGCCCGATCACGGGCTTGCCGCTGAAATCGCGGTTGCGCAGCGCTTCGAGCAGGCGCGGCAGGTCCTCGAAGGGCCCGGGGACAAGGGGCTCGGGCGCAAGGGTCTTCGCTGCGACCTGCGCGAACAGATCTTCGCCCGCCGAGGTCTGGATCGACCAGTCGGCGGTATCGCCATGCTTGTGAAGGGCGCCGAGCGCGACTTCGTGTAGCGAAAGCGCACGGCCAAACGCCGGACTGGGCCAGTCCGGTACCCGGCCCTGGATGCACACGAGATGGCCGTTGGCCTTCAGACCAGGATGAAGCCGCGCGGCATGTTCGGGGCCCACTGCATCGATAACCGCCGTGAAGCGCGGCGATCCGATTTCAGCGTCCTGCGTGAGCGGCCCTGGGATCCAGTCCACGGCACCTAGCCCAGCCAGTCGCTCGCGGTGGCGGATGTTGCACATGACGCTGACGCGCCACCCCGCCTGCACGGCCAGTTGGACGAGATAATTGCCCACCGCGCCGCCCGCTCCGCTGACCAGCATTCGCTGGTTGCCGCCGGGGGGCAGCTTCGCGAGCGCGCGCCAGGCGGTCAGCGCCGGGCAGGGCATGCTGGCGGCAAGGGCCAGGTCGAGCGCGTCGGGGACACGCATGAGCGCGTATGTCCCGACGGGGGTGTACTGCGCGAAGCTACCGTGCGACTGCAGGCTCTGGTGGTAGGCCACGCGGCTTCCCAGCCAGGCCGGATCGACATCCGGTCCGATCTTCACCACCGTTCCGGCGCCGTCGACACCGGGCACATGGCCTGGTTGCCATCCGAGGCGGCCGAGGACCTTCCAGTCCACCGGGTTGAGGCCGATCGCCGCGTTGCGCACGATGACCTCGCCCGGGCCGGGCCGCGGCATGGGCCGTGTCGCCAGGACCAGGGCGAGCGGGGCCTCGCCCGCTACCCAGGTCCAGGCGCGGTAGGTTTCGGGCAGAGCCTCAGGCATAGGCTCCGGCCGAATAGGTCAGCTCGTAGCTGTGGCTGTAGACCTCGAGGATGTTGCCGAAGGGATCCTCGCAATAGACCATGCGGTAGGGCTTCTCGCCGGGGAAATATTCGCGCACGGGCATGCGCTGCTTGCCGCCGGCGGCCACGATCTTGGCGGCCATGCCCTCGACGTCCGGGTCCTGGATGCAGAAGTGGAATACGCTCGTCTTCCAGTACTCGAAATTGTTTTCCGGCCGCTCTGCATTGCGGAACTGGAAGATCTCGACGCCGACACGGTCGCCGGTCGAAAGGTGGGCAATGCGGAAGGAGCCCCAACCTGCGCCGAAGACGTCGGTGCACATGACGCCGATGGCGGTCTCGTCTTCCTCGATCGTGGTGGGCGGCATGATGAGGTACCAGCCCATGACTTCAGTGTAGAACTTCACGGCTTCCTCGAGGTCGGTGACCGACAGGCCGATATGCGAGAAGCTGCGGGGGTAGGGGGCCATTGGTGTTCTCCTGATCTGTAGTCAGGATCCTGAGGTGCTTACCTCATAATGGAAAGTGTCATAAGCTTATCATTGTGATAAGACTTTGTTATGATGAACCCGCAATGGATCACCAGCTTCGTCCGCGTCGTGGAGACCGGAAGCTTCACCCGGGCCGCCGATGCCCTGAATCTGACGCAAGCCGCCGTCAGCCAGCACATGGCGCGCCTCGAAGCGCAGGCGGGCCAGCTCGTGATACGTCGCCCTCGCGCTCTCGAACTGACGCCGGCCGGACATGCGATGCTCGCCTATGCGCGTGAGGTCGAGCAAGCGGACTTGCGCCTGCGATCGCGACTGTCAGACGGCGAGCGCATGGAAGGGGAGATCAGCCTGATTACGCCCGGCAGTGTCGGCCTGTTGCTCCATCCCCTGCTTCTCGACATCCAGGAACGGGAACCGGCGTTGAGCATCCGCCATCGCTTCGCTCCCGACGCCGAGATCGTCCAGTCGGTGCTGGATGCCCGGTTCGAGGTTGGATTGTCGACGACGCGCCCCGACGATGCGCGGCTGAGCGTTACGCCTTTCCTGCACGAACCCCTGGAACTGATTGTGCCCGCGGCCAGCGAGGTGAACGCCTGGGGCGATCTCGAGCGCCTGGGCTTCATCGACCACCCCGATGGAATGGCCATGGCCAAGCGGCTCTTGTCGCTACGTTTTCCTGGTAATCCCGGTCTCTCTCGCCTGCCTATCCGAGGCTTCACGAACCAGATTGCCCTCATTCTGGAACCGGTTGCCCGTGGGCTTGGTTTCACGGTCCTGCCGCGTTACGCCCGGCAGGCGTTTCGCAATCCCGAGCAGATCCTGGTGGCGGGAAATGGTCCGCCCGTGGTCGATACCCTGTGGCTTCTCCATCGTAGCGAATGGCCCCTGACGGCCCGAATGCGCGAGGTTCTCTCGAACCTGCGCGCTTCCCTTCAGGATCCTATGGCCCAATAAACTTTGAGCCCACCTTCTGGACGATAGCTAGCGAATAGCAGACCGACCGTACTTGGGCATCGAAAATTGGCAGCTGAGCGTCCGCGAAGGGTCGGAGTTGCGACCATCACCGGGCAGGCGTGACGGTCGGCGTTCCGAATGAGCTTCGCCTGATACAGGTTAGACGCAACTGCTAGAAGCCGAGGTCGCTGAGCCCTGTGTGCTCGTCGGGACGCCGACCGAGCGGCCAGTGGAAGCGCCGGTCTTCGACCGCGATCGGGGTGTCGTTGATGCAGGCCAGGCGCCGACGCATCAGCCCCGCCTCGTCAAATTCCCAGTTCTCGTTGCCGTAAGAGCGGAACCAGTTGCCACTGTCATCATGCCACTCATAGGCGAAGCGAACGGCGATACGGTTGTCGCGGAAGGCCCAGAGCTCCTTGATCAGCCGGTAGTCCAGCTCCCGCTGCCACTTGCGTGTCAGGAAGGCGATGATGGCAGGCCGACCGTTCAGGAATTCGCCGCGATTTCGCCACTGGCTGTCGGGTGTATAGGCCAGGGCAACCCTGGCCGGATCGCGGCTGTTCCAGCCGTCCTCGGCGAGACGGACCTTTTCGGTCGCCGTCTCTATGGTGAATGGCGGCAGCGGCGGGCGTGGACTTTCCATCATGCTTCTCCTTGGTTTCCGGACCGGAGGCGCAGCGCCTCGTTTTCCGCTTCGAGTTCGGCGATGCGCTCGTGCAGCGGGCGGACCGCCTGCTGGATCTCGCGCTCGGTGAAGCGCGGGGTGATGTGCTGGGGGCAGTTCCAGTCGAAGGCCTTCAGCCGGAACCGGAAGATGCGCTCCGGCTTCGCCTTGTAGCCTTTGTCGAGGACGCGATCGGCAAGTGCCGGATCCTCATCAAGCGAGAGCTTGTCGACATGGGCATAGATCTTGAGCCGCATGCGACGGGGGTAGTCGATCAGGAACAGCGAGGCCCGGTCGTTGGCCGCCAGGTTGCCGGTGCTGATGTACTGCCGGTTGCCGCGGTAGTCGGCGAAGGCCAGCGTGCGATCGTCCACCACCTTGAGAAACCCGGCGGGGCCGCCGCGGTGCTGGACATAGGGCCAGCCGTCTTGCGAGACGGTGCCGAGGTAAAAGCTGTCGCGAGCGGCGATGAAGGCGGCTTCGTTCGCGGTGAACCGGTCGAATTCGCGGCTCCCTTCGAAATGGGCCCATTGCCTGTCGGCACCCATTTCGGCCTGCGCCGCGCGCACGCTGGGGGTCATGGCCACGTCGAGAAATCCGTAGGACATGGTGCATCTCCGGTTGGACGGAAACAGGCGGGCGGGGCGGCGTCGAGGGGCCGCCCCGCGTGCGTTCAGCGCTTTGCGACCTTGCGATCGAGGAAGTCGCGGATCAGCGGCGCCATCTCGTCGAGCTTGTCCTCGAGGGCGAAATGCCCGGTGTCGAGAATGTGGAGCTCGGCCTCCGGCAGGTCGCGCAAGTAGGGGTGGGCGCCGGGCTCGGGGAAGATCGTGTCGTTCTTGCCCCACAGGATGATCGTCGGCGGCTTGCGCTCGCGGAAGAACTGCTGGAACTGCGGGTAGAGCGGAACATTGGTGCGATAGTCGTAGAAGAGGTCGAGCTGGATCTCGCTGTTGCCCGGCCGGTCGAGCAGGGCCTGGTCGTGGACCCAGTTATCCGGGCTGATCCGCGACAGGTCGCGCACACCATCGGTGTACTGGAACTTGGTTGCCTTGGCGGTCACCAGCCAGGCCTGCGCTGCTCGATCCTTCGCCGAACCGCTCTTCCAGTAGGCCTTGATCGGATCCCAGAACGCGCCGAGCCCTTCGTCGTAGGCGTTACCGTTCTGGACGATGAGCCCGCTCACCCGCTCGGGGTGCTTGAGCGCGAGCCGGTAGCCGACGGGCGCGCCGTAATCCATGACGTACATCGCGTAGCGCTGGGCACCAATCTGGCCCATCAGCGCGTCGACCATGTCCGCATAGTGTTCGAAGCTGTATGCGAATTGCGTATGATCGGGCGCGTCGCTGTCGCCGAATCCGGGATAGTCGGGCGCGATCACATGATAACGGTCCGCGAGCAGCGGGATCAGGTTGCGGAACATGTGCGAGCTGGTGGGGAAGCCGTGGAGCAGCAGGACCACGGGACCATCGGCCGGGCCTGCTTCGCGGTAGGCCATGCTCACGCCCTCGATGGTGGCGGTGCGGTAGTGAACGGTCGTCGATGCCGCGCTACTCGCGGTGATCTGCTGCGCAGGGGCGGCCATCGCGCCGGTGGGAGCGGCAATCGCCGCGCTTGCGAGCATCAGGGACAGGATCAGTTGCTTGGTCATGGCACGCCCTCGTCGATATTGCTGAGCGATCTGCGTCAGCCTCTGGAGGACGGTATAATTCTTGCTCTGCCGTGCGATAATTTCGCAAATGCGGAAGTCATTGTTCCGGAAAATGGAATTATGCGCCGAAGCCTATTGCAGCAACGGGTTGTCGCGCAGCCTTTCGACGGCGAGGTCGACGAAGGCGCGGACCTTGGCCGTCGCGCGCCGGCCCTCGCCATGGACCACGTGGATCGGAATAGGGCTTTCCTCATGCTCCTCGAGCACGGTCTGGAGACGCCCTTGCGCCAGTGCCGGGGCGATCTGGTAGGACAGGACGCGGGTAATGCCCCAGCCCTGTTCGGCTGCGTCGATGGCGGCCTGGTTGGTGTTGCAGTACAGGCGCGGGTGAACGGTGACGCTTGTGCGCGAGTCCGCGCCGAAGTGCCATTCGGGTGAAACCCAGGCCCCCGTCGGCAGGATGACGCGGTGGTCCGCCAGATCGGCAGGCGAGCGGGGAACGCCGTGCTGTGCGAAATAGGCCGGTGACCCGCAGATCCTGCGCCGTACCCAGCCCACGCGCGTCGCCGTCAGGCCCGAAGGCGGTAGGTTGCCGATCCTGATCGCGACATCGATCCCTTCCTCGACAATGTTCACGCTGCGGTCGAGGAACAGGCTTCTACCGGTCACCCGCGGATAGAGATCGAGATATTCCAACAGCACCGGCAGCACGTGCATCTGGCCGAACAGGACCGGCGCGGTGACGACCAGCGTGCCCGCCGGGTTGCCGTGCGATCCCGCGGCCGATGCCTCGGCCTCGGCGATATCGGCCAGGATGCGCCGGCAATCGTCGAAGTAGCGCTGCCCGGCTTCGGTCATCTTCACAGATCGCGTGGTACGCGCCAACAGGCGCACGCCGATCTGGTCTTCCAGATAGGAAATCGCGCGCGTGACGACCGGCGGACTGAGGTGCAATTGCCGTGCCGCCTCGGCAAAGCTCGCGGTTTCGGCCACCCGGATGAAAATCCTCATGGCTTGCCAGCGATCCAAAATTGCGTCCTCCGTCAACACAGTGCGTCGATTGAGATGGGCGAAAACCGCACAAGGGGTCAATGCTTTCGGCCGGTTTCCGGAATCGAGTCCAAGCTGTCAGGCTGCACCGGGAAGACGCTTGAGGTGTGAAGCCCGTTCCCCTCGTTTTGCCTCCCCCGAACATCAACTTGAACGCGTTTCAGGATGACGACGGGTTTAACCACGCGTGCCGGATGCATAGCAGGCCAAAACGATGGAGATCTGACCCGGAACAGACCCTCAGCTACTTGGTCGTGAACTCAGAAACGGCACCGTCGAGGCGCTCAAATGGCGAACAACTCGGGCCGAAGTTGCCGCGGGGCGGGCTGGTTGCCCGTCCAAGGCCGGTTCGGTTCGAGATGGAAGCCATTGGGACGCCCCTTCGAGGTTTACCTTAAGGTGAGCTTCGCTTGACCAAAATGGTCCATCGCTGCGTCAGGAAACCTAGGTCCTGTTGACAAAGTTGGTGTCCATTGCGACTTCGCCTGAGTGAAATTGCGCAACGTCATTGAACCCTACACGGAAGGACGGACCTTCAGGTGTCCCTGCTGCCGTTTCGCTACACTTTCGGAGCGAGGCAGCTACGAGATTTGTCCAGTGTGTTTTTGGGAAGATGACGGCCAAGATGACCACAACGCTGAGCTGGTCCGGGGCGGTCCAAACGGCTCGCTTTCACTGCTTCAGGCGCGCGTTAATTTCGCTGAGTGCGGTGCCTGCGAAGATCGTTACCGCAAAAATGTACGGCCACCCTTAGAAGCGGAGCTCTGACAATTCCCAAACGGCCTGATCTCTGATTCAAGGCTGCTCTTTACGGGGATTGGCAATGGCTCGTGGTGATCTGACGGATGAGGAATGGGACGAGATCGAGGGGCTGCTGCCCTCCGAACGCGGGCGCAAGTCGCGACCGGCTCACGACAATCGGCGATTTCTCAACGGCATGCTTCATGTGCTGCGCGTGGGTTGCCCGTGGCGCGACATGCATGAGCGCTACGGCAAGTGGAACTCGATTTATGTCCGGTTCCGGCGCTGGGCCGAGCAAGGCGTCTGGGATGCAATCCTGGCTACGCTGGTCGAGTTCGGTCAGACGGACGACTGGCAGCACATGATTGATAGCACTACAGTGCGCGGCCACGTTTCGGCAGCGGGCGCTAAAGGGGGACTCACAAGGAGGCTTTTGGTCGATCACGCGGCGGCTTTACGTGCAAGGTCCACGCCCGCTGTGACAATCAGGGACGCCCTCTCGGCTTCATCCTGACCGGCGGCGAGGCATCCGATTATGGGGCAGTAGATGACCTGATGGCATTACCCGTCACCAAGCCCAAAGCGCTGCTGGCGGACAAAGGATATGACGGCGACGCTGTGCGGGCGAACCTGCTGATGCGAGACATCCTGCCGATCATCCCGCCAAAGGCTAACCGGCGGGAGCCTATCGCCTGCGACTTCCGTCGATACCGGGACCGCAACCGCATCGAGCGTATGTTCGGATACATCAAACATCAGCGCCGCATCGCTACCCGATATGGCAAGACCGCACTGTCGTTCGCCAGCTTCCTCAATCTTGCTGCCATTCGCAGATGGCTGCCGAACTTTGTCAACAGGACCTAGATATATCGACATATTCCGTCGCCTTCCTTCCTCACGCTGAACCATTTAGCTTCAAGCCTCGATGGTGCCGTTAATGAGTTTACGGCCTGATCTCAGGGTGTCCGGGCAACCACATCTCGAGGAAACCCTGCGGCGAGATGATCGATCAGCGCGCGCACAGCTGGAGGCAAGCCCCGGCGTGTCGTGAAGACCAGATGCACGTTGCCTTGAAGCCCGCGCCAGGCAGGCAGCACATGGACAAGCTTGCCCGCGAGCAATGCCTCGCGGCAGACATGATCGGGCAGGATTGCGACACCAAGTCCATCAATGGCCGCCTCTCGCACAGCCGCCATGTCCGTGCAGGCCATTCGAGGCTCGACCCGGAAGACATGCTCCCTGCCGTCCTCGGTCTCCAGATGCCATTCCAGATCGTCTGCCGCGTCATCGGTCGCCAGTGTTGGAATTGTCGCCAGTTGAGATACTTCAGAAACCTGGCTTGCCAGTTGAGGACAGGCGACGAGGATACGGGTTGATCTCCCGAGCGAGCGCATAGTGAGGGCGGCATCACTGGTGAGTGTTGCGCGCACCCGCAGGGCCAGATCGATCCGCTCTTCAATCAAATCCACTGCGCGGTCCGTTGCCACGAGTTGCAACCGCACCTTGGGATAGCGGGCGAGGAAAGAGGATATCAGGCCCGATATCGGCCCGATCATGCCGGTGGGGCAACTGAAGCGTATCCGGCCATGAGGTTCAGCCTGCGCCTGCAAGACGAGTGCCTCCGCCTGCTCCGCTTCAAGCAATATGGTCCGGCAACGCTCATAGAAAGCGAGTCCTGTATCCGTTACACGGAAGCGCCGGCTCGACCGCTCGATCAGGCGGAGGCCGAGGCGTTCCTCCAGACCTGCGATGCGGCGGCTCAGCTTGGACTTGGGTTCCCGCAGTGCGCGCCCTGCCGCCGCAAAGCCGCCATGGGTCACCACTTCGGCAAAATAGGCATAGTCGTTCAGATCGATACGCACTTAGCGTTCCTCCTATGGAACGCTAAGTGCCATATTTGCTCACTACACGCACCATCGTTCTGAGAGCATCTCTTGAGGGCAACGGCGCTTCGCCGAAACCAGAAGGAGAAAGACGATGACGGACAAGTTCAACAACAAGGTGGTGGTTGTGACCGGCGGCACGAGCGGCATCGGGCTGGCCACGGCGAAGGCTTTCGCGGAGGAGGGCGCCTCGGTCTTCATCACCGGGAGGCGACAGGAAACGCTCGACGCCGCCGTGAAGGCGATCGGCGGCCGGGTGA
Source organism: Novosphingobium sp. KA1 (assembly GCF_017309955.1). NCBI lineage: Bacteria > Pseudomonadati > Pseudomonadota > Alphaproteobacteria > Sphingomonadales > Sphingomonadaceae > Novosphingobium > Novosphingobium sp. KA1. Next base: position 1,231,642 of record NZ_CP021248.1, on the reverse strand, counting down.
CGGGCGTGCAGGGCGACATGGCGAGCCTTGCCGATATCGACCGGCTCTATGATGCCGTCCAGCAGAAGCATGCGCAGATCGACGTCGTGTTCGCCAATGCGGGCGGCGGCGAGATGCTTCCGCTTGGTTCGATCACCGAGGAGCACTATCAGAGCACCTTCGACACCAATGTGAAGGGCGTCCTGTTCACGGTCCAGAAGGCGCTGCCGCTGTTGAAGAACGGCGCTTCGATCATCCTGACGAGTTCGACCACCAGCATATCGGGCACGCCAGCCTTCAGCGTCTACTCCGCCACCAAGGCGGCGGTGCGCAACTTCGCGCGCAACTGGATCCTGGACCTCAAGGATCGGCACATCCGCGTGAACGCCATCAGTCCCGGCGTCACGGACACCGCCGGCCTCAACCACCTGTTTGGCGGCGGCGAGCAGGCGCAGGGAACAAAGGACTATCTTGCCAGCCTGATCCCGGCAGGCCGCGTAGGCCAGCCCGAGGAAATTGCCAGGGCGGTGCTGTTCCTGGCCTCTGACGACGCCAGCTTCGTCAACGGTGTCGAACTTTTTGTCGACGGCGGTCAGGTGCAGATCTGATCATCAAACCCGAAGGCCGGAGGGAGTGTTGCCTCGTGCAGCAGTTCATCCGGCTCTCGCAAATTGGTTTGGTGCGAGTGGAAACCGGACTGGCCGGACCTGGGAACGCGAAATCGGCTGCTGAATGTCGCATAAGGGGCAGTTTCTCCGAGGCCTTCCCCAGAGCCGTGGAACTTTCGCGGCGGTCGGCTTGGAAAGCAAGGGCCCAAAGAAGCCGGCAGGATAGTTTGATATCTGCCAAAATTTAAGGAGAATACCGATGACCTGCCCCCCCGAAAGATCCTTCATTCTGATGTAGAGTCTGCCTACGAGGTGATCCGACACCATTCTCTGGACCACCCGGGACTAGATTTCCGGTCTTGGTCACGGTGACGGGCTGGGCGCGTCACTGGGTTTCATCAGCGTGATCGGGGGCTTGTTGCCGATGGCACCGTGCGGCCGATCCTCGTTGTAGTATCTGCGCCACTTCTCCAACTTTTCGCCGGCATCTGCAAGCGTCAGGAACCAGTGGGTGTTCTGGCACTCGGCCCGGAAGCGTCCGTTGAACGCCTCGATGTAGGCGTTATCGGCAAGCCCGGCGGCAGCATGCCGTCGCACTTCTTCTTCCAGTTGAAGTAGGTCGCTTGGCTGATCCCGGCCCTGCGGCAGATGTCCGCCACGGGAATGCCTTCGGCTCCCTGCTTCAGAATGAACGCCCTCTGTGCGTCTGAGAATCGCGATGCCTTCATCGTCCTTCGCTCCTCCCAGCCAGGGGAGTTTACGGAGAAAAACTCTAATACCAAAACCTGTGGAATCTGACTCACGGAGGGTATGCGGCCGGGGCATGACGTGATTCACCATCGCAAACGGTTGGAGTTTTGCGATGGCAGCGCCGGTCAGACTTCGAGGTGATTTCAGTTCTGCGCAGGTTCGGGCCTTTGCTCGCCGCGCCAAGGATGCAGACCAAGTTCGCCGTCTGCTTGCGATTGCGACGATCCTAGACGGCGGCAGCCGAAGCGAGGCCGCCAAGGTCGGCGGGGTCACGCTGCAGATTGTCAGGGACTGGGTGCTGCGCTTCAACGCGCATGGCCCTGATGGTCTCGAAACCCGCAGGGCGCCGGGGCCGGATACCATCCTCGACGACTGCCATCGACGCGCGCTGGCCGAAACCATCGAAGCGGGCCCTATTCCTGCTGTTCATGGTGTGGTTCGCTGGCGGATCATCGACCTCGTCCAATGGCTATGGGAGGAGTTCGAAATCTCGATCAGCAAGCAGGCGCTGGGGCATGAACTCCGGACCATGGGCTATCGCAAGCTCTCGGCCCGGCCACGCCATCAGGGGCAGCGCCCTGAAGATATTGCCGCTTTTAAAAAGCCTTCCCCGCCCATCTGGCGCAAATCCGAAGGCGCCTGCCCAAAGGCACCCCGATAGAACTGTGGTGGCAAGATGAGGCCCGGATCGGGCAGAAAACGCAGATCACCCGACGCTGGGCCAAGCGTGGCACCAGACCCGTTGCGCCCCGTGATCTACGCCGGGCTTCGGCCTGGATCTTCGGCGCAATATGTCCTGCTGAAGGGAAAGGTGCGGCGTTGGTCATGCCACGCTGCAACAGCGAGGCCATGGACATGCATCTGGCAGAAATCAGCAGCCAGGTCGCACCCGGTGCTCACGCCGTGCTCATGCTCGATCAAGCCGGGTGGCACATGTCCGGCAAACTCGACATTCCGGCCAATATCACCCTCCTGCCGCTGCCGCCCAAGTGCCCCGAACTCAACCCCGTAGAAAACGTGTGGCAGTTCATGCGCGATAATTGGCTCTCGAACCGCATCTTCTCGTCCTACGACAACGTCGTCGATCACTGCTGCCACGCCTGGAACCGCCTCATCGATCAGCCATGGCGCATCATGTCCATCGGGTTACGCCAATGGGCGCATGGGTCATGATCAGAGAGTCTTGGTATAACTCAAAGCGATCCAGTTCTTCAGGATCAGATCACTATGGGTCTCCGACTTCACCTATGTCGCGACCTGGCGGCGATCTCGGCAGTTCCTTACGGCTTAAATCGGGCGAGAACTTTTTGCCTTCTCATGCACTTGGCCCACACACTTGACGCCGTGGACACCGTGCATGCGCATCCGTCCATGTCGTGTGACATTCTGCCAGTTTCCCAGGGACGCTTTCATGCGAGGTTTGGTTTCAAGGACGGTCATTCCGGGCGAAGTTGTCGCGCCGGGTGAGCATGTCCTGCCGATTTCGATCCATTCGCTGTCCTGCCGGGAATGCCGGATCGGCAAGGCGGATCTGCCGGAGGGCGAACTCACGATCTGGATCGGCGCGATCGGTCCTTTTCGCGGGGCGCGTCAGGCCGGCGAGGATCGCCTGGTGTTCGAGCGTCCGCTGGCTCCGGAGATCGTTGCGCATTACGCGGGAACCCTGCCGGACCTGCCTATGGTGGATACTCCGCCATCGCTTGCCGATGCCGGAATCGAAACCTTGGGCGGGATGCATGAAGGAGGACTAGGCGCCCACGCCCTCCGGGCTGCCTGACGATTCCAACGACAATTCCCGGGCAAGGTGCAGGTGGCCCTAACCATAGAGGTAGGCTGGATCGGCCTAGCCCGCAGCGACCAGCTTGGTTCGGTCCAGAACCGTCAGCGGACACGGCCTATGCCGCCGGCTTCCGCAAGCGGGGAGATCCGCGCGGCCACGACGTCCGAAAACCGTCACGAACCACCGCTAGGGCACAGGAGCCATCCGAATTTGCTGGCGGTGCGATCTACCATGTCCATTACCGGGCCGAGCCCGAACCTCCTGATCCGAGAGGTGAAGCTGTTCGCCTATTCATCGGGCAATTTCGGCAAGGCCCTGGTCTTTGCCGGGGCGGACATGACGATCCTGTTCCTGATGACCGACCTGCTGGGGCTCAGCGCCGTAGCCGCGGGATCGCTGATGCTGGTGGCGCTGGCCGGAGACCTGGTCTTCGATATTGCCGCTGCCGCGCTGGTGATCCGGTTGCGCCGAACGGGGCGCGGGTATCGCTGGCTCTTGGTGGCCGGTACGGTGCCGTGCGGCATGGCCTTTGCGCTGCTTTACGCGATGCCCGCCCATGGCATGCGCGAAGGATGGCTGCTGGCGCTGGCCATGCTGGTCTTTCGTGGGGCTTATGCGGTGATTGACGTGCCCCACAATGCGCTGATGGCGCAGATCACCGGCGACAGCCGGGCGCGGGGCCGCGTTTCCGGCTATCGTCTGCTGTTCAGCACGGCGAGTTCGCTGTGCGTCGCTCTCGTGCTGACCCCGCTTGTCCAGCACGCCGCGCGCAGCCGGGATTTCGATGGACTGGCGCTGACCGGCCTCATCGCAGGCGCTCTTTTTGTCCTGACGATGGCTTTGTGCGTGCTGACCTGCGCAAGCGGAAGCGGCGCCGGAACCGGAAGCGGCATCGGTCAGCGTCCGCCTGCCGACGCTGCTGCACGGGACGGCATCGGCGTGCCGCTGCGCGATCCGCTGGTCATCGGCATGGGCCTGCTGGCCATCGCGACCGGCTTTGCCATGCCCACTTTCGGACGGATGGTGCTTTATATCGGCACGTACGTGGTCAAGCGGCCGGACATGGTGACGACGCTGATGCTGGCGATGACCGGCGGGCAGTTCGCGGGCGTTTTATTCTGGACCGCGCTGACGGCACGCCTGGACAAGGCGCGGGTGCTGGCGCTGGGGCACGGTGCAAGCGCCGCCGGGTTCCTGGTGTTCGCGCTCTGCCTTGGCCTTCCCTGGGCCCTGCCGGCCTGCGCGGCGCTGATCGGTTTCGGGCTTGCATCGGTCTTCATGCTGCCCTGGGGCTTGCTGGCCAATGTGGTGGACTTCGTGGCTCTGCGCCATGGGCGGCGGCTGGAAACCGGTCTCTTCGCCTTCTACCTGGTGGCGGTGAAGGCAAGCGGCGCTGCGGCGACGGCGCTGATCGGGTGGCTGTTGGGATGGCTGGGCTACGTGCCCGGTACCGAACAGGGGCCGGCAGTGGAAGCGGGGATGGTCGGACTGGGCCTGGGCCTGCCCCTTGCCGGCGCGCTCGCCGCGATCGTGCTTGTGCGGCGCTTCGACGTCGGCCATGCGCGGCACGCCAGGGTGCGCGCCGCGCTGGACCGGCAGGCTCAATCGGGCGCCGAGCCGGTTTCCGGGTTGAAGCGCGGATTGGCGAAATCGATCGGGGAGGGCTCGACCTTCGCCGGCGGCGCGGCGCTTTCCGCCCAGGCGCGGCACAGCATGTCGCGCAGCATCGTCGCACCTGCCGCCGTGCGCTCGTAGATCATCTCGCGCACGTCCTTGTCGGCGAAGTTGGCAAAGCCGTCGCGTTTTTCCAGCGCAAAGACCGCGCCGACCTTGTCGCCCGATGCGTCGAGATAGGCGAGCACGGCATCGAACATGTCGCCCGAGGTCCGGCCCGGCCTGCCGATGCGCGGAGCGATGTCGGCCACCGTCAGGTTCATGCCGTCCACGAAGCGGCTTTCGAAACGACCATGGACGCTGCGGTCGGTGGTGTAGCCGTGCGGATTGGGGCCGCGCCAGCCATCGCTGCTGACCGAATCGTGCATCGGATTGGCCCCGTCGCCGATGTAGTGACCCAGCCGGATGACATCGAAGGCGCAGTTCTGCTCGGCCACCGCCGCGTCCGCGCCAGCGAGGTTTGCCGCGCGCACGCGGCGCATGCACACGACGATGCGATCGTAGGCCTCGATCGCGGCGTAAGGCAGGGTGCCGGTCCAGCGCACATTGGTGCGCATCGCGGTTTCGGGGTCGCTGTCCTTGATCTTCTCGTAGTGCTTGTAGAGCGCGATGACGAATTCGTAGCGCGAACGCGGAATGGGCTTGAGGAAACGGAACTGCTCGCGGAACCAGCCGTGATTGGGATCTTCCTCGATCTTCGAGAAGTTCTCCGCATCGCCGCGCCAGCTGTCGGGCAGCAGCGAGGATGCACCGATATAGTCCTCGTACTTGCGCAGGAACACGGGGCCGTCATCGGGAATGGCCTCGATCGCGGCGCGGTCGATGACGGTATGGGCGGTGCCGCCCCAGGCCATCGCGGCCCTGGGGCAAACGGTCAGCGCGGCGAGGGCGGCGGCAAGCAGGATGGGGCGCATGAGGGGCTCCGGTTCGGTGGCAGGTTCAGGGATCCAGCGGATCGCGCGGGTCGACGCGAAGCGAGAGCGCCGAGGGGCGGAACTCCAGTTCGGTAGGCGAGACGCGCGGACCAATCGCGCCGGGCTGGTAGCCCAGTTCGCGGCTGTTGCGCTTCACGAATTCAGGGCTTTCGATCATCGCGCTCTGGTCCGGGTTGCAGAGGATCAGCGTCGCCTTGTCGAGCGGCGCGCCCAGGGCGACCAGCAGCCGCGCGGCATTGCGCAGATTGGTGGTGGTGTGGCGCGCGTGGGGTTCGATGACGATGGCCTCGGCGGGCACGCCGTAGCGTTCGATCAGGGCGCGGCGCATCTCCTCGGCCTCGGCGAACGGGGTGGCGCGCGGGTGGGCGTGACCGCCGGTGAGGATGAGGAACGGCGCATCGCCTGCCGTGTAGCGCTGGGCGGCGAGGCGCAGATGATACTTGCTGTAGGGGCTGAGCGGCATGCCCTCGACTTCCGGGCCGACCCCCGTGACGACGAGCGCGCTGTACCGGTAGCGCGACCAGTCCATGCCACGCGCGCGCCTGAAGGCGGGCGCGTTGAGCCCGCCGGACAGCGGCATGTCGCTGATCGCATCGCGGCGGTCGGCGGCATCGAGCAGCGCCAGCGCGAAGTCGAGGCTGGGGTCGAGCGCCTGCAGCGAGTTCGCGCGCGGCGTCTGCGAGAGCCATGCCGCCGCCTGCAGCCGCGCGCGGCTCTCCTGCGGGTCTAACATGCCGGCGCCGTCGATACCGGGATAAGCGGGAACCTGCCCCAGCCCGTAGGTGCGCACGATCGTGTTGATGCCCGCGATCTCGCGCCCGGCCTGCGCTGCGGGGCCGTCATCCGGGCCCTTGCCGGGAACGGCGGCGGCGAGGATGCCCGCCTCGCCGTCGCTCCAGATCATGGCCTGTGCGAGGCAGCCAAGGTCGGCCGCGCATGCTGCGCGCCGGTCCGACCGGGCCCGCAGCATGGTGGCCACCTCGGGGCGATCCTGCAGCGCCCGCAGCGCGGCAGGATCATGGCCCAGCGTGTCGAGCGAGGGGAACAGCCGCTGTGACAGGCTTTCCGCCACGGTGTCCCTGACGGCCTGCGCCTGTGCGCAGACCGTCAGGAGCGAGAGGGCTGCCGCTGCGGCAAGTGCCGCCCTGCGCGCCGGGCCATTACGCATCCGTCTTCCTCCCTTACCAGGACTTGCCGACGACGAGGCGGAAATTGCGCCCGAAGATCGGGCGGCCGTAGATCGCCTCGGCGCTGCCCTGGCCGGCCAGCGAGTCGGTGCGGGTATTGCCTTCGGTCAGGCCGTGCGCGTTGAACAGGTTGTCGCCCACAACCTGCAACTGCCAGGTCCCGTGCTTGAGCGTCACGCCCGCCCCCACGGTGCCGTAGGCGGGCAGCGCGGTGTTGTTGTAGAGGTCGACGAAGCGCTTGCCCATGTAGGTGTAGCGCCCGTAGATCGAGACGTCGGTCTCGCCGGTGGTGAAGTCGAAGCTCGGGCGGATGTTGCCGTAGATCTTCGGCTGGCGGACGATCTGGTTGCCCTCGGCCTGCTCCGGATCGGCGCCGGTGCTGCTCTCGAAGTTCTTGTACTTGGGATCGCTGACCGTCAGCGCCCCGTTGAGGGTGAACCACGGGGTCACGCTCCAGGCGCCGTCGAATTCGATGCCCTTGACTTGTGCCTCGCCGATGAAGGGCACGTTCACGTCGTTGCGCCCGGTGGTCGGGTCATAGGCCAGGAACGAGGCGTTGAGCGGATCGAAGTTGGTGTAGAAGCCGGTCACGTAGAGGTACGAGCGGCCCATCGAGAGCTTCAGCCCTGCCTCGAACTGGTCGGCGACGGTGGTGATGATCGTCGGGTTGATGCTCATCACGGTCTGGACGTTGGGCGGCGTCTCGAGGTGCGAGGCGCGGCCGTAGACGCCGATGTGGCGGGAGAAGTCGTAATTGGCGCCGACCGTCCAGTTGGTGACGCTGGGCTTGCGCTTCTGGTTCAGGATCACGCCGGTGAAGGCACGGGTGCTGTCATCGGCAAGCGTGGTGGCATCGCCCAGGTTCGCGGCTTCGGTCAGCGCGGCCCAGCCCTTGTAGCTGTAGCGTTCATGGCGGATGCCGCCGTCGATGCGCAGGCCGGGCACGATTTCCCAGGTGTCGTTGGCGTAAAGCGCGAACATCCTGGCGTCGCTGTCACCCTGGTTGAGCGTCGCCGCATAGTTCAGCACGCCGTTGTCGGTGACGCGGCCGATCTCGGTGCCGGCGGCGTTGTAGGCCACGAGGTCAAGCGTGCGCGGCTTTCCGGCCACCTCGATCAGGTAGTTCTGGTAAAGCGTGCGGCTGCTCTCGCCATAGAGGCTGCCGTAGAGGCCCAGCTTGATGTCGTGCGTGCCAAGGCCGGTGTCGAACTTCCTGGCGACCGAGAGGTTGGCCTGTCCCGAGTAGAATTTCGAGTGGATGTCGCGGTACTGGCCCTGCATGACGAGGCCCGAGGCGGCATAGGGATCGTAGACGGTGTTGGTGCCGGCCAGCGTGTAGCCGAAGTGGTCGACTGCGCCGAAGGCCGCCGTCGCGCGGGCCAGGTAGCCGGCGGCAAAGGCGTTGCCATCGGCCGGGTTGGTGGTCGAGTAGAACGCGGTAAAGTCGTTCCTGCCTTGCGTGTAGCCCGCAGCGGCCGTGACCAGCCAGCCGTCGAAGTCGCCTTCGTAGTGCGCGCCGAAGTTCACCATCTGCATGTGGCGGCCGTCCGAGAGGTCGGAATTGCGGCTCTGCACGATGCCGTTGCCGTCACGGTACTTGAGGTTGACGTTGCGCAGCGACGGCGAGTTCATCGTGCCGTCGAAGTAGTCGATGTAGCGGTTCAGCGACGCGCCGGTGAGCGGATTGTTGGTCGGGATCGGCAGGTAGAACACGTTGTGATCGTTGACGTAATTGAGGTTCAGCTTGATGAAGCCGTTTTCGGTCACGTGCTTGATGTTGGCGCGGATCTGGCCGCCCTTGTCGTTCGGGAAGCCGTTGTCGCGATACCCGTCGTGATAGCGCATGAAGCCGCCGACCGCGTAATAGGTGTCCTTGGCCAGCTTGCCCGCCTGGTAGGCGTCGAGACGGTAGAGACCGGTATCGCCGAGCGTGACCTGCACCTTGCCGCGCGGGGTCTCGTCGCCGGTCACGGTGATCGCATTGATGATCGCGCCCGAGTAGCTCGCATAGACCGGGGCAGGGCCGCCGCGCACGACTTCGACGTGGTCGGTCATCAGGTCCTGCTTCAGGATCGCGTCGCCGCGGAAGAACACGCCGTCGTTCTCGTGGAACAGCGGCAGGCCGTCCTGCTGGAAGCTCACGAAGCCGCCGTCGTTGGGCAGCCCGCGGATGCGGTAGATGTTCTGCACTTCACCGCCGGTGATCTCGGTCTGGAAGCCGGGAAGCTGACCGATCAGGTCCGCGAAGTTGACCGGCGCGATCTTCTCGACGTCTTCCTGGGAGATCGTGTTGACCGCGTAGGACACGTCGAAGCGGCGCTCTGCACGGGTCGATCCGGTGACGATGATGTCATCGCCGGAAGCCTCGCCTGCGGCAGGAGGTGCGGCGGGCGCTTCTTCGGCGACAGCCGGCGTGATGGCGGTGGCAAGCGCGGCTAAGGCCGCGCCAGTGGCGAGAACAGACTTGAGCATGATGGCCCCTCATGAATTTCGGTGCCGCCGGGAGAGTGGGCGACGCGGGGCCAGTGCACCTCGTCTGTTACGTTTTTAATTATTGTTGTGAAAATAAATAAATGATCGTAGCGCAAGGGGCATGGCCATTCCCGCGCTCGACAAGGACCAGCGCCGCATCATCCACGAACTGCGCAAGGCGGGCGCCCTGTCGCGTTCGGGGCTGGCGGAGCGGCTGGAGATCAGCAACACCGCGCTGACCCGCATCTCGCGCGATCTCCTGACGCTGGGTGTGATCGAGGAAGTGACCGATGGTAACACCCAGGGCCGCGGTCGTCCGGCGATCCCGCTGCGGCTCGCCTCCGCTGGTGGTTATGCGGTGGGCGCCACGGCGCACAAGGGGCTGCTCGACATCGTGCTGGTCGACTTCGCGGGCAAGATCATCGCCGCCCACCGCGAAGACAGCGCCGCCATCGATCCCCGGCAGTTCGCACAGCGCGTCCGGCGGCTGACGCACGATCTGGTCGACCGGCACGGCTTGCTCGGGCAGCGCATGCTGGGCATCGGCGTGGCGGTTGCAGGCCCCGCGCTGTCGCCCGAAGGCGAGCGATGGAGCGTGGTGGAGGACATGCCCGGCTGGCGCGGCGCGCGCTTGCGCGAAATCCTGAGCGCCGAACTCGGCTGGCCGCTCTGGCTGGAGAACGACGCCAACGTCGCCGCCATTGCCGAGTTCTACATGGGGGGCTTGCTGCGCGAGTATTCGACCGTGGTGGTGCTGCTGCTCGGCTACGGGATAGGCGCGGGCGTCGTCGCGGACGGACGGCTGGTGCGCGGCCAGTTCGGGGTCGCCGGGGAAATCGGCTGTCTGTTCCCGGGCGATCGTCCCCGGCCCAGCCCGCTCGACTTGCTGTCCGCGCTGCGCACGGCCGGGTGTGCTATCAGCTCGGTCAGCGAAATCGACGTGGCATCGGATGCCCAGCGCCCCGTGATCGAGGCATGGATGGACCGCGCCGCCCAGCAGCTGGAGATCGTGGCCAATACCGCCTTTGCCTGGCTCGATCCCGGCGCGATCGTGCTCGCCGGCGCGGTGCCGCCGGACGTGCTGGCCGGGCTTGCGACGCGTCTGCGAAGCGCATCGCTGGTGACGACCGTGGATGGACGCGGACCGCCGGTACGCGTCTCGAGCCTGCGCGGTTCTCCGGTCACCTTGGGGGCGGCGCTGCTGCCCATCCACGCCATCTCGGCGCTGCGCTAGGCGGCATATTGGCGTCGTCGCGGACGGACGGCTGGTGCGCGGCCAGTTCGGGGTCGCCGGGGAAATCGGCTGTCTGTTCCCGGGCGATCGTCCCCGGCCCAGCCCGCTCGACTTGCTGTCCGCGCTGCGCACGGCCGGGTGTGCTATCAGCTCGGTCAGCGAAATCGACGTGGCATCGGATGCCCAGCGCCCCGTGATCGAGGCATGGATGGACCGCGCCGCCCAGCAGCTGGAGATCGTGGCCAATACCGCCTTTGCCTGGCTCGATCCCGGCGCGATCGTGCTCGCCGGCGCGGTGCCGCCGGACGTGCTGGCCGGGCTTGCGACGCGTCTGCGAAGCGCATCGCTGGTGACGACCGTGGATGGACGCGGACCGCCGGTACGCGTCTCGAGCCTGCGCGGTTCTCCGGTCACCTTGGGGGCGGCGCTGCTGCCCATCCACGCCATCTCGGCGCTGCGCTAGGCGGCATATTGGCGCCGTTTACGGGCGGACGGTCTCGGTCAAGAAACCGAGGCTGTCGTCGCCAGCCTGCACTGCGTCCATGCCGTTCTGCGGCACAATAGGGCAAATCCGCGGATTTTGGGCGCCATGTGGAACACGCTCCCGACTTTTAACAGTGCTGGTCCAAATAATAGCATTGCATCCCACATATCGGTTTAATAAGTCTCCGTGTAGAAACTGATTCGGTCAGTCACCGGAAAACCGGACAAACCAGGATCGTCAGGGGAAAGAGGGGAAAGGTGATGCTTTCGCATAGCACTGAAATTGCGCCTAATTTTCAAGTAAGCCGGTTTTCGTCGCATGTCCGGCGCAGCGCCTCGGGCCTGGCGCTCGCCGCCGCGCTGATCGTGTCGATGCCGGCCATTGCTCAGACTAATGGGGCAGATGCTGCCGCCGGTGCGCCCGACCGCAGCACGGTCGAACGCGCCATCACCACGGCCAACGACATCGTCGTGGTCGGTACCCGCGCCTCGTTGCAATCGGCGATCAACCGCAAGAAGGACGCCTCGACGATCGTCGACTCCATCGTCGCCGACGACATCGCCAGCTTCCCCGACAAGAACATCGGCGATTCACTGGCGCGCATCACCGGCGTCCAGCTCAGCCGCGACTTCGGTGAGGGCGTGAAGGTCTCCATCCGCGGCGTCGAACCCGATCTCAACCGCGTGGAAATCAACGGCGTCAGCCAGGTCAGCGCGCTGGGCGAGCGTGCCGGCGACTTCCGCGAACTGGCGAGCGAACTGGTCAAGTCCATCGACGTCTACAAGGGCTATGCGGTCGATCTGACCGAGGGCGGCATCGGCGGCACCGTGCGTGTCCAGACCCGCAAGCCGCTGGACCTGATGAAGCCGCTGCTGTCGGCGACCCTTTCCGGCCAGCATCTCGACACCACCGAGACCTGGCGCCCGCGCGTCTCGTTCTTTGCGGGCACGCCGAAGTTCCTGATCGACGGCCTCGGCGTCATGTTCACCGGTACCTACAGCGACGTGAACACCCGTCAGGACTACATCAGCAATACCAACTGGGCGCGTCTGGCCGATTTCGACCATTCGACCGAAAAGACCGTCGCCGACCCGCTCTATGCGAACTACAACACGTACGAAAGCTGCGCCGGCGTCGGCGGGGCGAGCGTGGCGAAGGCCACCGCCAACCGCCTGGCCTGCGAGACCCAGTTCTTCGACTGGGCGCCGCGCGTGCCGCGCTATCGCAGCCTCGTGCGCGACGACAAGCGCTTCTCGGGCGATCTCACCTTGCAATACCAGGTGGCGCCGAACTTCCGTGCTTATGCCAGCGCCCAGGTGAACAAGCGCAACCAGCGGCTTCAGGACGTCAACTATTCCGTCGATCTCACCGCGATCCAGCGCTTCAACCTGGATCCGGCTCTGGCGGCGGGGGCCGGCGGTGGCACCTCGCGTCCGCGCGTCACCCTGGGCACGTCGACGGTCAACGAGAACCATGTCGTCACCAGCCTGACCACGGCGCTCAACGCCGTCAACATCGGTTCGGCTACTACGCCCAACTGGAACGGTGCCGCCAATATCGTCGGCGTTCAGCGGCGCGACTTCAGCTACGATCAGGAATCCAAGTACTTCTCCGGCGGATTCCGCTGGGATCTGGACCGCCTGCAGATCGACTTCATGGGATCGCATGCCAAGGCGCATACGGATTCGCAGACCAACCTGATCTCGCTGGGCACCAGCGTTTCGGGCATCACGATCGACCGCAACAATTCGCAGGGCATCCCGGTCTTCCAGTTCCCGTCGAACTTCGATCCGGCCGATCCCAACGTCTATGCAGACGCCACCCGCACCGGTGCCAATGGGCAGGTCCTGCCGATCTACGGTCCGACGATCCAGTACCGTCCAGCCGAGTACAACAATACCGAAGATCAGTTGAAGTTCGATGCGGATTGGGAAATCGACCATCCGATCGTCAGCAAGATCGAGTTCGGCGCGCAGGCTCGCCGCCAGAAATTCCTGAACTACGCGGGCGGCGGCTCGATCCTGCTCGATCCCGCGACGATGAAGTACCAGTCCAGCGCGAACGTGTCCTACACGACGCAGATCCAGGCCAATCCCACCGTTCCGCGCAACGGCAACACGTATTACATCACGCCGGCGCAGTATGCCTCGCTGATCTCGTCGCTGGGCGGGGTTACCGGCGGCGCCCCGCTTTACACCGGGCTCAAGGGGGCGCCTTCGGGCATTCCGAGCCGTCTGGCCTACCCCAACTTCGATTCCGAGATCCTCTCGCAGATCTATGACCTGTCCGGCTTCGATCACGATCTGGTGCGTTTTGCCGACGGTTATCCGCAGGTCCCCAGCGCCAAGATCAACGAGACGGTGCTGGCGGGCTACGCGATGCTCGATATCGACACCGAGTTCCTGGGCATGCACCTGACCGGCAACGGCGGCATCCGCTGGACCCACACCAAGGATACCGGGGTCGGCACCAACGTCAGCCGGGTCACCCGCACGACCGCCACCGGCGGCACCGAAACCGTGGTGCTGGCGGCGCAGGTGGCGCAGCTTTCGAACAGCTACACCGACATCCTTCCCGCGTTCAACGCCAACCTCGAACTCCAGCGCAACCTGTTCCTGCGCGCCAACTATGCGAAGAACCTCGCGCGGCCGCTGCCGATCGACCTGGTTCCCAACATCAACTGCCTCGACGACCAGACCATCGCCGCTGCCGACGACACTTGCACCGCGGGCAACCCCGATCTCAAACCCTACCGTGCAGACCAGTGGGAAGTGAACCTGGCCTGGTATCCCAACCCGGATACGATGCTGAGCCTGGGCTATTACAAGAAGTACGAATCGAGCTACGTCATCCGCAACGTGACGCGCAGCGGCGTGGACCTGTTCCACGACGGCATCACCTATACCGTCCGTCAGCCGGTCAACGGTTACGGTGCGCTGCTGGACGGTATCGAGGCGAGCGCGCAGACGGTCTTCACCTTCCTTCCGAAGCCGTTCGACGGTTTTGGTGCCAGCGGCAACTTTACCTATGCCCGCGCCATCCGCACCAACCTGACCAACGCCGCGACCGGCGCGGAACTGAAGCAGTATCCCGGCCTTTCGAAGTACACCTACAACGCCAGCTTCTTCTACGACAAGGACTGGCTGAACTTCCGCCTCAGCTACAACTACCGCTCGAAGTGGCTGGATAACGCATCGGATGCCAACAACGGCAACAACCCGATCTACCGCAAGGGTGAAGGCTACCTCGACGGCAAGATCACCCTGCGCTTCCCGAAGTACCACTTCGACGTGTTCTTCGAGATGCAGAACATCACCAAGGAATATTCGAAGACCTTCATCAACAAGGACATGCCGGTGGAGCTCTATTACCCCGGCCAGCGCATGTTCGTGGGTGTTCAGGCCAAGCTCTGATCTCCTGGCATCCGGCAGGCCCCCGTCTCCTCGTGAGGCGGGGGGTTGTCGGTTCCGGCAGGCGCTCTGCCTTGTGCCACGCGGGTTCGCGACGGCCTGCCGGATGGGGGCCGTCCTTCGGCATCGAAAGCGCGCGGAGGCCGCGAAAAGCGCAGCACTTCCTGCGGGGGTGAACCTAGCCTTGGGACATGCGCAATGCCCGTATTCCTGCCATTCTACTGGTGCTCCTCGGGTGGCAGACATCCGCGCAGGCACAGGCGGGGGTGAGCGGACAGGTCGATCTGTTCGAGGCGCGCCTTGGGCGCGGCGACGACGAGGTCGTCTTTGATACGACCACCAACTTCGGCGATGCGAAGCAGCGTCTGGTGCTCAAGATCGAAGGCGGCGCGGTGGCCGACGTTGATCTCGACGAAGTGGGCGGGCAAGTGCTCTATTCGAACAGCGTGACCGCGGCGACCAACCTGCTGGTCGGTCTGCGCCATGAATTTCGCGGCGGCAAGGACCTCAGCCATGCCAGCTTCGGCATCGAGCACACGTTCGCGAACTGGCTGAGCGGCGAACACTACCTCTGGCTTTCGCAGCGCGGCGATGTGACCGGCGCGGCGCAGCTTGTCGGCACCGCGACCCTGTCGCCGCGGCTCTATCTGGAGCCGCGGGCGGCGCTGGCCTGGTCGGCGCAGGACATCGCGCGGGAGGATACCGCTGCGGGGGCCACCGAGGCCGAAGTCTCGGTGCGGCTGCGCCGCCAGCTTGGCGGCAATGCCACGCTCTATCTGGGGGCGATCCACCAGCGCCTGCTCGGCGGCACCCGCCGCATCGCCCGGGCCGGGGGGGATGACGGGCGGCAGACGCGGGTGGTCCTGGGCTTCGGTTTCAACTTCTGAGAGAGCGTTTGGAAATTCGCGAAATGCGAATTTCGCGGGCACCGGGCCGCTCCCCACGAAAATGCCCGTTCGGGGATTTTCCTAACAGCCTCCGAACGCGGCGGGCGCTTTGGCCGCACCCGCTGCGAAGGATCATTCCCCGAACAGGTTCTGGATCGGGAAGTGGTGCTTGATGAAGGGGGACTTGATGACGATGTAGCTGAAGTACTTCTCGATCCCGTAGTCGTTTTCGAGCATTTCCTCGATCAGCGACTGGTAATGGGTGACGCCGCGCGCGACGAACTTCAGCAGATAATCGTAGCCGCCGCTGACGAGGTGGCATTCGACGATCTCGTCGATCTTGGCGATGCGTGTCTCGAAGCGGGAGAAGTCTCCCCGGCGGTGCTCGCCAAGAGTCACTTCGGTGAACACCGTCAGGAATTCGCCCAGCTTGTTGAGATTGATGTGGGCGCCGTAGCCGGTGATGTAGCCTGCCGTCTCCAGCCGCTTGACCCGGGTGAGGCAAGGGCTGGGGGACAGGCCGACCGCATCCGACAGCTCGACGTTGGTGATGCGCCCCGCTTCCTGCAGTTTGGCTAGGATCTTGAGGTCGATCCGGTCAAGTTTGGGGCCTATCGCCATGTGTTTTTCCTTATCGCAACCCGGTCTCAGCTTCTCAGCGCACTGCGGATGTCCGGCATCTCTAGCAGTGCGTCCAGAGCACCTTCCACCCGTTCGAAGATCATGTCCATCTCGCTGTCGTTGCAGCACAGGGCCGGCGCGAAACCTATCACCGCATTTCCGAAGCAGCGCACGATCACGCCCTGCTCCCAGGTCAGCGCGGAAAGCCTGCCGCCCACGTCGAGATCGGCCGAAAAGCCCGCTTTTGTGCGCTTGTCGCTGACCAGTTCGATCGCGCCGAGCAGGCCGCGCCCGCGGGTGTCGCCGACCAGCGGATGATCCCGCAGCCGTTCGAGGTGCTGCGCGAAACGAATGCCCACCCGCTCGCCGTTCGCGAGCAGGCCGCCTTCCTGATAAAGCCTGAGCACTTCCAGCGCGATGGCGGCGCTGACCGGGTGGCCGGAGTAGGTGAAACCATGGCCGATAGGCAGGGCTTCGGGGGCGGCATCGGCGATCGCGTCGTAGATGGGGTTGGCCATCAGCACGGCGCCCATCGGCGCGTAGCCGGAGGTCAGCCCCTTGGCGAGCGTCATGAAATCGGGGGTCACGCCTTCCGCCTCGCAGGCGAACATCGGGCCGGTGCGGCCGAAGCCGGTGATGACTTCGTCCACCAGCATCAGGATGCCGAGTTCGTCGCAGGCGGTGCGCAGCGCCTTCAGCCAGCCCTTGGGCGGCACGATCACCCCGCCCGAACCCTGGATCGGCTCGCAGCAGAAGGCGGCGACCTTGTCGGCGCCGATCTCTTCCACCTTGGCTTTCAGCGCCGCGACGGTGGAGGCGATCACGGCGGCATCGTCATGGCCTTCGGGGTGGCGATAGGGATAGGGCGAGGGGATGTGGTGCTGCCAGGGGCGCGGAAGGTCGAAGCCGCGATGGAAGTTGGCAAGCGCGGTGAGGCCCGCGCCGGTCGAGCTGGAGCCGTGATAGCCCCAGTCGAGGGCGATGAACTGCTTCTTTTCCGGTTTGCCGATGGCGTTGAAGTAATGGACGATATAGCGGATCGCGCTGTCGACGGCGTCCGATCCGCCCAGCGTGAAGAAGACATGGCCAAGGCCCTCAGGCGCAAGCTGGGTCAGTTCGTGCGCCAGGCGGATCGCCGGCTCGCTTCCGAAGTGGAAGTAGCCGGTGGCATAGGGCAGGCGGCGCATCTGCTCGGCGGCGACTTCGACGATGCTTTCCTGCCCATAGCCGACATTCACGCACCACAGCCCCGCGAAGGCATCGAGCACGCGGCGGCCGTCGATATCGGTGAGCCACATGCCGTCGCCGGATTCGAGGATCCGGGCGCCGTGGCGCTCGTGACCCCGGAAGGAGGTGACCGGGTGGATCAGGTGCCGGCGGTCTAGCTCCAGCAGGGCCTGGTTGTGGGATCGGGCGAACCGGGGATCGTGCGCTTCAGTCATGGGCACAGATTATGCCGCAGGATCGGTCTGTTGCGCTGAAACCGGGGGCTGGCGGCACCGTGCGCACCATTTGGAGGGGGCAGTGCGGCATTTAATGCCGCACTGCAAAAGTCAGATGGATTCGGCGATCGCCTTGCCGCAATCCAGCGTATCGGCGCTGCCGCCAAGGTCTCCGGTGCGGCCTGCCGGGGTGGACAGCACGGTCTCGATGGCGGCCATGATCGCGGCGGCAGCTTCTGCTTCGCCAAGGTGTTCCAGCATCATCGCCGCCGACCAGATCTGGCCGACCGGATTGGCGATGCCCTTGCCCGCGATGTCGGGCGCGGAGCCGTGGACAGGCTCGAACAGCGAGGGGTGGGTGCCATCGGGATTGATGTTGCCCGACGGGGCGACGCCGATGGTGCCGGTGCAGGCCGGGCCAAGGTCGCTGAGGATATCGCCGAAGAGGTTGGAGGCGACCACCACGTCGAAACGCTGCGGGTTCAGCACGAACTGCGCGGTCAGGATGTCGATATGGTACTTGTCGTGGGTGACACCGGGAAACTCGGCGGCGACGGCTTCCACGCGCTGGTCCCAGAACGGCATGGTGATGGCGATGCCGTTGGACTTGGTGGCGCTGGTCAGGTGGCCGCGCTCGCGCTTGCTGGCAAGGTCGAAGGCATAGCGCAGCACGCGGTCGACGCCGAAGCGGGTCATCACCGTTTCCTGCATGACGATCTCGCGCTCGGTGCCGGGGAACATGTGGCCGCCGACCGCGCTATATTCGCCCTCGGTGTTCTCGCGCACGACCCAGAAGTCGATATCGCCGGGCCTGCGGCCCGCCAGCGGGCAGGGGACGCCGGGCATCAGGCGCACCGGCCGCAAGTTGACGTACTGGTCGTATTCGCGGCGGAACTGGAGCAGCGATCCCCAGAGCGAGACATGGTCGGGCACCGTATCGGGCCAGCCCACCGCCCCGAAGAACAGCGCATCGACCTTGCCGATCCGCGCCTTCCAGTCTTGCGGCATCATCTCGCCATGCTTCAGGTAATAGTCGCAGGAGGCGAAATCGTGCCATTGCAGGTCGAGCGCAAAGCCGAAGCGGCGCGCGGCCGCTTCCAGCACGCGCACGCCTTCGGGCATGACTTCCTTGCCGATGCCGTCCCCGGGGATGACGGCAATCGAATAGCGGCGGCTGGCGTTCACGGGAGAACCTTTCGTATCAGGGATTTGAAGCGGTCACCGCTAGGGGTAATCGACATTCAGGTCAGGCGGAGCCGAGAAGTGTGATTTTTGAGCATCGGAGCGCAGCGGACATTCAAGTCCGTGAGCACCGACGCGCAGAAAATCGCGCTTCGCAGGCCCGCATGGGCTGAATGGCGGTTGCCCCTAGAGGCCGCCGATGTGGAAGGCCTTGGTTTCGAGATATTCCTCGATGCCCACCTGTCCGCCTTCACGGCCGAGGCCCGATTGCTTGATGCCGCCGAACGGGGCCATTTCCATGGCGATCGAGCCGGTGTTGAGCGCGATCATGCCCGCCTCCAGCCCCTCGGCCACGCGGAAGGCGCGGGCAAGGTCGCGGGTGAAGAAATAGCTGGCAAGGCCGTAAGGCGTGTCGTTGGCCATGCGCAGCGCCTCGTCCTCGGCGGCGAAGCGGAACAGCGGGGCGATCGGCCCGAAGGTTTCCTCGGTGGCGAGCGCCATGCCGGTCTCGGCCTCGGTCAGCACCACCGGGCGCACGAAATTGCCGTCCTCGCGGCCCGAACCGCGCGCGACCACCTTGCCGCCGCGCGAGAGGGCATCGTCGAGATGGCGCTCGACCTTGGTCACGGCAGCGGCGTTGATCAGCGGCCCGACGGTCGATGCCGGATCGAAGCCGGGTGCGACATGGAGCGCGGAGACCGCCTCGCCGAGACGGCGGGCGAACTCGTCATAGACGGCATCGTGGACCAGCACGCGGTTGGCGCAGACGCAGGTCTGTCCGGCATTGCGGAACTTGCTGGCCATCGTCGCGCGCACGGCAAGGTCGAGATCGGCGTCCTCGAACACGATCAGCGGCGCATTGCCGCCCAGTTCGAAGCTGAGGCGCTTCACCGTGCCCGCGCACTGGCTCATCAGCAGCGAGCCGACGCGGGTGGAGCCGGTGAAGGAGAGCTTGCGCACCGCAGGGCTGGCGCAGATGGCATTGCCGATAGCCTCGGGGCGGCCGGTGACGACATTGACGACGCCCGCCGGAATGCCGGCTCGCCGGGCGAGGTCCGCCAGCGCCAGTGCGGTGAAGGGGGTGAGGTCGGACGGCTTGATGACCACCGGACAGCCCGCCGCAAGGGCAGGCGCGCACTTGCGGGTGATCATCGCCGCCGGGAAGTTCCACGGCGTGATCGCGGCACTGACGCCGACGGGCTCCACGAAGACCAGCACGCGGCGGCTGGTTTCCGGGCTGGCGACATTGCGCCCGCCGACGCGGCGGCCTTCTTCGGCGAACCACTTGATGAAGCTGGCGGCATAGGCAATCTCGCCGCGCGCTTCGGCCAGCGGCTTGCCTTGTTCGGCGGTCATGATCCGCGCCAGATCCTCGGCATGGGCGAGGACGAGGGCGTGCCAGGCTTCGAGCAGCTTGGCGCGGTCATGCGCGGTGCGGGCGCGCCAGGCGGGCCATGCCGCTTCGGCGGCGGCGATGGCGGCTTCGGTTTCTGCCGTGCCGCAATCGGGCACGGTACCGAGCGCTTCACCGCTGGCGGGGTCGATCACCGGCATGCTGCCGGAAACGGCCTCGCCAGTGATCCATTCGCCGCCGATCAGCGCGGCTTCACGCAGCAGCGAGGCGTCGTCGAGGCGGAGCAGGGGAGCCAGCGTCGCCATCAGCCGAGCGCCTGCGAAACGAGGCCGAACAGGCGGCAATTGTCGCCCGTCACCGGCGCGGTGCCGCGCACCATGGTGTGCACCTCGCCCACTTTGGGCAGGCCCAGTTCGGTCAGCCATTCGGAGAACCCGCCTTGCGCCGGGACGTCGAGGCGGCAGAACGAACCGGCATAAGCGCCGATCCAGTGGCTGGCGAGCGCCTTGGCGCCGATCAGGTCCGGCGCGACGATCGGGCCGACCGACCAGCCGCGGCCGAAGCGGCGCATGTTGGCAAAGCCCACCGGCACATGGTCCTGCGCCAGAACCACGGCGCTGCCGGTGCGGCCAAGGCTTTCGAACAGCTTGCCGCGGCCCATGCCGCAGGCGCGGTCGTAAAGATCGGCCAGTTCGCAGTCGGCACTGCCAAGCGGGCGTACGCGCTCGCCGGGCCGAAGCTGGGCCAGCGGCACCATCGGCGCGGTGCCCTGGTGCTGGTGGATCGTGCCGATCTTCTCGAACCCGAACTTCTGGTAGAGCGGGGCGCCCGCCTCGGTGGCGTTGAGCAGGACCGAGCAGCCCTCCAGCCGGTCGAGCATGGTCTGCATCAGCTGGCGGCCCAGCCCCTTGCCCTGAAAGGCATTGGCGACGATCACCATGCCCAGCGTTGCGTAAGTGGGCGCATAGCGCCAGGCCATCGTCGTGCCGACGATGCGGCCCTCGCATTCGGCCACCACGCCTTCGCCGAGGGAAAGGTAGGCTTCCCAGTCCTCCTGCCGGTGCGGCCATTCCTGCTCGTAGGAAAGTTCGACGGCCCCGTTGATGTCGTCCGGGGTCATTTCACGGATCAGAATCGTATCTTGCACAGTCGCCATTGCTGTTCCCTTTGAGTTTAGGGGCCGTGGCCGGCCTTCTGATCTTGCCTCAAACTTTTGCAAAAATGCCCATGTGGGCATTTTTGTGAGCGGCACCGGCCCTCTCCCCCACCCGACCTCCCACGAAGTGTACCCTGTTGGGTGGTCGGGTGGGGGAGAGGGCCGGTGCCGCTAAATCCGCCTTCGGCGGATTTCCAAACGGATTCTTAGGCCCCGGCATATGGCATCGGGTGCTGCTCTCGCAGTCCAGACGGTATTTTATTCCGTGCCGAGCGCTTCCACCGGGTGGTGGCAGAGCCAGGCATGGTTCTGGCCCTGCCGCAGCGGCGGAGCCTCGCAATTGCAGCGTCCGCGAATGGCCGAGACGCAGCGCGGCTCGAAGCGGCAGATCTCGCGGTTGAGCGGAAGTCCGGTCCCGGCGGCGCGGGCGGCGCTCGACGCCAGCCAGCCGGGGGCCATCTGCGGCACCGATTCCAGCAGCAGGCGGGTATAGGGATGGTGCGGACCGCGCGCGAAAGCGGCGCAAGTCGCGCTTTCCACCGCGCGGCCGCCGTAGAGCACCATGATCCGGTCGCAGAACGTGCGCACCGTGGAGATGTCGTGGCTGATGAACATGACCGCGATGCCCAGATCCCGGCGCAGGCTATCGATCAGTTCGAGGATCGCCTGCCCGACGATGGTGTCGAGCGCGGAAGTCACTTCGTCGCAAATCAGCAGTTCCGGTTCGGCGGCGAGCGCGCGGGCGAGGTTGACGCGCTGCTTCTGGCCGCCCGAAAGCGCGCGGATATTGCGCGTGGCGGTGGCGGCGGGAAGCTGGATCAGGTCGAGCAGCTCGGCGACGCGTTTTTGCGCGGCGGCGCCGCGAATGCCGTGGTGGAGCGCCAGCGGCCGGGCCAGCAGCTCGCCCACGGTCTTGACCGGATTGAGCGCGGTCTCGGCATGCTGGAACACCAGCTGCACCTTGCGGAACTGCTCGCGGCTGCGCCCGCCAAGGTCTGCCGGAAGCGGGGTGCCGTCCAGCATCACCTCGCCGCCCGCAAGGGGCACGAGCCCGGCGACGACTTTGGCAAGCGTCGACTTGCCCGAACCGGATTCGCCGATCACGCCCACCGCCTCGCCGCGTCCGCAGAGCAGCGAGACGTCTTCGAGGATCGGCACTTCCGGCCGTCCGTCGCGGATCTTGCCGTAGCCGGCGGACAGGCCGTCGATTTGCAGCAGGGGCACGCATTCCTGCTCGGGCCGGGGCAGGCGGGTGAGCCCGCCATGGTCGGCGGCGGCGAGCAGGGCGCGGGTATAGGGATCGGCGGGGCTGCCAAACACCGTGCCGAGCGAACCCGCCTCCCGGGTGCGCCCGTTCTGGAGCACCAGCACTTCGTCCGCCATCTGCGCGACGACCGGCAGGTCGTGGCAGACGTAGACGGCGGTGGCGCCGCTCTCGGCAATGGCGGCCTTGAAGGCTTTGAGCACTTCGACCTGGGTGGTCACGTCGAGCGCGGTGGTCGGCTCGTCGAAGATCAGCAGTTCGGGGCCGGTGATGAGCGCCATCGCCGCCATCAACCGCTGGAGCTGACCGCCGGAAAGCTGGTGGGGATAGCGATCGCCGATGTTCTCGGGATCGGGCAGCGAGAGGCTGGCGAAGATGCGCCGCGCCCGCGCCATGGCCTCCTTGCGGGCTGCGAGGCGGTGGACGAGGAGCGGCTCGATCACTTGCGCCATGATCGTGCGCGAGGGGTTGAACGCCGCCGCCGCGCTCTGTGCCACATAGGCGACTCGGCGCCCGCGAAGGCCCCGCAGCGCCTTGCCGTCCATCAGGTCGACACGCTCGCCGCCGACCTCGATAGTGCCGCCGGCGATGCGCGCGCCGGGGCGGGCGTAGCCGGCAAGCGAAAGGGCGATGGTCGATTTGCCCGAACCGGATTCGCCGATCAGCGCCAGGGTCCGGCCGGGTTCGATCGCGAAACTGACATCCTCGACGATGGCCCGCTCGGCATCCGGCGGCCCGACGACGATGCGCAGGCCCGAGACCGTGATCTGCCCCCGCTTGGTGTCGTTCTGGTGGGTTTCTGGTACGGCCAGGGTCACGCCGTTTTCCCCTTCTTGAGCGCGTCGATCAGCAGGTTGGCGCCGACGGTCAGCGTGGCGATGGCAAGGGCAGGCGCGATGATCGCCGGGGCGCCCTCGGTGATGCCCGAGATGTTCTCGCGCACCAGTGAGCCGAGGTCGGCATGGGGCGGCTGCACGCCAAGGCCGAGGAAACTCAGGCCTGAAAGCAGCAGTACGATGAACACGAAGCGCAGGCCAAGGTCAGCCAGCAGCGGGTGCAACATGTTGGGCAGGATCTCGCCCAGCGCGATGCGGATCGGGGATTCGCCCTGTGCTCTGGCGAAAGTGACGTAGTCCATCGCGGCCAGGTCGAGGGCGATGGCGCGGGCGATGCGGAAATTGCCGGGCACATAGGTCACCGCCGCGATGAGCAGCAGCAGCCAGAGCGAGGAGCCGAATGCCGCCACCATGACCAGCGCGAAGACCTTCGAGGGAATCGAGATCAGCGTGTCCATCGTGCGCGAGATCACTTCGTCCACCCAGCCCTTGTGAACGGCGGCAACAAGGGCCAGCGACGTGCCGATCGTACTCGCCAGCAGCGCCGCGCCAAGGCCGAGGAACACGGTGTAGCGCGCGCCCCAGAGCAGGCGGCTCAGCACGTCGCGGCCGAGGTAGTCGCTGCCGAGCCAGAACCTGCCGGACATCGGCGAGAACACGTCGTAGTCGACGAAGGCGCCCACGGCATAAGGTGCGAGCAGCGGCCCGGCCAGCGCGGCGAGCAGCCAGAAGCAGACCAGGAACAGCCCGATGCGCCCCGGAAGCGGCAGTGACCGTGCGAAGGAGAGGAAAGGTCTCATCAGGCGCGCTGCCTCGGATTGCTGAGAATGGCGACGACGTCGGCGATGAGCACCAGCAGCAGGTAGGCGGCGCAGAAGATCATCGCGCAGCTTTGCAGCAGCGGCATGTCGCGGCTGGTGACGGCATTGACCATGAGGCTGGCAAGGCCGGGGAAGTTGAAGATGGTCTCGACGATGATCGCCCCGCCCAGCAGGTAGGACAGCGAAAGCGCGGCGGCATTGACGATCGGGCCGATGGCGTTGGGCATCACGTGCCAAAGCACGATGCGCCCGAAAGGCACGCCTTTCAGTTCCGCCATCTCGACATAACCGGCGTCGAGCTGGGCGATCATCGCCGCGCGGGTCATGCGCGCCATCTGCGCGACGACCACGAACGTCAGCGTCATCACCGGCAAGGCGCAAGAGCGGATGGTGTCGCCAAGGCTGGCCTCGGAGGAGACGAGCGCGATCGAGGGCAGCCAGAGCAGCTTGACCGAAAACACCAGCACGCCGAGCGTGGCGACAAGGAACTCCGGCACTGCCACCATCGACAGGGTGGCGAGCGAAAGCACGCGGTCCACCTTGCCGCCGCGATGGACGGCGGCGGCGATGCCCATGGCCAGCGCCAGCGGCACCGCGATCATGGCGGTAAAGCCTGCCAGCATCAGCGAATTGGGCAGCCGCTCGGCGATGATGTCGCGTACCGGCATGTTGGCAACCAGCGACTGGCCGGGATCGGCGCGCAGCATGCCGCCCAGCCACTGGACGTAGCGGGCGGGGGCAGGGCGATCGAGGCCCATCTCGTGGCGGAGCGCCGCGACTTGCGCAGGTGTGGCGCTCTGGCCCAGCGTTTCCTGTGCGGCATCACCGGGCAGCAGGCCGCTGATGGTGAAGACCACGATGGAAACCAGCAGCAGCGTCAGCAGCGCCGAGGCGGCGCGGCGGGCGACGAGGTGCAGGATCACGCTGGCGCCGCGCGGCGCCTTCCGGGCCACCTGGGGAAATGCATTGGCCATCAGGCGTCCAGCCATACATGCTGCGAGAAGCGGTAGCCCATGAAAGCGCCCAGCGGGATCGGGTGCAATCCTTTGATACGATTGTCATAGCCGTCGATCAGGCTGATGAACACGGGAATCGCGGTCCCCGCCTTGTCGTGGACGATCCTTTGCATCTCGCCGTAGATTTCCTTGCGCAAGGCCTCGTCCGGCTGCGAGCGGGCATCGGCCAGCAGACGGTCGAAGCGTTCGTTCTTCCAGCCGGTTTCGTTCCAGTCGCCGTTGGACTTGTAGAACTGGCTGAACAGCAGGTCCGCCGTGGGGCGCGGGTTGACGTTGCCGAAGGTCATCGGGTGGCGCATCCAGTGGGTGGACCAGTAGCCGTCCGCAGGCACGCGGTTGACCGCCAGTTCCAGCCCTGCCTGTGCGCCGAATTCCTGGATGATCGAGGCCATGTCGACCGACCCTTCCGCGGCGGGCGAGCAGTAGACCGGCACGCGCACGCCCTTGAGCCCGGCCTTGGCGATGTGCCAGCGCGCCCGGTCGAGATCGAGCGCGGTCTGCGGGATGTTCGGGTTGTAATAGGGGTGGAAAGGGGGGATCGGCTGGTCGTTGCCGATGGTCGCATGGCCCCGGAACAGCGCGCGCTTGACGAGCGGGCGGTCGATCAGGTGCTTGATCGCCTCCACGAAATGGGGATTGCCGGTGGGCGCGGCATCGGCGCGCATGATGAGGTCGGTGTAGAGACCGGAGGGGGTCGCCATAACCCGGTGGCTGCCGCTCGCCTCGATGCGGCGGATCGAGCGGGGATTGACCGCGTTGACCATGTGGCAGTCCCCGGCGAGCAGCGCATTGACGCGGCTGACTTCGTCGGGAATCGCGATCAGCTCGATCCGGTCGAGATAGGGGCGGCCGGGCATCCAGTAGTCGGCGAAACGCTCGCCCACGGTGCGCACGCCGGGCTGGAAGTGGCGGACGCGGAACGGGCCGGTGCCGTTGCCGCGCGGACGGGTGTCGCCCTTGCGGACGATGGCGAACTGCGGCTGCGAAAGGATCGCGGGCAAGTCGGCATTGGGAGCGGTAAGGCGGATCGTCACTTCGTGGCGGCCGCTGGCGCGCACCGAGGCGAAGTCCGCGGCGATACCTGCCAGTTTGGAGGCCGTGGCCGGGTCCTTGTGGCGCAGCAGCGAGAAGACCACGTCGTCGGCGGTAAAGTCTCCGCCGTCGTGGAACGTCACGCCGCGCCGCAGCTTGATGATCCAGGTCTGCCGGTCTCGGCTTTCGAGGCTTTCGGCAAGCGCCGGGACAGGCCTTAACCGGGCGTCGGGCGTGGTGAGGCCTTCGTAGACCATGCCGATCCGCACATAGTCGGTCGAGACCGAGGCCTTGGCCGGGTCGAGCGTGTCCGCCGTCGAGCTGGACTGGGTGGCGACGCGGATCGAGCCGCCGCGCCGGGGCACTGCCAGCACCTTCTGCGCCCGGCCGAAGGTCAGCAGTCCGGCTCCGGCAAGGCCGCCCGCCAGTGCCGCGCGGCGGGAGAATCCACTGCCGCTCATCGGCGCGCGTCCGGCATGCCCGTCCGGCGGCCGCAAGGGCTGGGTCGGGCGGGGCTGGAGCAGGAATTGGCCATGGGCGTGATCGTCTCTCTCGTGCCGTTTTTGCAGAAGCAGGCAGGACGCCGGCTTGATGGTCTACAGCATCACGCTTCGATCGAAAGGTGCCTTCGATTGTGGGGTGCCAAATGCGCAGATCGGGAAATTTGACGCGCGTTTGCGGCACAGTCTGCTGCGCCGCTTCCGGCCCTTGCGCGTGGCACGCGCGCGCGTTCCTCGAACTATCCGGGAAAGCGGCACGAGGCCGTGCGGGAGGCGGTAGCAATGCCCCATTGGCACCCGCGGCACTTTGTTCCATTAGGCTCCCGCAAATTGTCAGAAAATCCTCCGCGCGAGGTAAAAACGGGTGCGGAACGGACCGAGTCTCCTGTCCAATGCCTGAAAAGGAGGTTCGCGATCATGGCCACCATTGCCCGCTCTGAGCCGTTCGGCTCTGCCGCTACACCCGTAAAGGCCGCCGCCCGGCGCCTGACCAGCATCGATGCCCTGCGCGGCTTCGTGATGGTCATCATGCTGCTCGACCACGTGCGCGAGACCTGGTTCCTGCACTTGCAGGTTTCCGATCCGGTCGATGCCCGCACGGTCATGCCGGCGTTGTTCTTTACCCGCTATCTCAGCACGATCTGTGCGCCGGTCTTTGTCGGGCTCACCGGATTGTCGGCTTTCCTCTACGGCCGTACGCACACGAAGGGCGAAGTCTCGCGCTTCCTGATCGAGCGCGGGCTGTTCCTGATGTTCCTCGAACTCACGTTCGTGAACTTCGCCTGGACCGCCAAGTATCCGCCGGAGACGATCTGGTTCCAGGTGATCTGGGCCATTGGCGTCGCGATGATCGCGCTGGCCGCGCTGCTGCACCTGCCGAGGAAGGCGATCTTCGCGATCGGTCTTGCGATCGTGTGCGGGCACAACCTGCTCGACGGTGTGCATGTCGCCCCGGACAGCCCGCTGTTCGCGCCCTGGGCGATGCTGCACGAGCGCCAGGCCTGGGACTTCGCCGGGATCACGTTCAAGACGACTTATCCGGTGCTGCCATGGATCGGCCTGATCTCGCTTGGCTATTGCATGGGGCCGTGGTTCGCGGGTGATCTTGCGCCGGAAGTGCGCCAGAAGCGCATGACGATGACCGGCCTTGCCATGCTGGCGGCCTTCGTCGCCCTGCGCACGCTCAATGTCTACGGCGATGCACCGCGCTTCGTGGTTGAAGGCGATGGCCTGCGCACGTTCATGAGCTTCATGGCACTCACCAAGTATCCGCCTTCGCTGCTCTACCTGCTGTTCAACTGCGGGCTAGGGATGATCCTGCTCTCGGCCTTCGAGAAGATCGACGGCGGGCGTGTGTCGCAGTGGCTCTCGGTCATGGGCGGGGCGCCGATGTTCTTCTACATGCTGCACCTCTACGTGCTGAAAGTGCTCTACCTGATCGCCTTCGCCATCTGGGGCGCGAACAAGGGCAAGTTCTTCGGTGTCGACAATCTGGCGTGGGTCTGGGTCTGGTACGTGGGTCTGATCGTGCCGCTCTACTTCCCGACGCGCTGGTTCTCGAACCTCAAGAAGCGCCGCCGCGACATCTGGTGGCTCAAGTATCTATAAAAAAACCGAGCCCCCAACGCGGGTCGCACCGAGCGGGCCGGATCGCACCAGCGATCCGGCCCGTTTCCGTTGGGCCGAGGCAAAGGCGACAAAAAACGGGCCGGGCCGCTCTGGGATGCGACCCGGCCCGTCGAAGTGGCCCGATAGTGCGGGCGTTTCAGGAGCGCAGGATAACGAACAGCTTGCGGGTAGGGCCGATGCCCCGCCAGGAGGCGACGCTGCCAGCGGGAATGACCACCAGATCGCCCGGGCGGGCCGTGGCTTCGTTGCCGTCGGCATCACCGAAAGCCACGTCGCCTTCCAGCAGCAGCATGACCTCCCAATGCGCGTAGGGCATCGGAAGGCGGTGATAGGGCGTGGAACTCCAGGTGCCAGCGTAGAACAGCGTGTCGGCGCTGCGGAAGTCTACGTGCTGGGCGCAGGCGGGTTCCTTGTCGCCGACCAGCAGGTCGGGATTGGGGCGCGCCGAAGGTTCATGCGCGGCAGCAAAGTCGATGCGGGTGAGTCGCGCACCGTCCGGTCCCGGCTTCGCGGCACCGACGACGATCGCGCGCACCGGGGTCGCGGCGCGCCAGTGGAAGGTCGTGCCCGCCGGAACGAGGGCAGCCTCGCCCGCGTCAAGGCGCAGCGTCACGCCATCGGCGGTGAGCGAAAGCGTTCCCTCGCGGACCAGCACGATCTCGCTGAGGTCGCTGGTGGCGATGCCGTGGCTTTCGGCAAGCAGCAGGGCATCGATCCGCATGCCGTCTTGCGGGACGGGCACGCCGACGCGGGCCGCGCGCCAGTCCTCTCCGAAGGAAGAACCGGCGGCGGCCGCGAAGGCGCCAAGATCGATGTAGGGGGCTTTGGCGGCGATACCCGCGGTCACAGCCCGAGCAGGCCCGGCAAGCCCGAGATGTCGGGGATCTCGTTGACCTCGTAGTAGCTGTTCAGCGGCTCATGCCCGCGATTGACAAAGGCCTTCATCTTCACGCCCATGTCGTAGGCGGTCATGAGGTCGTAGCGGAAGCTGGACGAGCAGTGCAGCACGTCCTCGGGATTGCAGTTCAGGCTGTCGAACATGAACTCGAAGCCCTTCATGCGCGGCTTGTAGGACTGTGCTTCCTCGGCGGTGTAGACGGCGTGGAAGGGGGCTTCGAGCGCCTTGACCGCGTGCGGGATCAGGTCAACCATCGAGTTGGAGAGGATCACCAGCGGGAATTCCTCGGCCACGCGCTTGAGCGGCTCGACCACGTCGGGATGCGGGCCCCAGTGCGGGATTTCGGCGTAGATCACGGCTGTGTCGGCATCGCGGTATTCGACGCCGAGCTTCTTGCAGGTGCGGCGCAGTGCGCCTTCCACCACGTCGCGATAGGGCTTCCACGCGCCCAGCACTTCGTCGAGGCGGTAGGATGAGAATTCGCGCACGAAAGCATCCATCTGCGCCGGCTCGGGAAGACGGTCGGCATAGGCGCGGCGTGCGGCCGGGCCCATCTCGAAGTAGAGCAGCGTGCCGTAGCAATCGAACGTAATGTATTTCGGGCGCAGGGCCATCTTCGCGTTCCTTGTTGCGGATCAGGTGAGATAAGGATTGCGTCAGCAGGGGCGGGGGGTGACACCGGCTTTCCGGCTATCGAGCGGGCTTCCCGCCGTATCTTCACGGGCGTGCGGCAGATCATGCCGCGAGCGAATCCGGCTCCTTGCAGTCAGCTTTTCCAGTCGAGGAACCGGTACCAGGCGCCGACGAAAGGCAGGAACCATGGCGGGCCGAGATGGCCGGGAATGGCATCGAAAGCCTTGCCCGCCAGCGGGTTGGCATCGGCCTCTCCGGCGATGACGCGGGCCATGCGGTCGCCGATGAAGCCCGCGAACTGCGCGCCGTGGCCGCTGAGGCCGATGGCATAGTGCAGCCCCTGATGCTCGCCCGCGCGCGGCAGGCGGTCCGGCGTCATGTCGAGCACGCCGCCCCAGGTGTAGTCGATCGGCACTTCGGCGAGAGCCGGGAACACCTCGTCCAGCGTCTGGCGCAGGATCGCCCCGCTCTTGGCGTCGCTGGCCGGGTCGGAGAGGGCGAAACGTGCGCGCCCGCCGAAGATCAGGCGGTTGTCGGCGGTGAGGCGGAAGTAGTTGCCGATGTTCTTGGTGGTCACGCAGTTGCGCCTGCCGGTCATGGTCGCGGCGACCTGCTCGTCGGTCAGCGGGGCGGTGGCGACGATGAAGCTGCCCATCGGGATCGTGCGGCGCCGGATCCAGCGGAACGGGCCTTGCAGCGAAGGGCCGGTGGCGAGAAACACGGCATCGGCCACGACATTGCCCTTGGGCGTCGTCACCCGGTGGCGGCCGCCCGGCAGGCGCTCGATGCCGGTCACGGGGGCGTGTTCGAAGATCGCGGCGCCGTGGCGCGCCGCCGCTTCGGCCAGGCCGACGCCGTAGCGGCCCATGTGCATCTGCGCGCCGCGCGGCATGACAATGCCCGCATGGAAAGCCTCGGACTTCACCTCGTCCTGCACGGCTGCCTTGTCGAGAAAGACGAGATCGGGCTCGACCTCGCGCGCAAGAAACTCGCCCGAGCGCTTGAGGCCCTCGACATGGCTGGCCTTGGCGGCCAGCTTGATCTTGCCGTTGCGCACGAAGTCGCAGTCGATCGCTTCCTCGCGCACGGTCGCCTCGACGAAATCGACGGCGGAATCGTAGAGGCCGTAGAGCCGTTTCGCCTCGGCGAGCCCCACCTTGGCGGCAAGTCCGCCAAGGTCGCTGGCGGTGCCGTTGTTGCAGTGCCCGCCGTTGCGTCCCGACGCCGCAGCAGCCACTTCTCCCGCTTCAAGCAAGACGGTGTCGATCCCGCGCATGGCCAGCGTGCGCGCGGCGGACAGGCCGGTGAAGCCACCGCCGACCACGACAACCGAGGCGCGTTCGGGCACGCGGCCCTCGCGCGCTGACGAGAAGGGCTTGCGGGTATCGGTCCAGTAAGGCTTGAGCTGCATGTCGCGTTCGTACTCCGGAAGGCCCGGACGGGATGTGCAACCTGAACGGTGTGCTTGCCAAGGCCTCTTGCGGGAAATGCTACGGGCGCGGCTTGGCAGGATGTTCCGAATTTGCCGGGGGGGCGGTTGATGCTGCCGCGATGCGGGGCATGCTCGGAAGCCTGCTGTCGCGGTGCGGATTTAGGATGAAGCAAGAGAGCCATGGCTGCAAAGGAGTCGCCCCGAACGATGCTCACCACCGAAGATCCTGGCGGAATTGCGCTGCTTTTGCCGGAAGTGACGGCGATCCGCCGCGATATCCACGCCCATCCCGAACTGGCTTACGAGGAGCATCGGACCGCAGGCATCGTTGCGGACTATCTGCGGGGCGTCGGTCTCGAAGTGACGACCGGAATCGGCGGAACCGGCGTGGTGGGCACGCTGCGGCGGGGTTCGTCGCCACGCACAATCGGGCTGCGCGCGGACATGGACGCGCTGGGTTTTCAGGAAGAGACGGGCCTGCCGCACCAGAGCGTGACGGCCGGCAAGTTCCATGGCTGCGGCCATGACGGCCACACCGCGATGCTGCTTGGCGCGGCGCGGCACATTGCCGAAAAGGTCGAGTTCGACGGCACCGTCCATTTCATCTTCCAGCCCGCCGAGGAGGGCCTGGGCGGCGCGAAGGCGATGATCGAGGACGGCCTGTTCGATCGTTTCGACTGCGAGGAAGTCTATGCCGTTCACAACTGGCCGGATCTTCCTGCCGGACATTTCCAGACGCGCACGGGCCCGATCATGGCGGCGGCGGACCGGTTCGAACTGACCGTGATGGGCAAGGGCGGTCATGCCGCCCTGCCGCACCAGACGCCCGACGCGGTTCTGGCCGCCGCCGATCTTGTCATGCAGCTCAACACCATCGTCGCGCGCCGGGTGCCGCCGCAGGAAACGGCGGTGCTGTCGGTGACGATGATCCAGGGCGGCGCCACGCACAACGTGATCCCCGCCGAAGTGCGTGTCACGGGCACCGTGCGCACGTTCGTACCCGCCGTGCAGGACCGCATCGAGGCATCCCTGCGCGAGATGGCGGCAGGCGCGGCGCGCAGCCACGAGGTGGAGATCGCCGTCCATTACGACCGCTATTATCCCGCCACCGTCAATGCCGAGGCCTGCGCCGCCCGCGCGCTGGCGGCGGCCGCGGCGATCCCCGGCGTAGAGGCTTCGCGCGCGCCTGAGGCCGCGTTCACTTCGGAAGACTTTTCCTTCATGCTTCAGGCCCGGCCCGGCGCCTATTGCTGGCTGGGGCAGGGCGGTGAGGATCATGGGGCGGCGTTGCATAATCCGCACTATGATTTCAACGACGAGGTGAGCGGTATCGGCATCGCCTGGTTCGCCAATGTCGTGCGTGAGGCGCTTGGGCAGTAAAGGAACGGGCGGATGGCGGTTGCACCATCCGCCGGAAGTATCAGCCCGGAACAGCCACTACGGCTTCCAGTTCGACCAGGAAGCCATAGTGCAGTTCCGGCACCGGAACGACTGAGCGGGCGGGGCGGACATCGCCCATCGTGGCGGCATAGACCTTGTCGAATTCGGGCCAATGCTCGATCCCGGCGATAAACACGGTGACCTTGACGATATCCTCGCGGGTGGCGCCGGCGCTTTCGATCACGGTCATCAGATTGGCCAGCACGGCTTCGGTCTGTTCGACGAAACCCGGGCCCACCGGCTTGCCCTCGCGGTCGAACGGCAACTGGCCCGATACGAACATCAGGCCGCCCGCGATGCTGGCATGGGAATAGTGCCCGCGCGGATAAGGCAGGCTGTCGCTGTAGAAACGCTGCACTTTGCTCATCTTCGTTTTCACTTTCAAAAAGACAGGAGCTATCGGGAATGAACCTTGAAACGACCACGGCCACGGGGACGCTGGCGATCGGCCCCGACGATGTGCGCGATGCCGCAGCCACCATCGCCGGCGTTGCCGTGCGCACGCCGCTGCTGGAATACCGCTTTCTGAACGAGAAAGCAGGGCGCCGGGTGCTGATCAAGTTCGAAGGCGCGCAGATCGGCGGCGCCTTCAAGTTTCGCGGCGCCTACAACCGCCTTGCCCGCATTCCCGAGGCCGAGCGGCCGAGCGGTGTCGTCGCCTGGTCCTCGGGCAATCACGCGCAGGGCGTGGCGGCGGCGGCCCGTATCCTCGGCATTCCCGCCGCCATCGTGATGCCGGCCGATGCGCCCGCGATCAAGATCGCCAATACCCGCGCGCTGGGGGCCGAAGTCGTGCCTTATGACCGCGCCACCCAGTCGCGCGAAGAGATCGCCACCCGGCTTGCCGAAGAACGCGGGGCCGTGCTGGTGCCGAGTTTCGACGATCCCTACATCATTGCCGGGCAGGGTACGGCGGGTCTCGAAATCGTCGAACAGGCTGCCGAACTGGGTGTCGTGATCGGTCAGGTTCTGGTCTGTTGTGGCGGCGGCGGGCTGGTTGCGGGAATTGCCACGGCCCTGAACGATGCGCTTCCGGACGCAGCCGTCTGGTCGGTTGAGCCCGAAGCATTCGACGATAGCGCCCGCTCGCTGGTTTCGGGCCAGCGCGAGGCCGTGGCGGCAGGGGCCAGCTCGATCTGCGACGCCTTGCTGGCCCCGATGCCGGGCGAACTGACATTTCCGATCAACAAGGCACTGCTGGCCGGCGGCCTCTCGGTGAGTGACGCGGAAGTGCGCGCGGCGATGCGCTATGCTTTCGAAGTGCTCAAGCTAGTGATCGAGCCGGGCGGCGCGGTCGCGCTGGCGGCGCTGCTGGCGGGTAAGGCCCCCGAAACCCAGGGAGCGACCGTGGTGCTCGTGTCCGGCGCCAATGTCGATCCGGCCTTTTTCGGGGACCTTCTGCACGTCGGTGCCGGGGCTCAATAGCCCCGTTTTCGGTCAACCTCGCCGGGGAGCGCTTCTCCGGCGAGGTCGCCGCGCACGTTCTCGATGAGCGCGTGTACCGCCGTCTCGATGCGGGTGACACCGGCGATGTGCGGGGTGATGAGGACGCGCGGATCGCTGCGCAAGGGATGGTCGCCGGGTAGCGGTTCGATTTGTGCGACGTCGAGCACGGCCTCGGAAATCTGCCCGTTTGCCAGCGCAGAAAGCAGATCGGCTTCGATCAGGTGGCCGCCGCGCGCCGCGTTGATGAGGCGGGCGCCCTTGGGGAGTTTGGCGAAGAGTTCGGCTGAAAGGATGCCGCGCGTCTCATCGGTCAGCGGCAGCAGGCAGACCAGAATGTCGGTTCCGGCCAGGAAGGCGTCCAGTTCACCCGCTCCGGCAAAGCACTCGACCCCGTCGATGGCTCGTGCGCTGCGATTCCAGCCGCGCAGGCGAAAGCCGAGCGGGGCCAGCATCGCGAGCGAGGCCTTGCCCAGTTCGCCAAGACCCATCACCCCGACGCTGCGCTCCTCGCACAGCAGGGTCGCGTGCGGGCTCCATTCGCCGCGCACTTGCGCGTCGCGGTAGAAGGCGAATTCGCGGTGCAGTGCCAATGCGGCGGCGGCGACATATTGCGCCATGGTCGTGGTGATGCCGGGTTCGATCATGCGCACGACGCGGACATGACCGGGCAGGCGTGAAAGGTCGAGCTGGTCCACCCCGGCGCCGATGCTGAACAGCACTTCCAGTGCGGGCAGCGAAGCGATCAGCTCGTCGGTCAGCTTCCAGGCGACGAGGTAGCGGATATCGGCAGGATTGCCGAGATCCGGCCAGTTGCGGAACTCCACTTCGGGCAGGGCGCGGTGGAATTCGGCTTGCCAGAGCGTGGCGCGCTCTTCGGGGCCGACATGGAGGATCGCGGTCATCTTCGGGAATGTCCTTATGGCTGCTGTCGCCTTGCGGTCCGCGATGGGGCAAGGCGTGTCGGGCCACAAGCGCAGGAACAGCCGGAGAAGGGAAAAAGGGTCCGCGATCGTTCCCAAGGGACAGGGAACGATCGCGGCAGGATGGGTGAAATCAGAACGAGAAGTCGGCGCGCAGGGTGATCGTGCGCGGAGTGCCGGGCGTCACCCAGTAGCGGTGATAGGAGGCCGCGTACCAGGTCTTGTCGAACAGGTTGGTGACGTCGAGGCTGAACTTCATCTGCTCGGTCGGCTTGTAGCTGGCCATGGCGCGGACCAGCGTGTAGCCGGGCAGCCAGAAGTCGTAGCCGGTCTCGCCAAGGCGCTTGCTGGCCGCGTTGACGCCGCCGCCGACGGTGAAGACGCCCACGTTGCCTGCGTCGAATTCCTTGGTGACCAGCAGGTTGCCCGCATGCTTGGGAATGTTGATCAGCGGATCGCCGGGGTTGATCGTCAGCCCGAAGGCCGGATCGAGCGCGGACTTGGTCCATTCGGCATCGGTGTAGGCGTAAGTCGCATAGAGCGTGAAGCCCAGCGGCAGCTTGGCGTTGAGATCCGCCTCGATGCCCCGGCTGCGCGCCTTGCCGCCTGCGAGGCTGAAGCCCGCGTTGAGCGGATCGGCGGTCAGCACGCCGTTCTTGGTCATGTGATAGACCGCGACCGAGCTGGTGATCGAATTGTCCGGCGAGACGAAGCGGAGACCCGCCTCATAGGACTTGCTGGTTTCCGGACCGAAGGCGTTGCCATTGGCGTCGATACCGCTGTTCGGGCGGAAGCCGGTGCCGTAGCTTGAATAGATACTCAGCGTGTCGGTGATCTCGTAGAGCGCGCCGACCGAGGGACTGAAGCGGGTCTTGGTGGTGTCGACGCCGTTGTCGATGGTCTGGTGGAAGTGATCGAAACGGCCGCCGCCGCGGATCTTGAAGTGGTCGGTGACGTCGATCTGGTCCTGGAAGTAGACGCCCCAGGCCTTCTGCGTTTCGTAGGTGTCCTGCACGATGGAGGCGGTGGTCGGCTGCTGGCCGTAGACCGGATTGTAGATGTTGATCGCGTTGTTGGCCGCCGTGATCGGGCTGCCGGCGGTATAGGCGGACGGGCGGAAGCGCATCGACAGGGTGTCGATGTCGAACTTGTCCCAGTCGGCGCCGATCAGCACGTGGTGGGTGAAGGGGCCGGTATAGATCTTGCCGGAGATTTCGGCGCGGGCGGCCATGTAGTCGGTGTCATAGTCGCGATAGCGGCGCTGGCGCGAGAGGTAGTCGCCGGTTTCTTCCAGCGTCTGGCGGCTTCCGGCGAGTTCAGCGTCGCTTGAATAGCCCTTGAAGGTGGTCTTGCGGTAGTTGAAACCGGCCAGGAACACCCAGTCGCCGCCGAGATCCTGCTCCAGCTGGGCCTGATGGCCGAACACGGTGACGTGATTGGGGCCGTCGCCCGGCTCGCCGAAGAAGCGCGATCGGGGCACCACGCCCAGCTTGCCGTCCACCGCGATGGTGCCGCGGTCGAAAAACACGTACTGGTCGACCACTTCCATTTCGTAGGTCAGCGTGGTCGTGTCGGTCGGCTTGAACAGTACCGACGGGGTCAGCACTTTCTTGCGGGAGTAGATGTAGTCGCGGAAGCTGTCGGCCTCCTGCGCGGCGCCGTTGATGCGCACGGCGAGGTTGTCGGCCAGCTTGAGGTTGAAGTCGCCCTCGATGCGGTAGGTATCGTAGCTGCCGCCGGAGATCGCGAAGCTGCCGAAGGTGTCGTCGGTCTTGGCCTTCTTGGTGATGATGTTCACCGTGCCGCCGGGCTCACCGCGTCCGAAAACCGCGCCGTTCGGGCCCTTCAGGATGTCGATGCGTTCGATGTTGGAGGCGTCGCGGGGGCCGCCGTAGCCGCGCCCGCCGTTGAAGCCGTTGACAAGGAAGCCGCTGGGGAAGTTCTCGTCACCGGCGAAGCCGCGGATGGCAAAGGCGTCCCACAGGCCGCCGAAGTTGTTCTGGCGGGCGATGCCGCTGGCAAGGTCGAGCGCGGTATCGAGCCGGGTGATGTTGAGGTCGGCCAGCATCTTGCCGTCGATCTGCTGGACACTCTGCGGCACTTCCTTCAGCGGAACGTCGCCGCGATACTGTTCGCGCTTGCCGGAAACGACGATGTCACTTGCGGGATCGGCAGTAGCCGCCTCTGCGACTGCGGCTTCTTCTTCGGCGAAGGCAGGAAAAGCGATCATCGCGCAGCCCGTGGCGAGGGCGATGTTCAATGCGGACTTCCATCGTGTCATGTCGTGACCCCTCATAAGGTGCGTTGTTCTGTCCTGCCTGCGTTTATTGCCCGCCTTGTTCTTGTTTACGGATCATGGGTTTGTCCGTTGTATTCTGGTTGGCGGCTTTTGTTCTGTTGATGGAAGCTTATGGGGCGCGGGTACGAATCTTTGATCGAAACATGCCGATCCGGCGGCGGAAAATGACGAAAAATGACA
Organism: Novosphingobium sp. KA1; assembly: GCF_017309955.1. Lineage (NCBI taxonomy): Bacteria > Pseudomonadati > Pseudomonadota > Alphaproteobacteria > Sphingomonadales > Sphingomonadaceae > Novosphingobium > Novosphingobium sp. KA1. The sequence continues at coordinate 1,194,141 of NZ_CP021248.1, read as the reverse complement.
CTGCGCCGCGCTTTATGCCGCCGTTTGCCGGGGCTGGAAATCCGGCATTTCCTGCTGCTGTGGAAGGCGCTCCCGATGGCCAAAAAGAACCCGTGGAAGCGGGCGCTTCCACGGGTTTGCGAAGGGGCGAGCCGGATCCGGTGAGGGCTGGTTCCGGCTCGTTTCCCGCGCTGCGCCCAGGTGCGGAAAGGGCGCGGCGCAGGGGAATGGAAACAGGGCTATTCACCCGGCCGGAACAGGTCCTTGTAAAAGCCGGTGGTCTTCACGGTGATGGTGACAGGGGTATCGCCCTTGTTGCGCCAGTACCAACCGTGGGTGCCCTCGAACGGCGCGGTGAAATCGCCCTTGGCGGAGGCGAGTTCGCGTTCCTTCCAGTAGCTGGTGAACTCGCCCTCGGCGGCATTGGGATGCTCGCCGTGCATGTCGACCTTGAGCGGGCCGCTTGCCTTCCATTCGAAGACGAAACTGTCGCCCGCATTCATGTGCGCCTTCACTTCCTTGCCGCTGTGCGGGGGAAGCGCGATGGTCATCGTATCGCTGCGCATGGCGGAGGCGCGCTCGATGCTGGTGCGGCTGGGCAGAGCGGCGGGGGCAGAGGCGGGGGCGGCGCCTGCCGGAGAGAGGGCAGGCCCCGTTTCGGTCTCGGCTTGGGCCTCGCCGGTGGCCATGCCGGCAATGCCCAGCATGCCGCCGATACCGGTGGGGTCGATGCCGGCCTCGGCCGGAAGCACGCAGGTCACCAGCAGCACGGCAGCAACGGCAGCGGCGCCGAGGCTGGCCTTGGCAAGGGTCTTTGCCGGGACCTGGATCGAGGGCGGCAGCAGCAGGCTGGGATCGAAAGTCTGGGCCGTCATGTCAGGCTCCCTTGGTGAAATAGCCGGTGAGCTGGAAGCCCACGAGCACGAAGCCCGCGCACATCAGCGCGGCGTTGGCAGTGATGGCGCTGCGGCGGAAGCTGGGGGTGAGCCGCCAGAGGTTCATCGCGATCAGGATCAGCGAAAGCGCCATGAGCTGGCCCATCTCGACACCCACGTTGAACGCCACGAGGTTGGGCACGAGGCCGTCGCGCGAAAGGGTCAGGTCCTGCAGTTTGGTCGCCAGACCGAAGCCGTGGAAGAAGCCGAAGATCAGCACTGCCGCCTTGGGATTGGGCGAAACGCCGAAGACCGTCTTGAAACCGCCGAGATTGTCGAAAGCCTTGTAGGCCACCGACAGACCGATCACGGCGTCGACGATATAAGGATTGGCGCGGATGTCGAAGATCACCCCCAGCAGCAGCGTGGTGCTGTGGCCGATGGCAAACAGCGTCACGTAAGCGCCCACGTCCTTCATCCGGTAAAGGAAGAAGATCACGCCGCACAGGAACAGCAGGTGGTCGTACCCCGTCACCATGTGCTTGGCGCCGAGGTACATGTAGGGGATGATGTTCACCCCGGAGGTGCCCTGGATGAAGGCGGCGTCGTTTTCGGCGACGCCGTGGGCCTTGGCGACCGAGGCGATGAGGGCGAGGACAAGCGCGGCGATGAGCGCCGCGCCCGTTTTTGCCTGCGGCGTCAGCCTGTCAGGCAACAAGGATAGCGCGCCGCCCACCGTCAGATCGCGGTGAACGAGGCAAAGGTCTTGGCCTGATCGCGCTTGCCGACCAGGGCGACCACCACCTTGGCGCCCTTGGGGGCGACAAGCCCCGGCGCCGAGAAGCGGTTACCGCCGGCGGGGACGAGCGTGACCTGCGTTTTTTTGCCGGCCACCGTCACGGTCACCTTGGCGTCGAAATCGCTGGCGGACACGGGTTCATCCTCTTCGGTGACGAAGAAGCTCACGCCCTTGGGGCCCTTGACCAGTTCGACAAGGATCTCGCCCGACATGGCGACGATGCCGCCGTGCTGGGGCTTCATGCTGCCGTGCGCGAAGCTGGCGACCGGGGCGGAAAGAACGAGGGAGGCCGCGAGCAGGGCGGCGATACGCTTGGTGTTCATGGGAGGGACTCCTGTGCGATCGAAGGGGGCGTTATTCGGGCAGGTGCGGCAGCACGAAGGACAGCGAGGCGCGGTGTTCGAGCTGCTGGTACTTCACGGGATTGTCGGTGGGGCTGACGAAGATCGCCATCAGCACGTTGATCCCCTGGTTGCGCACCTTGACGGTGGCATAGCCATCCTTGTCGGTCTTCACCGCCGCTTCGTCGGGATCGTTGACGTAGTCGGTCATGACCTGCGCGCCGGCAGCGGGCTTGCCCGCGTAATAGACGCGGACCTTCATCGGCGATCCCGCCTTCTGCGGAATATCCGTGCCGACCGGCACCAGCTGCAGCGTCTGGCCGGCAAGCAGCGGCACCTGCCTGGTCGGCATGCGGGTCAGGTGTACTGCGTACTTGAAGTTGTGCTCGCTGAGGCCCGCGCCCGGCACTTCGTCGCGTCCCTTGTTGTGGAACTCGCCGGAGGCATCCTTGGTCCAGATGCCGTAGTCCATCACGGCGGCCACGGCGGCAACCGGCTCGTCGCTGTCGACCACGGGGATGGCACCGGCATCGCGCAGCTTGACGTCGACATCGTTCCAGTCCTCGTCATAACCCTTGACCAGCGTCAGCTTGCTTTCGCGGGCGACGGCATCGAGGTCGTCGGCACCGACGCCGTAGATGAGCGCCAGCTGGCGCGCACGCTGGGCGAACCAGATGCCATGGGCCTGGGCGGGCAGGACAGTCGCCACGCTCGCCGCGGCGGCGAGCGCCAGGCTTGAGACTTTCACTAGGCGCATACACGTAGCCATCTTCGTATCTCCTTGAACCTGTCGAGGGTCAGACTGCGGGCTTTGGCCGGTGGATTTTACTTTTGTGACGCATCACAGCGGCACAAACTTCCGATTCTTTCGCCGGGAAGGTGTCCGGTGACATTTTGCCGCAAGGCGGATTGGAGGCGCCGGGACGCGGCATTTCGTCGGGCCGGGCGATTTTGGCAGTTTGTGCGGTCCGCCGCGTCATTCCGGCAGAGCCCGCGCCCGGACGCGATTAGATTGGCCGGGTTCGCCCCGCCGTGCAGGTGCCGCGCAAGCCGCCTGCCCGCCGGAGCCCGCTTCCACAGCAAGGACCCTCACCAGTGACCGATCCGATCGCCCACCTTTCCGCTTCCGGCCACCTCGACCAGATGTTCGTTGACGGTTGCTGGCGCGCTCCGAACGGAGCCGACCGGGCATCGGTGATCGATCCGGCGAGCGAAGCCGAAGTCGCGCAGATCGCGCTGGGTGACGGCGAGGATGTCGACAGCGCCGTCGCAGCGGCGCGCAGGGCGTTTGGCGGCTGGTCGAACACGCCGGTCGAGACGCGGGTTGCCCTGCTCCGGCGCATTCACGCGCTGCTGCTCGATCGCGCGGACCTGTTCGCGCGGGCCATTTCGCTGGAAATGGGCTCCGCCATCACCGCCGCGCGTGCGGCGCAGGTGCCGTTCGCGGCCGAACATGTCCGGGTGGCGGCCGACAACCTGGCCGAATTTGCCTTCACGAGCCTGCGCGGCACCACTGCCATCGCCCGCGAGCCGGTAGGCGTCTGCGCGCTCATCACGCCGTGGAACTGGCCGCTCTACCAGATCACCGCCAAGGTCGCGCCGGCGCTGGCGGCAGGATGTACCGTGGTGCTCAAGCCCAGCGAGTTGTCACCCCTCAGCGCGGTGCTGTTTGCCGAGGTCATGGCGGAGGCGGGAACGCCGGAGGGCGTGTTCAACCTTGTCCAGGGAACGGGCCCGGTCGTGGGCGAGGCGCTTGCGCGTCATCCCGGGGTGGACATGATCTCGATCACCGGCTCGACGCGCGCAGGCGTGCTGGTCTCGCAGGCCGCCGCCGAAACGATCAAGCGGGTAGCTCTGGAACTGGGCGGCAAGTCGCCCAACGTGGTCTTGCCCGATGCCGACCTGGAACGGGCCATTCCGCTCGGCGTAGCGGCCTGCATGCGCAATGTCGGACAATCGTGCAGCGCGCCGACCCGCATGATCGTTCCCCGCGCCCGCCTCGCCGAAGTCGAACGCCTGGCGGCCGGGACTGCGAGCGCATTTGTGGTTGGCGATCCGTTCGACGAGGCGACGACGCATGGTCCCATCGCCAACCGTGCCCAATACGAGCGTGTCCAGCGCATGATCGAGGTCGGCATCGCCGAAGGGGCAAAACTGCTGACCGGCGGTCCCGGCCGGCCAGCGGGATGCGCGCAGGGCTGGTACGCGCGGCCAACGGTGTTCTCCGAGGTCCGCACCGACATGGCCATCGCGCAGGACGAGATCTTTGGCCCGGTCCTTTGCATTATCCCTTACGACACCGTCGACGAGGCCGTCGCGATCGCCAATGACACGGTCTACGGTCTGGGCGCGCACGTGCAGGGCTCGGACCTCGAGGTGGCACGGGCCGTGGCCCGGCGCATACGCAGCGGGCAGGTCCATCTCAACCATCCTGCCTGGGATCCGCAGGCGCCGTTTGGCGGCTACAAGCAATCGGGCAACGGCCGCGAATACGGCATCGAGGGCATGGAGGAGTTTCTCGAGACAAAGGCCATCGTCGGCTTCGCATGAGCCTGGAGGGCACAGCGCGATGATGCCTGGCCGCTCGGGCAGCGCATCGTCCCGGATACGGCATCCGGGTTTGAACGCGTCGCGAGATCGGGACAAAAACCGGAAGTGCGATTGTCGGCGGGGCGCTTTTGGGGGTGATTTGTTAACAGACTCCTGCAATGCAGCCCCGCCAATTCGCGGAGTCCCCCCACTTGCTCGATATTCTCGTCTGCATTCGCGACGACCATGACTTGCGTTTTGTCGCATTTGCAGCGGCCATTTGCTGGCTCTCGGCCACGGCGGCCGTGCTGATACTGCGCCACGCGTCGCGGGACGGAGCGCGGCAACGCGCCGGCTGGACCGCAGTGGGAGGCATGCTTTCGGGCATCGGCATCTGGGCGACGCACTTCATCGCGATGCTGGGGTATGAACGCGGCCTGATTGTCGGCTACCGCACCGGGGAGACGGCCGCCTCGCTGGTGCTTGTGGCCGCCGTGATGGCGGGGGCATTCCTGCTGGTGACGCGGTTTCGCGACAGGCGGGGCGTGCTGCTCGGCGCTCTGCTGGCGGGCGGCGGCATTGCGGCGATGCACTATCTCGGCATGACCGCGCTCGAAATGCCCGCCATGATCGCCTGGCGCTGGCCCTATGTCCTGCTTTCGCTGACCTTGGGACTGCTGCCATTCTATCCGGCCTTGCGCCTTGCAACGGGCCACCAGGGATTCGCCAAGGGATTGGGCGCGGTTTTGCTGATGTTCGGCGCCATTGTCGGTTTGCACTTCAGCGGAATGGCTGCCATTCATCTTGTTCCATCTCGAATCGAGTTGCAGGCGGCGACAATTTCACCCGAGACGATCACAATCGCGATTGCGGCAATCGCGATGACCCTTCTGGCGCTTTGCCTGTGCGGCTGGGTGATGTCTCGCCGCGCCGCCGCTGCGGTTGCCGACAGCGAGCGGCAGTTCAGCATCCTCGCCAAGGGCTTGACCGACAGCGCGCTCTACCTGCTGGATGGCAACGGTCTGGTCACGAACTGGAACGCGGGTGCCCAGCGCCTCAAGGGATACCACGCCGACGAAGTGGTCGGCAGCCCGCTGGCGCGTTTCTACACGGTGGAGGACCAGGACAGCGACAAGCCCGCTATGGCGCTCGCCATGGCTGCCGAGCATGGCAAGTTCACCGGTGAGGGCTGGCGTGTCCGCAAGGATGGCACGCGCTTCTGGGCTCATGTGACGATCGAGCGCATTCGTGACGAGGCCGGCAAGCAACTGGGCTTTGCCAAGCTGACGCGCGACATGACGCGCCTGAAGGAAGATCAGGATCGCATCGCGACGGCAAACCGGCACCTCGATGCGGCGCTCGAACATATGCATCAGGGCCTTTGCCTGTTCGATGGGACCGGCCATCTGGTGCTGCGCAACCGCCGCTTTGCCGAGCTCTGGCAATTGTCGGAGGCAGACTGCCTGCCCGGCGCCACGTTCGAGCAGGTCGCCCGTGCGGCGATGGAATCGCGCAGCGGCACGGACATCCCGCCGGAACGTATCGAGGTGATGCGCGCCACGCTCGAACAGGTGCTCTCGGCGCAGGACGCGCCGCCGGTGATCCGCGAGTTCGGTGAGGAGTTCGCCGTGTCGATCTCCAGTCGGCGCCTGCCCGACGGCGGCTGGGTGACGACCTTCGAGGACATTACCGAGCGGCGCCGTTCCGAAGCGCAGATCGCCCATATGGCGCTGCACGACGGGCTGACCGGATTGCCCAACCGAACCAGCTTCAACCGCTGGCTCGATCTCGAGATCGACAATGCGGCCGCGCGCGATCGGCAAGTGGCGCTGATTGCCATCGATCTCGACCGGTTCAAGGAAATCAACGATACGCAAGGCCACGCTGCCGGTGACGAAGTGCTGCAAAAGGTCGCCGCCGCGCTGTCCGGCGCCTTGCGCGAGGGGGAGATCGCCGCGCGCCTGGGCGGGGACGAGTTCGCGGTTGCCCGCTCGCTCACGCAAAAACGGTCGGCCAGCGACGGCGAAGTCGCAGAGTTCGTCTCGCGCATCGACCATTGCCTGACCTCGCTCGGCGGCCATGACGAGGCGACCGATGGCGAGACGAGCAGCGGCGGCGTGGTCATCGGCGCCAGCCTCGGCATTGCGCTGTCGCCCGATGTGCCCGATCGCGAAGCCCTGCTCAACAACGCGGACCTGGCGATGTACCGCGCCAAGAGCAGCTTCAGCGAGCACATCTGCTATTACGAGGCGGGCATGGACGAGAGCGCCCGTCATCGCCGCCTGCTGGCCAACGATTTGCGGCAGGCGATCGCGCGCAACGAGTTCGAGGTGCTCTACCAGCCCCAGCGCTCGCTGCGGACCAACGAGATCAGCGGCTACGAAGCGCTGCTGCGCTGGCATCATCCGCGTCTCGGCACGATTTCTCCGTCCGAGTTCATTCCGATCGCGGAGGAGACCGGCGAGATCATCCGTATCGGCGAATGGGTGCTGCGGGCGGCCTGTGCCGAAGTCGTCACGTGGCCGGGCAAGGACAAGATCGCGGTCAATCTGTCCCCGGTCCAGTTGCTCCAGGCCGACCTGCCGGAAGTGGTCACCCAGATCCTGCACGAGGTCGGCATGTCGCCGCAGCGCCTTGAACTGGAGATCACCGAAACCGCGATCATTGCCGACAAGACCCGCGCGCTCCACACGCTGCGGCGGATCAAGGCGCTGGGCGTCAGCGTGGCGATGGACGACTTCGGCACCGGCTATTCCTCGCTCGACACGCTCCATTCCTTCCCCTTCGACAAGATCAAGATCGACAAGTCGTTCCTGCTGGAATCGCGCGAGAGCGAACAGGCGCGGGCCATCATCCGCGCGGTTCTGGCGCTTGGCCACAGCCTTGGCATTCCAGTGCTCGCCGAAGGCGTAGAGACCCACGAACAGCTGCAATTGCTGCTGGGCGAAGGGTGTGACGAGGCGCAGGGCTACTATTTCGGGCGCCCGGGGCCGCCACCCGGCGTCGATCGCACTCTGGCTGTCAGCGCCTGATAATGCGGGAAAACGGGTGGAAGCGATGGCTTCCACCCGTTTTCCTTTGCGGCCGGTAATTCAGGCGTTCATCTCAATCGCTGATTTCAGGCAATCGTCGGCACGATCCCGCCTTCGACGCGGATCGCCGCGCCATTGGTGATGGCGCCGAGCGGACTTGCCAGCAGGGCGACCTGGGCGGCGATCTCGTCGGCCTCGATCAGGCGGCGGATCAACGAGAGCGGGCGCATCCTGGCGAAGAACTCGGCCTCGCGTTCGGCCTCGGGGGCATCCTTGTTGTCGACCACCGAGCGGATGAATTCGACAATGCCTTCCGAACGCGTGGGGCCAGGCAGGACCGAATTGACGGTAACCCCGGTGCCCCGCGTCTGCTCGGCCAGGCCGCGTGCGATCGCCAGCTGCGCGGTCTTGGTCATGCCGTAGTGGATCATCTCTCCGGGGATCACCAGTGCGCTTTCGCTGGCGATGAAGATCACGCGGCCCCAGCCGCTTGCCAGCATCTGCGGGAAATAGTGACGGGCAAGGCGGGCGCCGCTCACCACGTTTACCTCGAAGAAGTGGTGCCAGTCGGCATCGGTGATTTCGGTGAAGGGCTTGGCTTCGTAGATGCCGAGGTTGTTGACGAGGATGTCGGCGGCGGGGACGGCGGCGATCAGGGCTTCGGCGCCTTGTGCGGTTGCCGGATCGGCCAGTATGGCACGCACCTTGCCGCCGTTTGCAGCCGCTTCGGCGACTTCGGCGGCCGCGGCATCGAGCTTGTCCTGGCTGCGGCCACTGATGGCGACGTCGACGCCTTCGGCTGCGAGGCGCTGGGCGATGGCAAGGCCGATGCCGGCCGTCGATCCGGTGACGAGGGCGGTCTTTCCGGTGAGTTTGAGGTCCATCTGGGCATTCCTTTACGTTCGGGGGAGAGGGATGGCCGGAAGATAGGTGAAGTCGACATTGATGATTAGATCGAGGCAATGCATCTTAGAAGTGCATCGGGATCACGAGTAAGGCCATGGACAACCGCTTAGGCGACATGCAGATTTTCCTCGCCGTGGCGCAGTCCGGCAGCTTTGCCGGTGCCGCTCGGGCCCTTCGGCTGACGCCGTCCGCGGTCAGCCGGGCGATCTCCAGGCTGGAACTCCGCCTCGGCGTGCAGATGGTGAGCCGCACCACGCGGGCCTTGTCGCTGACCGCCGAAGGCGAAGTCTATCGTGAGCGCGTCTCCGGGCTCATCGCCGAAGTCGACGAAGTGGAGCGCGGCTTCATGGCAAACGAGGAAGCCCCACGGGGGCCGCTGCGCGTCAACGCCTCGGTGCCGTTCGGGACCCAGTGCCTGCTGCCGATCCTGCCGCGCTTTCTGGCCCGCTATCCGGCGGTGCGGGTGGAACTGGCGCTGGCCGATGAACTGGTCGACCTGGTCGAGGCGCGGGCGGACATCGCGATCCGCATCGGCCCGCTGCGGGACACCGGGCTGAAGGCCAAGAAGCTGGCCCGCAGCGCCATGGCGCTGGTGGCCAGTCCCGCCTACCTTGAGGCGCGGGGCATGCCGGGGCACCCGCGCGATCTCGCCCGGCACGCCTGCCTCCAGTTCAGCTTCCGGCGCTCGCTCGACAGTTGGCCGTTCCGCATCGATGGTGCGCTCGTCCAGCGGCCGGTCGAGGCCGCGTTTCTCGGCAATTCGGGCGAGGTGGTGCGGCTCATGGCGGTGGCCGGCGGCGGGATCGCGCGGCTCGGGCAGTTCCACGTCGCCGCCGATCTGGCGGCGGGCCGACTGGTGGAAGTTCTCGGCGACTTCAATCCCGGCGATCACGAGGAGATCCACGCGCTCTATGTGGGCCATCGGCGCATGGCCTCACGCATCCGCGCCTTCCTGGATTTCCTCGAGGCGGAGCTGCGGTTCATCTAACGCTTTTCGATATTATCGAACATTTGGATTTATATTATCGCGATTTCGCGAAAACCTGAAAAGGCGCATCTGCATCTGCGAGCCGGACGTCCGATGAGGCGCAGCCCCCGGCACCCCATGCAGGAGCAGTGCCATGACCCGGATGATCGAGAACCTTCATGAACGCGCCCGGCCTTATGCCAACATGGCCCAGCCGGTGATCATCGCGCTGAGCACGGCGGGTCTGACCGGCGGGACGATGGCCGCTCTGGGCCTGATTGCCGATCACGCCTGGCGCCGCCGCAAGGCCGGAAGCGCGCTCGTCAACTGAGCAGGTCCTCCGCCGGGCTCGTCAGGCGCGGGACCAGGACCCCACTCACGATACGCCATTGTCATCCCGTCGGCACGGTTTGCCGGCGGGAGTTTTTTTGCCCAGCGCAACGCCGGGCATGAACAGGGTGCGGCCCGGGCGGGTGCGGGCGCCAGGCCCACACCCTGTTCATACCTTGTGAGGCAAGGCCGAGACCGGATCGCGGGCGAACAGCGCCGTGCTGCCGACCACCAGCATGCTGGCCACTGCCAGCGGCACAGCGAGGTTGAAGCGCAGTAATGCCGCGCCCAGCGCCGCGCCAAGGAAGATTGAAAGAACCGCCGCAAAACGCCGCGCGAAGTTGGGAGAGGGCGACCGGCCGGTCTGGTCGGCGGCGATGCCGGTAATCGTCAAGGTCAGCACCGTCGTCGTGAGGTCCGGAACCTTCAGGGCACGGATCGTTGCGTTGCGCAGGCCCATTGCGAAGCCCGTCAGCACGATCACCGTGAGCACGGCGGCTTCCGGCGCCTGGGCCGCGACGTCGATGGTCAGTGCGACCAGCGCGGCAGCGAGAAGCAGGCTGCCTTCGACAACCGAAGCGCGCAGAAGCCAGCGCCGTAGCGGCAAGGCGGAATGGGCACGGGCGAGCTTGCCCGCCCCCCATGCGCCGCCCATGAAGGCCAGCAGCGCCATGACCGCGGGCAGAACCCTGAAGCCGGGCGTGCCGACCGCGGCGAATCCGAGGAACACGACATTCCCGGTCATGTTGGCGGTGAAGACCTTGCCGAGCCCCAGCACCGACGCCGCGTCGACGAGGCCGGTGGTGGCGGACAGCAGCAACAGCAGCCGTGGGAGCGAGGAGGATGAGCTGGGTGGGGGCGGTGTTGCTGTCATTACGATCTCCGGGGGGAAAGAGAGGTAGTGCCGCAGGTCTAGGTCCATGCCGCAAGGGCCGGTATCCGCATAAGATCGTTCGTTTCGTTCGAAACGATGGAATGCCGATCAGAACCGGAAGTTGCTTTCGAGACCAAGCATGCGGATCGTTTTGGCGGAGCCGGTCTCGCGGATGAAGCGGCCGGGGGCAAAGGCGGAAAGCGATGCGGAAAGTTCGAGTTCGGCCGTCGCCTGCCAGGCGAGCGTCGCTTCCACTTCCTTGCCGACGAATTTCGCGCGACTGTTTCCGGTATCGCGGATCAGGTTGCCGGGGATGTCGTATATCCCGTCTTCCCGAGAATAGCGCCAGTAGGCCATGGCGGCGAAGCTGGCCGAGACATCCGGAGCCAGTTGCATGCCAAGCGAGGAATAGGCATTGACGATGTTGTAGGGGCCGACCGGCGAGAGTTCGCCGAAATACTTGCCCTTGGGGAATAGCGCATTGAACGTGCCGAGCCGGTTGTCTGACCGGTTCCTGTCGCCGCTGACGACATTGACGCGCAGCGTGAGATCGGGCGTAAGCGGGGCGTCCGGGAAGGCACGGCCGAGTTCGCTGCCCAGCGTCCAGGCCGAAATCGGACCACCTGCAAACCGGCCGAACTGGTAGACGCCCTCGACGTTCCAGTGCCAGTCGTCGCGCTTGCCGTGCCAGCGCGCGCCAAGGCTGTGGCGGGTCTCGGTGCCTTCGCGCGTGCCCCAATGCGCCGCATCGTTGCGGTAACCGAGGTAGTAGAGGTCGAGCATCGGCAGCGCGGCATAGGCGCCCCAGAGCGACTTGACGGGCGAGGTGCGGTCGTTGAAATCGCCCTTGCGCGCCTGGACGGGCTTTACCGCGAGCAGGCTGACGGTGGCTGCGCCCAGCTTCACGTTAGCGCGCAGTCCATCGAAGGCGAGCGGCACGTTGGGGCCGTAGCGGGTGCCGATCAGCCGCTCGGTGCCGAGCGAGAGCATCTGCCGCCCGCCGCGCAGGGTGACCGGGCCGAGGTCGGCTTCGACAAAGCCCTGCAGCAGGTCGACGCCGGTGCTGTCCACCGGGCCCGGCGCAGGCGCGACGGAGGCCGAAGTCGAGGCGATCGGTTGAACGAAAGCACGCAGCTTGCCGACATGAAGATCTGCGTAGGGCAAGGCGCGCAGCCAGACGTAGCTGTCGTTCGGCGCCTCGGCACCGCCCCAGAGGTTGTTTTCCAGGTTCTCGCTGCGCGCGCGCACTTCGATGCCGGTGGAAAGCCAGACCTCGTCGCTGAAGGGGATGTACTTGAACGGGCCGGTCCAGTGGTGTGCGCGCTTTTCGGTATCGGCGGGGTCCGACCAGTCTTCGTCGTAGCGGGTGATCGAAAGGGTGGGGGCCTGCCAGGCTTCGGTGGGTTCGGCCTGCGCCGCCGTTGGGACAATGCCAGGCAGGAATGCTGCCGCAAACAATGTCAGCGGAAGAAACCTAGGCACTGCGCCGCGCCCGGTAAGCGAGGATTGCGACCAGAATGAACCCGCCGACGAGGCCCATATGCTCGAAGAAGGCGTTGGTCGCACCGAAGCGCTCGGGTCCCGTCGGCATGGTCCAGAAGGCATTTGCGACCATCGCGGCGAAAAAGGTGAATACGCCGAGCATGCCTGCGCCCAGCCAGACGAAGCGCCCGGTCAGGATCAGCAGCGGGCCGATCAGTTCCACCGCGATGGTGAGCGCCGCCCAGAGCGCGGGCGGGGTCAGGCCGAAGTGGGCCTGTTCCGCCATGGCGCTGGGCCAGTCGGTCAGCTTGGTAAGGCCGCCGACGAGGTAGGCGCCCACCAGCAGGAGGCGGGCGAGAAACCCCGTCGGTGCGAAGTCCAGCACCGATGCGACGAATTTGGGAGTGCCGGTGCCGGACATGGCTCAGTTCACCTCGCCTGAGTGGATTTCGGCGATGTAACCGCCGGGGAAGCGGACGATGGCGGCTTGGCGCCCACCCGACTTGTACGGCGCCACCAGCGTTTCCACGCCCGCAGCCGAAGCCTTGGCGAGCGTCGCGTTGAGGTCGCTGACCGCATAGCCGGTCATGTCGCGGCCATAGGGCCAGGGCAGCTGGCCGTCCGAGACATAGACCACCATCTTGCCGTAGCCGCTGGTGATCGCGACGCGGCGGATGATCTTGCCGGGCTCGCCGATCTCGGCGCCATTGGCCGCCTTGTCGTCGGCGGTGATCCTGGCGTGGGCGAAGCCGGTCCAGCTCTTGATGAAGGTATCGGCGGCGTCGACCGTCAGGTAGATGCGGTTCTCCGGCACGGTTTCGAGCGGGGTGTAGCTCGGCTTGGCGGTGTGCCAGTAAAGCTGCATGTTCACGCCGCCCGGCCACTGGATCACCGAATCCCGCCCGATCGGATCGGGGAAGGTTTCCAGACGGCGCACCGCGCCATGGCTTCGCGCCGACTTCACCGCGGCATCGAGGTCGGTAACCAGATAGCCGGTGCGCTCATCGCCGAAGGGGTAGGGGATCGGCGTCTTGAAGCCGAAGACCGACACGGTGCCTGCAGGCGTCAGCACAAGCTGCGACTTGGTGAGGCTCCTGGTCGGCGTCACCTGGAATTCGCCCTGCTTGCTGGTGGTGCCGCCGAATGTGGCGACGAAGCTGGAAACGAACGTGTCGAACTGATCCTGCGGTACGTACACGTGAGTGGTGTCGTACTGCGCGCCAACCGAGTAGTCGGCGGCGAAAGCAGGCGTGAAAGCAGGGCTCGCAACCAGCATGGCGGTTGCGATGATCATGGTGACGCTTTTCATGTCTGTGGCTCCGATGGGGGGAGAGCGATGCCGTTCGGTGGGGCAAGACCTGTCTAGGCGGCGCTTGCGATCCCATGGATCCGAATAATATCGACTAATACGTTCGAAATTATGGAATAGTATCGGCACGGCCCCTCCTCGCCCGGAGGGGCCGTGCGGGATCAGACGGCCCAGCAGCCGCAGCCGAGCGAGCCCCAGAAGGTCTGGACATCGGCGGCGGGAACATTGGCGCCAAGCGCGGCGGCATGGTCGTGTCCGTGGACGCCGCAGGAACTGGCACAGCCGCAGGCGGAGGCGAGCTTCTGCTTGGCCTCCGGCGTCTGGTAATAGCCGCCGAACGTGGCGACCGGCGACCAGTCCGGCATCGGGCGCGGCAGCTGCGGCGCGAGCGGGCGATAGTCGCCCTCGCCGTGCACCACCTTGCCGCCCAGCAGCGTCAGGATCGAGCGGATGTGGACGATCTCGTTGTCCGGCACGCTGAAGTAGTCGTCGGAAAGCAGCGCGAGGTCGGCCAGTTGGCCCGCCTTGATCTGGCCCTTCTTGCCCACTTCGTTCGAGAACCAGGTGTTCTCGTGTGTCCACATGCGCAGCGCCTTCTCGCGGCTGACGCGGTTGTCGCCGCGATAGAGCGAGAGCCCGCCCACGGTGCGCCCGGTGACGAGCCACGAGAGCGAGACCCACGGGTTGTAACTGGCAACGCGGGTAGCGTCGGTGCCGCCGCCCACGGGGATGCCGGCGGCCAGCATCCGGGCAATCGGCGGCGTGCGTTCGGCCGCCTTGGCGCCGTAGCGCTCGACGAAGTATTCGCCCTGATAGGCCATGCGGTGCTGCACGGCGATACCGCCGCCGAGCGCGGCGATGCGGTCGATATTGCGGTCCGAAATGGTCTCGGCGTGGTCGAAGAACCAGTTGATGCCCTGAAGCGGGATGTCGCGGTTGACCTTCTCGTAAACGTCGAGCGCGCGGCCGATCGTCTCGTCATAAGTGGCGTGAAGGCGCCAGGGCCAGCGGTGCTCGGCCAAGAGGCGGATGACCGGTTCCAGATCGCCTTCCATGCAGGGCGGCATGTCGGGGCGCTCGACGCGGAAATCCTCGAAGTCGGCAGCGGAATAGACCAGCATCTCGCCCGCGCCGTTGTGGCGATAGGTGTCGTCGCCCTGTCCGGGGCTGACCTGCTTAACCCAGCCCGAGAAGTCCGCCAGTTCCTCCTTCGGCTTCTGCGTGAAGAGGTTGTAGCTGATGCGCACGGTCAGCTGGTCTTCGGCATGGAGCTTCTCGATGATGTCGTAATCGTCGGGATAGTTCTGGAAACCGCCGCCCGCGTCGATCACGCCGGTCACGCCCAGCGCGTTGACTTCGCGCATGAAGTGGCGGGTGGAATTGAGCTGGTACTCGGGCGGCAGCTTGGGGCCCTTGGCGAGCGTGGAATAGAGGATCGTCGCATTGGGCTGGGCGAGCAGCAGGCCGGTCGGATTGCCGGCGCCGTCGCGCATAATCTCGCCGCCCGGCGGGTTCGGCGTGTCCTTGGTATAGCCGACGACGCGCAGCGCGGCGGCGTTCAGCAGCGCGCGGTCGTAGAGGTGCAGGATGAAGACCGGCGTATCGGGCGCGACGGCGTTCAGTTCCTCGATGGTCGGCAGGCGCTTCTCGGCGAACTGGTGCTCGGTAAAGCCGCCGACGACGCGGACCCACTGCGGGGCAGGGGTGTTGTCGACCTGCCGCTTCAGCATCGCCATCGCTTCGGCCAGCGAGGTTACGCCGTCCCAGCGCAGCTCCATGTTGAAGTTCAGCCCGCCGCGAATGATGTGCATGTGGCTGTCGATCAGGCCGGGGATCAGGCGGCGGCCCTTGGCGTCTATCACCGTGGCATCGGGCGCGGCGGCTTCGCGGGCTTCCTGTTCGCTGCCCACGGTCAGGAACTTGCCGTCACGGATGACTACCGCTTCGGCCTGCGGGTTCTCGCGGTCGAGCGTGGTCACTTTGGCGTTGACGATGATCGTATCGGTCATGGGGGCTTCCTTGGATCGGGCGGTCTGGCCGGTGAGCATGGAGGGCAGCAGGGAGGTGGCCGCCGCTCCGAGGAATGCATGGCGGCGGGTGATCACGCCTCGCCCTTGTGGTCGGAGGTGCGACAGGGGAACTTGTCGCCCGGCAGGCGGCCGAGAACGTGCTTGCGGCAGTCGGTCTGGACGAACCGGGCGACTTCCTCGTGCGCCCAGATCCTCTTCGCCAGCGGAACGATCTGTTCGCCGAGGAGGATGCCGAGAAGCCCGATCAGGGCAATCATCGGCGGCGCCGGCGAACGGACACCGAGGAGACTGTAGACCACGCCCACCAGCAGCCCGGCAGCAATCGAGAGAAGGTAGGGTTTCATGGTTCAGTCTCCCCGGTGTCTCTGGGTCAGGCCTGCACGAAGGCGAGCAGGTCGGGATTGATGGTATCGGCGTTGACGGTCAGCATGCCGTGCGAGAAGCCCTCGTAGATCTTGAGCGTCGCGTTCGGCAGGATCTCGGCCTGGAGCACGCCGGCGTTCTTGTAGGGGACGACCTGATCGTCATCGCCGTGGAGGACGAGGGTGGGGACGGTGATCGCCTTCAGATCGTCGGTCTGGTCGGTTTCCGAGAAGGCCTTGATGCCTTCGTAGTGGGCCTTGGCGCTGCCGGTCATGCCCTGGCGCCACCAGTTGTCGATCACGGCGGGCAGCACGTTCGCGCCTTCGCGGTTGAAACCGTAGAACGGGCCCGAGGCGACATCGCGGAAGAACTGCGAGCGGTTGGCGGCAAGGCCGGCGCGCAGGCCGTCGAACACTTCGATGGGCAGGCCGCCGGGGTAACGCTCGGTCTTGAGCATGATCGGCGGCACCGCGCTGACCAGCACAGCCTTGGCGACGCGGCCCTGCGGGATGCCGTAGCGGGCGACATAGGCAGCCACTTCGCCGCCGCCGGTCGAGTGGCCGATGTGGACCGCGTTCCTGAGGTCGAGGTGTTCCATCACCGCCGCGGCATCGGCGGCGTAGTGGTCCATGTCGTGACCCTCGCTCACCTGCTGCGAGCGGCCGTGGCCCCGGCGGTCATGGGCGACGACGCGGTAGCCCTTGGAGAGGAAGAACAGCATCTGCGCGTCCCAGTCGTCCGACGAGAGCGGCCAGCCGTGGTGGAAGACGATCGGCTGGGCGTCCTTCGGGCCCCAGTCCTTGTAGAAGATTTGGGTGCCGTCCTTGGTGGTTACGTATGCCATGATGCTGATCCTTCGGTGGGTTGGGAGAGGGATTTGGGGAGGGAAGGGTGGGGACCGGCGACCTTCGGTGAGGGCCGGATGGGGGGATCGGCCGCCAGTCCCGAGCTTTAAATCAGTGCGCGCCTTCCGAAGCGCCGAACATGGTCTTGGCGTAGTTGATGCCGATGCCGTACGCGCCGCCCCACTTCTTCGCGATGCCGGTGGTGCTGTCGTAGGTTTCGGTGCGGGCCCAGTCGCGCTGCAGTTCGAGCAGGTACTGGAGCGAGGTCATCGGCACGGCGCCGAGCTGGATCATGCGCTCCACCGCACGCTCATGCGCTTCGGTCGAAATGTCGCCGCAGGCGTCGGTGATGACGTAGGCTTCGAAGCCCTGGTCGATGGCCGAGGCAACCGGGCCGACGATGCAGACCGAGGTCCACAGACCGGCGAAGACGATGCGGGGCTTGGCGATGCGGTTGATCTCTTCGATCACGCCTTCGTCTTCCCAGGTGTTCATGCTCGTGCGGTCGAGCATCTTCTGGCCTTCGAAGGCTTCGGTGATCTCGTCGAACATCGGGCCGGAGAAACTCTTTTCGGCAACCGTGGTGAGGATGGTGGGCACGCCGAACGACTTGGCGCCGCGCGAGATCAGGGCGGCGTTGTTGCGGAGCAGCTCGGCCGAGATGGACTTGGTGGCAAAAGCCATCTGCGACTGGAAGTCGATCAGGACAAGCGCGTGATTGTCAGGCGAGATCAGCGACTTGCCGGGGGTTGCGGTGGCGGTCGGGGTTGCGGTGACGGTCATGGGAAAGCTCCTGTCCTCAAAGTGTCAGTGCCGGGGCGGCGTCTGGTGAAGCCTTTGTTGCCCGGTTTCGTCGAATGGAAAATCCGGATAAAATCGCTAAAAACATTCGATGAAATTGAAATGTCGTCGAACGCCGCGATTGTGCCCTCAAGAGCGTCCGCTGGGTATCAACCGTTGGTAGGGGCAACCTTAGTATGGGGGCGCTCATCCAACAGGACAGGTTCGGGCTATACCACGCGGTCAGCCGTGCGGAAATGTAATGGCGCCTGCGAAAAATGGGCGAGGCAGGGCCCGGTCGCGGTGCTAGGCGGCGTGGACGGTTTCACAGGAGAGAATGCGTGGTCGCCATCGGATGCCTTGCCCTTGTTGTCCTGCCGCTGATCGGGCTGGCGCTTGGCGGGTTTCTAGGCGGGCCGACCGGGGCCAGATGGGGGGCGGGAAGTGGTTTCGTGCTCGCGCTCGGGCTGTGCGCGATCAGCAGTTACGCCTTGCTCAAGGCGGCCCGCCGGAGATGAGGGCTGCGCTGCCGGATGTTCGGCAGGGCCTGGATACAAACAGGGCGCCGTTTCTTGCTGCTTTCCCGTTGATGCGGGATGTGCGGACAAGAATCAGGCGCCCATGGTCCCGGCGGCGAGGTGGTCGCGGAAGGCAGCCTCGCCGTGGGTAGCCGGAATTACGCGGTGGGCGGATAGGGATGGAGTCCGAAGATCCACTTGGTGCGCGGATCCTGTGCCGGATCGGCAATCAGCACCTGGGCATCGTGTCCGGCCATGCCGGCCTGGTGGGCGGCATCGATCGCGCGGTTGAGTGCGGCCTTCATGTCCGCGAAAACGGCCAGGGCAACGCCGTGGAGCGTGACCGTCCAGCGGTCACCCTGCGGGATCACATGATAATCGTTCCGAGCCATTTGCGTCTCTCCTCTTGCGATACTTCCTCGTTCTGCCGCAGCCCGAAAGTCGGACGGGACAGTGGGAAGCGCGGAACGCTAGCGGGCGGTAATGCGCCTGCCGACGCTTCTTCGCTTCATTCTCAACTTTAATGGTAGAGAATTTAAAGTCAACGGTAAGCCCGGGCTCTGTCGCGGTCTCGTCGCGTCAAAGGCACCATTCGTCGCCACGCCTGGCCAGTCGCCGCGAAGTCCATGTTTCAGTGCGATAAAATTTACACAATCCTTACATTCCTGCGCAAACTCTTAACCCACAAGACAGGGTTCTGCCGCCATACCGGCGTGCATGTCGACCAAGCGCCGTCTCGTGATCGGTGGCATCGCCGTTGCCGCCGCCCTTGCCCTGTTCCTTGCGTGGAAGCTGTTCTCCGGCCCCGCCGAGCCCGTTGTCGCGACGGCGAAAGTCACGCGCGGAGAAATGGAGCAGACGGTCGAGGCCACCGGCGCGCTGGAGCCGAAGGAACTGGTCAGCGTCGGCGCGCAGGTGTCCGGGCGGCTGGAGCAACTGCATGTGGCGGTCGGCGATGTTGTCCATCAGGGGGACCTGATCGGCATGATCGACCAGCGGACCCAGACCAACAGCCTGGAAACCGCCAAGGCCGATCTGGCCAACATGCAGGCGCAACTGGCCGGGGCCAAGGCCACTTTGGCCAAGGCGCAGCTTGCCTATCGCCGCCAGCAGGCACTGGGTTCGGGCGAGGCGACCTCGCAGGCCGATTTCGAGGCTACCCGCGCCGAACTGCAGTCCGCACAGGCCAGCTACGATGCTTTGCAGGCGCAGATCCGTGCGGCGACCGTCAGTGTCGATACCGCCGAAGTGCAACTTGGCTACACCAAGATCACCGCGCCGATGAACGGCGTGGTCGTCTCGGTCGTTACCAAGCAGGGCCAGACCGTCAACGCCAACCAGTCGGCGCCGACGATCGTCATCCTGGCCAAGCTGGACGTCATGACGGTGAAGGCCGAAGTGTCCGAGGCCGACGTCATCAACGTAAAGCCTGACCTGCCGGTCTACTTCACGATCCTCGGCGATCCCGACAAGCGCTATCAGGCGAAGCTTCGGCTGATCGAACCTGCCCCTGAATCGATCGTCAACGAGGTCGATTCCAGCACTTCGACCTCCTCCAGCAGCAGCACGTCGGATTCGGCGATCTACTACAACGCGCTGTTCGAGGTCCCCAACGAGGACGGCCGCCTGCGCGCGTTGATGACCGCCAAGGTCAGCATTGTTCTCGCCAAGCGTGCCAATGCATTGATGATCCCCTCGACCGCGCTTGGCGCCAAGGGCAAGGACGGGACTTATACGGTGCGCGTGAAGGGTGATGACGGCAAGATCGCGGCCCGCAAGGTGCGCATAGGCATCGACAACAACATCAGTGCCGAAGTTCTTTCGGGCCTGAAGGAAGGCGAATCCGTGGTTGTCGGCGAGGCGAGCACGGCGGCCAAGAGCAACCAGGGGCCGATGGGCCCGCCCCCGGTCTGAGCCGCGGGTCGAGAGATCGTCGATGACCGGTACCCCGCTCATTTCCCTCTCGCACGTGCGGCGCGAGTATCCCTCGGGCGACGGCGTCTTTGCCGCGCTCAAAGACATCGACCTGTCGATCGAGGCGGGTGAGATGGTGGCCATCGTCGGCCAGTCCGGTTCGGGCAAGTCGACGCTGATGAACATCCTCGGCTGTCTCGACCGGCCGACTTCCGGTTCCTACAGGATCAACGGCCGCGACACCGGCGATCTCGAGCCGGACGAACTGGCGGCGCTGCGGCGCGAGCATTTCGGCTTCATCTTCCAGCGCTACCACCTGCTGACCGACCTTTCCGCGCTCGGCAACGTCGAAGTGCCGGCGGTCTATGCCGGCCGCGCGCGCGGCGAGCGGGCAGGACGTGCGCGCGAAATCCTCGCCCGGCTTGGCCTGGGCGAGCGCACCGGGCACCGGCCGGGGCAGCTTTCCGGCGGCCAGCAGCAGCGCGTCTCGATCGCGCGCGCGCTGATGAACGGCGGCGAGGTGATCTTCGCCGACGAGCCGACCGGCGCGCTCGATTCCGCGAGCGGCGTCGAAGTGATGCGCATTCTCGGCGAGCTTCACGCCGAGGGGCATACGGTCATCCTCGTCACCCACGACATGAAAGTGGCCGAGCACGCCGACCGCATCATCGAGATCCGCGACGGCGAGATCATCGACGATCGCCGCACGCGCGAAAGCGGCGTTCGCCCGGCCGTGCAGAAAGCCGCGCCGGTCGCCAGCGGCCTGCAGCAGGTGGTCGACCGGTTCCGCGAGGCATTCCGGATGGCGGTGCTGGCGATGTCGGCGCACAAGCTGCGCACGTTCCTAACGATGCTGGGCATCATCATCGGCATCGCCTCGGTCGTCTCGGTGGTGGCGCTGGGCGGGGGCGCGCAGGAAAAGATCCTCTCCGACATCAGCAGCCTGGGCACCAATACGCTGACCATCTACCCCGGCAAGAGCTTCGGCGACATGCGCTCGGCCAAGATCGAGACGCTGAAGGACGCCGATGCCGATGCCCTGGCCCAGCTTCCCTATGTCGACAGTGTTACGCCGAGTGTCTCGACCAGCGTGACCGCGCGCTACCGAAACGTGGCGGCCACCGCGAACGTCAACGGGGTAGGCGCGGACTACTTTCGTGTGCGAGGCCTGGAACTGGTGTCCGGCGGCCTGTTCGATGCCCAGAGCGTTCATGAACTGTCGCAGGACGTGGTGATCGACGAGAACTCGCGCGACACCCTGTTCCCCAATGGCGAGGATCCGCTCGGCAAAGTCGTGCTGCTCGGCAAGGTGCCCGCGCGCATCGTCGGCGTGGTCGGCACCCAGCAACAGGGTTTCGGCGGCAGCGACAGCCTGACGGCCTATGTGCCCTACACCACGGCGATGAGCCGCATGCTGGGGCAGACCTATCTCTCCAGCATCACCGTGCGCGTGAGCGACGACACCTCGACGGCGGCGGCGGAAACGGCGGTCACGCAGTTGCTTGCCAAGCGCCACGGCACCACCGACTTCTTCATCAGCAACTCCGACGACATTCGCCAGACCATCACCAATGCCACCAATACGATGACGCTGCTGATCGCGGCCATCGCGGTGATCGCGCTGATCGTCGGCGGCATCGGGGTGATGAATATCATGCTGGTGTCCGTCACCGAGCGCACGGCGGAGATCGGCGTGCGCATGGCCGTTGGTGCGCGTCAGTCGGACATTCTCCAGCAGTTCCTGATCGAAGCGGTACTGGTCTGCCTCATCGGCGGCGTGATCGGCGTCGGCCTGTCGCTGGCGGTGGGCGTGGCCGTCTCGTTCACGCCGATCGACTTCCGAATGGCCTATTCGGTGACCTCGATCGTGGCCGCGTTTGCCTGTTCCACCCTCATCGGCGTCGTCTTCGGCTTCCTGCCTGCCCGCCGCGCGGCCCGGCTCGACCCGGTCGATGCCCTTTCGAGAGACTGATCCCGTGTCCGAGCCGAAGATCCTGCTCTTTCGCCCCGCGCTGCTGACCGCGCTGGCACTTGTACTAGCCACTACGGGCTGTGCGAGCGTGACGCGCTCGCACTATGCCGCGCCGGAACTGCCTGTGGCGGCGACCTGGGATCAGGCCGCGCAGGGCGTGGCAGGGACAGCGGGCGCGCCGTGGTGGAATGCGTTTGGCGATCCCGGGCTGACCACGCTGGTCGACCAGGTGCTGGCCGCCAATGCCGATCTTGCGGCAGCGGGGCTCAGGCTGAAACAGGCGCATCTTTCAGCCGAACAGGCACGGCAGGGCCTGTTCCCGAGCGGCACGGCGAGCCTGTCCACGGATGCCTCCAAGGCGCTGCAGGGCGGTTCGGCGTGGAGCAAGAGCAGTGCCGCTTCGCTTGGCGTATCCTGGGAACTGGACTTGTTCGGCCGGCTCGGCGCAGCGGCGGATGCCGCGCAATGGGAAGCCCGGGCGAGCGCGCAGGATCTGGCGGAAACCCGCCTTTCGCTGATCGCGACGACCGCCGAGGCATGGTGGCAGCTCGGCTATGCCAACGAGCAGGTCGCCATCGGTGAACAAAGCCTGGCTTACGTGCGCCGCGCGCTGGAACTGGTGCAGCGGCAATATGATGCAGGCGCGGTCTCGCGGCTTGAACTGCGCGATGCCCAGCAATCGGTCGCGGCGCAGGAATCCGCGCAGACGCAGCTGGTGCAGGCGCGTGTCTCGGCGCTCAAGACAATCGCCGCACTGCTGGACCAGCAGTCCTATAACGGCACCGAACTGATGGTGCTGCCCGCGCAGCCATTGCCGGAAATCGCCGCCGGGGTTCCCGCTTCGCTGCTGTCGCGGCGCCCGGACCTTGCCGCCGCCGAACTGCGCCTGCGCAAGACATTGGCGACCAGCGATGCGACGGTGGCGAGCTATTATCCCAGCTTCAGCCTTACCGGGGCGCTGGGGGCCGCGAGTTCCTCGCTGCTCAAGTTCTTCTCCAATCCGGCCGCAAGCCTTGGAGCCGCACTATCGCTGGCGGAACTCAATCCGGAGAAAGTGCGCCTCGGCACCGGCATTGCCCGGGCCGATTACGATATTGCCGTGCAGGATTTCCGCCAGACATTCTACGACGCGCTGCGCGACACGCAGGTTTCACTTTCTGCGCGCGAGCAATACGTGAAGCAGGGTCGCTTCGCGCAGGCCAACTACGAGGCGGCGCGTGATGCCGAGGCGCTTTATGCGCGGCAGTACCGCGCCGGGGCCATTCCCCTGCGGGACTGGCTCGATGCCCAGGAACGCCTGCGAACCGCGCGTACCGGCCTGATCCAGAACCGTTACAATCAGCTGGTGGCGCAAGTCGCGGTCTATCAGGCGCTTGGCGGAGATCCTGCCGACGCTACGGCACCGTAACAGGAGCGGGCAGTTCGCCTGCTGGTAGCTCGATCGTCACGACCAGACCGCCGGTGTCGCGGTTGGTGGCAAAGATCCGGCCGCGATGGGCCGCGACCGCACGCGAGGCGATGGCCAGTCCGAGCCCGAGATTGCTGCCTCCGGGCATGCCGCGCACGAAAGGCTCGAACATCGCACCGGCCAGCTCCGCGCTGACACCGGGGCCTTCGTCGATCACCGAGATCCGAAACAGGCGGGTTTCCGGCAGGTACTCGGCGCGGACTGCGATGTGGCCGTCGCGCGGGGTGAAGCGCAGGGCATTGCGCACGACGTTGTCGACGGCGCGGTGGATCAGTTCGGCGTTTCCGCGCACGCACGGCGGATCCTCGGCCAGTTCCGGAGGGAACGCCAGCGAATCGAAAGAGATCTCGATGCCGCGCGGCTCCGCTTCGTAGCGGGCGTCGGCGACGATGCTCTCAGCGATGCCGGTGATGTCGAAATACTCGTCGCCCGGGTGCTGATCGTTCTCGGCGCGGGCCAGAGTGAGCAGTTCACCGACAAGCCCCTCGAGCCGGTCCACTTCGTGCTCGATCCGGTCCATCGAACTGTCGAATCGTGATGGCGACTGGCGCGTAAGGGCGATGGCCAGCTGCAGCCGCGCCAGCGGCGAGCGCAGTTCGTGCGACACGTCGTGGAGCAGCCGGTCGCGGCTTTCGACGAGTTGCTGGAGACGGGCGGCCATGCTGTCGAATTCGTGGGCAAGGTCGGCCACTTCGTCGCGGCGACTGCCGATCTGGGGGGAGACCCGGGTCGTCAGTTCACCCCGGGCCAGGCGCTGGAAACCGCGCCGCAAGTGGTTGATCGGGCGTACCAGATACCAGGCCAGGAAGGCGCTGAAGATGATCCCGGCGAGCAAGCCGATGACCAGGAGTTCCGGCGGGATGTTGAAACGCCAGGGCGGTTCGTTCGCGTGATAGCGGAAGCGCAGGACGTAGGCGCGGCCGGCGGGATCGCTGACCTGCCGGTCGATCACGGCATTCTCGTGGTCGTCTGCCGATGGTCTGGCCGTGCCGGGATCCAGCAGCAGGATGTGCTCACGCTGGTCCGCCGGCAAATCGGCGACCATGCTGTCGAACCGGGAACGACCGCCGGCACGAACCGCCTGGGTCCCCGCCTCCAGCACGGCGGGGCCGATCTGGCTCGACATCAGGAACGGAGGGAGCTCACGCTCGCGGTCGTCATGGAGCGCAAAAAGCAGCCACACCGCCTGCGTCATCAGCAGGAAGGTGAAAATGAAACCCAGCAGGATCTTCCAGAACAGCCGCCGACGGGTCATTTCACCTGCAATCTGTAGCCGACACCCCGGATCGTTTCGACCCGCGCGCCGCCCTGCGAAACGGCTTCCAGCTTGATCCTGAGGTTGCTGACATGAACGTCGACGCTGCGGTCATAACTTTGGCGAGGTCGGCCAAGGCCGCGCAGCGACAGGTCGTCCTTGGTCGCCACCGCCTCGCCGGCGCGCAGCAGTACCAGCAGGATGTTGAATTCGGATGCCGTCAGCTCGACCGGCTTGCCCTGCCACAATGCCTTGCGTGCGGCGACCTGAACTTCAAGCCGCCCGGCGGTAAGCGTGGCAGGGGCCGGGGCGCCGCGTTCCGATGGCTGATGGCGACGCAAGTTCGCACGGATACGGGCAACCAGTTCACGCGGATAACAGGGCTTGGCCACGTAATCATCGGCGCCCAGTTCCAGGCCGATCACCTTGTCCACCTCGTCGCCGCGTGCGGAAAGCATGATGACCGGAACTTCATTGGTTTCGCGAAGCTGGCGCAGCAGTTCGATGCCGTTGAGGCGAGGCAGCATGATATCCAGGACAATAGCGTCGTGTTCGCCGGACACGGCCCGCTGCATCCCGGCCAGTCCATCTGCCACGATCTCGACGCGAAACCCTTCACTTTCCAGATATTCACCGAGCATCGCGCCCAGTTCGAGATCGTCGTCGATCAGCAATATGCGTTTGGCGTCCTCTTCCACACGATCCTGATGGCGCAATCGGCGCCGGTTGTCAGCCTGTGTCTGTGGGCATTACGAAAACTTTACGCAGGTCTTGCGAAGTCTTTACCCACAAATCGCGCATTGCCGGTCATATCGAATTAGTCAGACTAATTAAGCGGTCTGCTTCGTCGATATGGGGCATGGTAATCGGCCAGCCCCTCAGGGAGGGTTGATCCATGGCGCTCAAGCCATTTGCGTTTTGTACCGTATCCATTCTGGCACTCGGCCTTGCCGGTGTTGCTCATGCACAGGACTCTGCACCTGCAAACAGTGGCGGTGGCACGGAAAGTGCCGCGCCCAGCGCCGAGGACATCATCGTCACCGGGGTGCGAGCGTCGATTGTCGGCGCGCTCAACGTGCGCAAGGATTCGGTGCAGATCGTCGACTCGATCGTCGCCGAGGACGTCGGTAAATTGCCGGACAATAACGTCGTCGAAGCGCTCCAGCGCGTGACCGGCATCCAGATCACCGACCGGGCCGGCGGCGAGGCCGCCACCGTCACCATTCGCGGCCTTCCCGACGCGGCCACGACGATGAACGGCCGCAACATCTTCACCTCGACCGGGCAATCGTTCTCGCTTCAGGACATCTCGGCGAACCTCGTCAAGCAGGTGGACGTCTACAAGACGCGCTCGGCCGATCAGCTCGAAACCGGCCTTGCCGGGCAGATCGACGTCAAGACCCGTCGTCCGTTCGATTTCGACGGTTTTGCCGTCTCGGGCCTGGTGCGCGGCACCTACAACGAGATTGCCGACAGCTATAATC
Organism: Novosphingobium sp. KA1; assembly: GCF_017309955.1. Taxonomy (NCBI): domain Bacteria; kingdom Pseudomonadati; phylum Pseudomonadota; class Alphaproteobacteria; order Sphingomonadales; family Sphingomonadaceae; genus Novosphingobium; species Novosphingobium sp. KA1. The sequence goes on along the minus strand of NZ_CP021248.1, from coordinate 1,168,089 downwards.
CCAACGTGGCGCTGCTGGTCTCTGACCGCTGGGAAACCGGGATCGGCGACATCGGCATCCTCGTCAACGGCAGCTACAGCAAGACCAAGTACCGCAACGAAACGGTGACGGCCGGCGCGCTGGTACCTTTCGCGACGGAAAACCCAACGGATGGATCCGGGCTGTCGCCGCTTGAGCGAATCTTCTCGGGCTGGACGCCCGGGCTCAACGAAGGCCTGCCGACCACGCCGGGCTCGACGATCAACTACAACGGCGTAGAGGTGCCTTATTACCTCTCGCGCGATGCGGTGTTCTCGACCGACCAGTACGGTACCCGCAAGCGGCCGTCGTTCAATGTCGCCTTGCAGTGGGCCCCGAACAGCTCTTCGGTTTATACCGCCGAGATGTATTACACGGGCTTCCGCGGCTCGCTCTACAGCGACATGATGTTCAGCTATGTCGACTATTGGAGCAATCCCGGTGCATTCGAGACTTATGACGGCACCAACATCATCAAGTCGCGCACGGTGGACGATGTCTACGGGTTCAACAGCGGCGACTACACGAAGAACAGTACCGACAGCTACGTCTATGCCCTGAACGGCCAGTGGGACGTCGGTGACGGGCGCGGCAAGATCACTGCGGATCTCGCCTATCAGGACAGCGTCTACAAGACCTCGTTCATTGCCATGCGCACCGATCGCACGGCCAGCCAGATCACCGCGGACTTCAATTCCGGCGGCGGTGTCCCCTCCTATCACTTCGATGACGATTCCCTGCTGACCCAGGCCTCGACCTGGAACGTCGCGCAGCTTTACGACAACGCCGAGCGCGACAAGGGCAGCGCTGTTACGGCACAGCTGGACGGTTACTACAGCTGGGACGAGGGCTTCCTGCGCCGCATCAAGGCGGGTCTGCGCTACGACGACCGCAAGGCGTCGAGCTACAGCCGGACCGCCGACGCGAACAGCCTCGGAGTCAGTCTGACGACACTTCCCGAGGCGGCCTATTTCACCAATTCCGGTTTCATGAGCGGCGAGGCCGATGTGCCCCGCAGCTGGATGACCGTGGACGGTTCATGGCTTTACAATAACGCCGACTATGTTCGTGGTCTCTACGGACTGGCAACGTCCGACCAGCTGACGCTCAACAAGACTTTCGACATCGACGAGATCACCATGACCGCCTACGTCATGGCCGATGCTCAGGCGACGATCTTCGGACGTCCGCTCGATCTCGAAGCCGGCGTGCGCTACGTCAACGTGGCGAGCGATTACAACTTCTTCGACCGTTACAATGACTATGCCCTGACCCGCGCGGGATCGGGTTCGGCGAAGTTCCTGCCCAGCTTCACGGCGCGTTATGCGATCACCGACAAGCTGCGCCTGCGCTTCAACTATGGCGAGACGCTGCGCCGGCCGAGCTTCACCGACGTCAATCCGACCTATTCGCTGACGGGAGACCTCACCAGCGTGGGCTATGGCAGCGGATCGGCAGGCAATGCGGACCTCAAGCCGACCCATTCGAAGAACTACGACCTTGCACTCGAATGGTATTTCGACCGCGACAGCGCGATCACCGTTACCGCATTCCGCCGCGAGATCGACGGCCTTGTGGTCAGCCTGCCGGTGATGAGCTATATTCCCGACAACGGCATCGTTGCCGGGGCGACCGATTATTTCGTGGTGACGAAACCGGTCAACGCGTCCGACGGCGTGCTGAAGGGTGTCGAACTGGGCCTGACCTACTTCCCGCACTATCTGCCCAGCGTGCTCGACGGGCTAGGCTTCCAGGGCAGCCTGACGGTGCTGGATTCGAGCCAGACCATCCCTACCTCGGATTCGGCCGGCAACATTACCGGCTATACCAAATCTGCTTTCTTCGACGTGTCGAAACTGTCGTACAACGCGACGCTGGCTTATGACCGGGGGCCGTTCAACGCCCGCCTGTCCTATGTCTGGCGCAAGGGCTTCCTGCACAACAACGAAGCCAGCCTGTTCGCGAACCCGATCGGCATCTGGTACAAGTCCGAGGAAAGCCTCGACTTCCAGCTGACCTGGAACGTGACGCACGACATCGGGGTGACGTTTGACGCGACCAATCTCACCAAGTCGAAGCAGCAGAGCTACTACAAGTTCGGGGATGCCGGTGGTTCGACCACCGACAATCTTGCCACCACGCTGCTGGCCCGTACCTTCTCGATCGGCGCGCGCTTCACGTTCAAGTGAGGGGGAGCAACACCGGGCGCCGGGCGATGACCTCGCGCGGCGTCCGGTGAGCGGTGCGCCGCGGCAGCGGCCTTCAGGCTTCCAGTCGGTAAGTCATCGGCACCAGAAAGCTGAGCGCGGCTTCCGCAGCGCTCGAAGGTGGCTTCGGGAAGGGGGCAGCCTGCCGCAGTTGCTCGAGCGCAAGGCGATCGAGTTCGCCGAAGCCGCTGCTTCTGGCCAGCGTCAGGCGGTCGATCCGTCCTTCACGGGTGAGCGAGAAGCGCGCGAGCACGGTGCCTTCGCAGCCCTTGCCGGCGAGTGCGGCGGGGAATGCCTTGTAGCGGCGGATGTGCCGAAACACGCGCAGGGCATAGCCATCGGATGCGGCCGTGCGGCGAGTGGAAGCGGATTGGGCGGCGGAGGCTGCGGATCCACTTTGCGGCGCGGCGGCAGTTTTCGTTCCTGTAAGGAGGTCGCGGTTGCTGTCGGCAGCATCGTCGGACGGCATCGATCTGTCCAGCGATGGCGGCACGTCGGCCGATCCCGGCATGGCCAGAGCTGCCGGTGTCTCGGTTCCGGGCAGCACCAGCAGCGGAGGCGGGATGTCCTGTCGCCGTACGAACGGAGCGGCTTCAGCACGCCTTGACGCTTGCCGGGATGCCGCAGCCTGCGTCGGCTCGGCCTCTTGCATGGGCTGCTGCGGCGCGGCCAGCGACATCACTGTCAGGCCGTGCCGGGGGTCCGGGCCGCTCGTCGGTGCGGCATGCCACGAGAGCAGGAGTGCGGTCAGGAGTGCGGCGTGTACCCCACCGGCCAACCCTGCGGAAACTGTTCGCGAACCCAACATGGCGTGATCGCTAATGGATATGCGAGTGACTCGCAATAGCATATTGTCTGTGAGTACCGCGTATCGCGTTCAGAGTGTTTCCAGGAATGCAACCAGCGCGGCGCGTTCGTCCGCTGTCAGGTCAAGCTTCCTCACCAAGGGATCAGCGCTTGGCACGGGGACGTTGCCGCTGGGTTGCTGGCGGTCCTTGCCGCCGCCACCGTTGTAGAGGGCGACCACGTTGTCCAGCGTCTGGAACAGCCCGTTATGCATGTAAGGGGCGGTCTTGCGCACCCCGAGCAGGGAAGCCGTGCGGAACCTGCCGACATCCTCGGGCTTGCCGGTTACCTCGTAGCGGCCAAGGTCCTCCAGACGGCGTCCGTAAAAGCTTATGCCGAGGTTGTGGAAGCGCTGATCGGACAGCAACGGGCCATTGTGACAGGCCGCGCAGCCAGCCTTGGTGCGAAACAGGTGCAGGCCGAGGAGTTCGCGGTCGGTGAGCACGCCCGTGCCCTTCTCGAAGACCTGCATCCAGCGCGAACGCGGCGGCCGCAGGGTTCGCTCGTGCGCGGCAAGCGCGGCCGTCACGTCCTTCATCGTGATCGGGCGGTCCTGCCCCAGTGCGGCATAGGCGGTGCGATAACCGGTATCGGCATTGAGACGCGGGAGCACCGTCTCGGCCGTTGCGGCCATCTCGGCGCCGTCGGTGATCGGGTGCAGCGCCTGTTCCGCAAGATCCGGGCTGCGCCCGTCCCAGAACAGGGGTGTCATCCAGGCGGCGGTATAGAGCGACTGGGCGTTGCGCCGCCCGCGTTGCCGGTCGTGACCGAAGGCGGTGCGCAAGCCGTCGCCCAGCCCCAGTTCCGGACTGTGGCAAGAGGCACAGGCGATCTGGCCGGAACCGGAAAGCCGCGGATCGTCGAACAGGCGTTTGCCGATTGCCGCGAGCGCCTTCTCGCGCTCGCCCGGAGCGGGTAGCGAGGGCAGCGGTGCAAACTCGCGAAATTCGGCACCGGGACCGAGCACGGGACGAGGCCAGCTTTGCGGCGGTCCGGCGTAGAGACGCCGGAGATCGGTCGCCGACGAGTCGCCGGGCGCAGCGTGTGCAGTTTCCGATCCAGCCGGTTCCTGCAGCAGCGCTGGCCTTGGCGCCTGTCCCTCGCCCGATGCCTGTACGGCCACGAAGACCGCGGACGCCAGCAACAGCGCCCGCGGGACAAGTCGTTGCAGATTCATGCGCGCGCTCAGAACCTGTAGTTCAGGCCCACCCAGAACGAGCGGCCAAACTGGTAGGGCTGGGTGGTGGCCACGCTGTTCGGCGAGGGGATGCGGTCGAGCAGGTTGGCGATGCGCGTTTCCGCCGTCAGTACGCCCATGGCCGAACGGATCACTTCGAACTGCGCGTTGAGGTTGACGTCGATCGCCTTGGGATAATGGATGTAGTCGTAGACGTCGTAAGCGGTGCCATCCACCGTCTGGCTTTCACCGGTATCCTCGATCTGGTCGAAGCCGCTGCGATAGCGCACGTTGACGTTCGTGGTCAGCCGGTCGTCCAGCCAGCGGGCAGTCCAGGTGGCATTGATGATGAGCGGCGCGGCCATGTCGTCGCGCTGATTGAGGGCGGAAAGCTCGGCCAGCGTGGTGACATTGCCCTGGAACAGGACCGGCGTATCGTCGAACAGCTCGCTGTCGATGGCGTCGAGGTAGTTGTCGTTGCTGGACTTCGTTTTGGAGAAGTTGGTGTTGATCGCGAAGTCGTGCTTGCCGAAGCGGCGCGTCCATTCCACCGATGCGCCGCGGTAGCTGCTGAAACCGGTGTTGGTGACGACATAGCGGGTGACGGTGGAGGTCTTGCCGTTGGGCAGAATGATCGACTCGCGCTCGCCGGCAGCCCGGACGAATTCGTCCTTGCCCTCCCGGTAGATGCCCTTGACCCGCAGATTACCGCCAAGAATGCGGGCGGACAGGGCTGCCGACAGTTCGTCGGAGTAGGGGGTCTTGGTCTTGCTTCCCGAATAGCTCGTGGAATAGCTCATCGACGAAAGATACCAGTCCGTATCGGCGTAGGTCGTAAGCCCGCCGCTGCTGGTTCCCGTACGCAGATAGGTGGCGGCAGCCGGGTATTGTTCACGCAAGGCATAGGCCAGCATCGAGCGGCCGTAATAGCGATTGGCGCCCAGGGTCACGCTCCAGCCGTCCCACGGCAGCTCATAGCTGGCCGAAAGGCGCGGCGAGAAATTGTGGTTGCCGAGAAAACTCTCATAGTCATAGCGCAGCCCGCCGCGCAGGGAGAACGCGCCGAACCGCGCGGAATATTCCGCCCAGCCTGCGACACTGTCGAGCGCAACCTCAGCGCGATAGGCCGAATAGACGGTAAATTGGGTAAGGGCGTATTCCCCGGTCACACAGGTCAGGCTGTTGCCGTCGGCGCAGACGATGGAGGCCGCCGCCGATTGCGATGTGCCCCGCGAGTAGGCGCCGCCGTCGACGGGGCGACTGCGCATGGCCTCGATGTGCTGGTAATCGAAGCCCATGGCCAAAGTGCCGGGACCGATGGACCGCGACCAGCGGCCGTTGAGGTTGTAGACGTCCTGTGTCTGGTCGATGTCGCCAAAGCCGCCGATGGTGCAGTTGGTGTTGCTGCAGACGCTGCCGTTGGTGCTCCACGAGGGCACCGAATAGTTGAAGGGCGAGGCATCGCGGCCGGTGTCGCTGTGCGTCAGGTTTGCCGAAAGCGACCAGTCGCTGGTGCCGGAGTGCGCCAGCCGTAGCTGGCTGGTGATGCCGCCGCCCCTGGAAACGACCTCATTGTCGACGCCGTTGGCCGATGCCGCTTCGCTGCGGTAGGGCGAATAGACGAATTGACCCGAGAGGGTGAGGTCGCCGGCCAGGTCGGCTTCCATCTTGGCCATGAAGTTGTCGCTGGTGCTGGACTGGCCGAACCTGGTCGCGCCATAGGCCGCTCCGCGGGTGTAGACGACGTTGGCGGTCGAACGATTGTAGGCCAGAAGCAGGCCGATGTTCGGGTTGACCGGTACGTCGAGACTGACGCCGTAGCGCCACTTTTCGAAACTCGGCCGCGAGGGCATTTCATCGTCGGCCAGCGCGGCGCGCGAGGCTGGTGATACCCGGTAGTGGGTGAGCGCGTCCGAGGTATAGGAAACGTTCGCGCTTGCCCCCCATTCGCGTTTCGGCGCACGGGTCTTGATGTCGAGTGCGCCGCCGGTGAAGCGGCCGTATTCTGCCGAGACGTTGGAATCGCGCAGCGTCACTTCGCCGATCAGATTGGTATCGACCCAGATCGATTGGGCGGTGGCGCCTGCCAGTTCATATGCGGCAAGCGCATTGCTGGTCCGGCTGGTGCCGGTAATGTCGACGCGGGCGTTGGCATCGATGCCGTCAATGGTGATGAGGTTCTCGTAATAGCGGCCGCCCGAGATCGAGATGTCGGCGGGGCGAATGTCCTGAATGTTCTCCCGGGTGGCAAGGCCCTCGTCACGGGTGAACTGGACCGTGGGGAGCGCCTTGAGCAACTGGTTGGCATCGCCCGATCCGGCGGCGCGCGCCCGGATTTCCCCGGCGGTGATGCGGGTTGTCCCGGCATCGGCACCAGTGCCCATGACGTAGGCGCCGCCATCCTGCCCGCCTTCGGCGACGACTTCCGGCAACACTTGCTCGGTGCCGCCGGCGGTGCCGCTTTCCTGTGCAAACGCATTGGCTGGTGCGGCTAGCGCCGTACCCAGCAACAAAACCCTCATTTTCAAGCGCATGACGACCCCTGTTTGTCTCTGACGGGGCGCCGCTAACGCGCTTGCCTATTTATTGCAAGCGATTCGCATTAGCACTTCTATGCTAAACGGCGTTTCAGCCATGCGCGACCTCGAAGCCGGCGTCGCCAATCGCGGCTTCGATGGCTGCCCGGTCGATGCTGGCGCTGTCGTAGTCGACCGCGACCTGCTTGAGATCACGCACCACATCGGCGTGATGGATTCCGCCGCGGGCTTCCAGCACCCGCTTGAGACGGTTGGCGCAACCATCGCAGGTCATGCCCAGGACGGTCAGTTGCACGGCACTCATCACGAATTCTCCGGTTGGGGCTTGGGTTGCCAACGGCTCAGCAGCAAGGAATTGCTGACCACCGAGATCGAACTCAGCGCCATCGCGGCGCCGGCGATGACCGGGTTGAGCAGCCCGAAGGCGGCGAGCGGAATACCCAGGACGTTGTAGATAAAGGCAAAGAACAGGTTCTGCCGGATCTTCCCCAGCGTCGCGCGCGAGAGTTCCACCGCCGTGAGCACGCCGTGCAGATCGTTGCGTACCAGCACGACGTCGGCCGCTTCCACCGCCACGTCGGAGCCTGCGCCGATGGCGAAGGAGACATCGGCCTGCGCCAGCGCCGGGGCATCGTTGATGCCGTCCCCGGCCATGCCGACGATTTCGCCGCGGTCCTGCAGCCGGCGCACTTCCTCGGCCTTGTTTTGCGGCAGGACTTCCGCGGCGAAACGGGTGATCCCGGCTTGCGCGGCGATGGCGGCGGCGGTGTGGTGGTTGTCGCCGGTCAGCATGACGACGGCGATGCCCGCAGCGCGCAGTTCGCGGACCGCCTGAACGGAACTGTCGCGCAGCCGGTCGGCAATGGCGATGAACCCAATCACGCGGCCCTCTTCGGCAAGGCCGACCACCGTCCGGCCCTGTGCTTGCGCCGCTTCCACCCGTTCGGCGAGGGCAGGCGGCAGCGGCGCGGCAACTTCGCCGAGCCACAGCGGAGAACCCAGTTGGAGCAGCCGCCCCTCGATCCGGCCCGAGACCCCTTTGCCGGGCAGCGTGTCGAAGTGGTCGACATCGGGGAGGGTGATCCGTTGTTCCTGCGCCTTGTTCGTGATGGCGCGGGCCAGCGGATGCTCGGACCCGCGTTCCAGCGCGGCGGCAAGGGCCACGAGGCGGGCGCCGTCCTGCCCGTCGGCAGGAAGAAGGTCGGTTACCTCGGGCGCGCCGCGGGTCAGCGTTCCGGTCTTGTCGACTGCCAGGGTCTGCATCGCCCGCGCGCGTTCGAGCACTTCGGCATTGCGGATCAGCACCCCGTTCCTGGCGCCCATACCGGTGCCGACCATGATCGCGGTCGGCGTCGCGAGGCCCAGCGAGCACGGGCAGGCAATCACCAGGACGGCGACCGCATTGACCATGGCAGTCTGGAAATCGCTGCTCCACAGCCAGTTGCCTGCCAGGGTCACCACGGCGATGGCGATCACCACCGGCACGAAGATGGCGGTTACCTTGTCGACGAAATACTGGATGGGAGGTTTCGAGCCTTGCGCTTCGTCCACCATGCGGATGATCTGCGCCAGCACGGTATCGGCGCCGACACCGGTTGCGCGGGCGCGCAGCATGCCGTTCTGGTTGATGGTCGCGGCATAGATCCTGGCGCCCGGCTCCTTCATCACCGGCATGCTTTCGCCCGAGAGCATCGCTTCATCGACGCTCGAGCGGCCGGAAATCACTTCGCCGTCGACCGGCACGCTATCGCCTGCCGCCACCACGAAGACATCGCCGACCAGAAGGGTTCCGGCATCGACTTCGATAATCCGGCCCTCGCGCTCGATCCGTGCCGTCTTCGGGCGCAGCTTGAGCAGGGCGCGGATGGCCGAGGATGTCTTGCGCTTGGCATTGGCCTCCAGCAGGCGCCCCAGCAGGACCAGCGTGATGATCGCGGCTGATGCCTCGAAATAGACGTGCAGGTCCATCCGCCCGACGAGTGTGACGACGACGCTGTAGGCGTAGGCAATGGTGGTGCCCAGCGCCACCAGCACATCCATGTTGGCAGTGCCCGCCCGCAAGGACTTGAACGCGGCCTTGTAGAAGCGCGCGCCGATCCAGAACTGCACCGGGGAGGCCAGCGCGAACTGCCAGTAGCGCGGCAGCAGTTCGCCATGGTGTCCGCCCAGGGCGTGGCTCCACTGCCGCATGTCGAGCATCACCACCATCTGCGCGAAGAGCGGGAGGGTGAGGAGCAGCGCGACCGCAAACAATGCGCGTTCGCGGCGCCATTCCTGGCGGGAGGCGGCCTCGCGGTTTGCAACTTCATCCGCAGTCAGGTCACGCGCCTCGGTTGCCTGGTAGCCGCCCCTGGCGATCGCTGCGGCGAGCGCTGCTGGATCGGTCACGCCGGGAACATAGTCGGCGCGGGCTTTGCCCGAGGCGAAGTTCACGGTGCTGCCAAGAACACCGGGTACACGGCTGAGCACGGTTTCGATACCCGCGGCGCAAGCGGCGCAGCTCATGCCGCCGATGTCGAAGACCACGGTTTCCGGCGGAACTTCATAGCCCGCCGTCTCGACGGCCGCGATCATCTCTTGCGGCGATACTTGTGTAGGATCGTAGGCCACGGCGGCGCGTTCGGCCGCGAAGTTGACTTGGGCATCGACCGAGGGAAGGCGGCGCAGAACTTTCTCCACGGTGGCCGCGCATCCTGCGCAGGTCATCCCCCCGATGGGTAGGGTGAGCGTCACCTCTTGCGTCTTTGCCATCACGACGAGGCCTTGCCCGAGCCGCCCTCGCAGCATTCCGGCGCTTCCTCGCCATGCAGGGCGGAGAGAATCGGGCAGGCTTCCGGTTCGCCGCTTCCCGGGCAAGCATCGGCGAGCGCCTTGAGCGCATCGCGCATGCGGGTCATTTCGGTGATCCGCCGATCAAGATCGGCGATGCGTTCCTGAGCGCGCTGCCGGACACCTTCGACGCCGTTCTCGCGGTCGGTTTCGAGAGCGAGCAGCCCCTTGATCTCGCCCAGCGTGAAGCCGAGGCTCTTGGCGCGGAGGATGTATTGCAGGCGGGCTAGCGCGTCTGCATCGTAATGGCGATAGCCGGATGCGAGCCGGTCGGGACTGCCAAGCAGCCCCTCGCGCTCGTAAAAGCGGATGGTATCGGCGCTGACTTCGGCCTGTTTTGCCAATGCGCCGATGGTCAGGAAACGCTTCACCGGATCGACCCCGTCGTTGTCTTCACAGCCTGTCTAGCCCTTGGACCATGGTCCAGAGTCAACGGCTTTTTGCGGAACGAACGGAATATCGGGGCCGATCGCCCGGTATCAAGTCAGCGCGGGGCTCGCTGACGGGCTCAGACCCTCGCGCTTCGAGACGATCAGGGTGACAAGAAGCTGCCCGGCAACGTTCACTGCCGTGCGCCCCATGTCGAGAATGGGATCGATGGCGAGCAGCAGTCCGGCTCCCGCCAGCGGCAGTCCCAGCGTGGAGAGCGTCAGCGTCAGCATGACGACTGCCCCGGTCATGCCCGCCGTGGCGGCCGAACCGAGGACCGAGACCGCGACGATCAGCAGGTAATCCAGTCCGTGCAGCGGCATGCCGTAGAAATTCGCCACGAAGATTGCCGCGAGTGCCGGATAGATCGAGGCGCAGCCGTCCATCTTGGTGGTCGCGGCCAGCGGCACGGCAAAGGCGGCATAGGCATTGGGAACGCCGAGACGTTCCGCCGCCAGTTCGGTGACCGGCATCGTGCCGACCGACGAGCGCGAGACAAACGCCAGCTGGATCGCCGGCCAGGCCTCGCGGAAGAATGCGCCGGGGCGAATGCCGTTGAGCGTCAGCAGCAGGGGGTAGACGACGCCGATGACCAGGAACAGGCCAAGATAGACGGCAAAGGCGAAGCCGCCGAGCTGCAGCAGGGTACTCCAGCCATAGGTCGCGATGGCAGCGCCGATCAGCGCCGCCGAACCGATCGGGGTCAGCTTGATGATCCAGCCAAGGATGGTGCGGACGACCGCGAGAAGCGAGCGCACGAAGGCGACAAAGGGCTCCGCCCGCGCACCGGCCTTGAGCGAGGCAAATCCGACTGCAAGCGAGATGACGAGGATCTGCAAGGTGTTGAACGAGAGGCCGGTGGTGACCTGCCCGGTATCCGCGACCTTGGAGGATGCCGCAAGCCCGAGGAAATTGGCGGGGACCAGACCCTTCAGGAAATCGAGCCAGGTACCCACGGTCGCCGGGGCTGTCGCGGTCGCAAGACCCGGATGACTGCCGGTGCCGGGCTGGACGATGAGGCCGACGCCGATGCCGATCACGACGGCAATAAACGCCGTGATCGCGAACCAGATGAGCGTCTGTCCCGCCAGCCTTGCGGCATTGTCGAGATCCCTGAGATTGGTGATCGAACTGACGATGGCCGCAAAGATCAGCGGCGGGACGGTTGCACTCAGCAGGCCGATGAAGATGCTGCCCAGGGTCTTGAGCGCAACTGCCAGCTGGTTGGGGCCGCCCGTTGCGTCCGGGCCGATCCATCGCGCTGCAAAGCCCAGTGCGATGCCGATGGCCATGCCGACGAGGACTTGCGCTCCGAAGCTGAGCGTCCAGGCTTTGCCGGTGGGAAGAGATGGTGCGGTTTGAGCGGCGGTCGTCATGGGGGGACTCTTGTACTGGAACGATGCGCAAACGGTCCCGACGAGCGGGCGCGCGTAATGGCAGAGATGGTGGCTGGAAAGGCGCTGCATAGGCGTGCGGACCGTCAGGCAGGCACGAGAATTCCTTCGTCTACGCCAAGTTCGGCTAGCAACGGGGCGGCCCGCCGCATTTTTGTTGGTGAACCATGCTGCCAGCGGCCGGACCAGGCAGGATGTGGGTTGCGGTGCTGTCGTGGTCGACCGGCACGGGCGTCATGACGATGACGTCATATTGTCTACCATATCGGTGGACAAAGTGCTGTCAATGGGGAAGATATGGGGATCGCCGGGATCGCCCTCGCAGGCGGGGATCGGCCCAAAACGTGTAGCAGCGATGACAAGGCAGCAAACTTGTCTCATCAGCAGCGAATTAAGAACGCCATACAAAATTTTGACTTTATGGGACTTTATGGGAAGTGCTCATTCTCTACTAATTGAGTTGATAATTGATCCGTAATGCGGTTAGGCTGGAGCTGACATGACACGGATGCCCCCCCAATTCGAAGCCGAGGACCTTCCCGTCGCCGTTGTCGGCGCAGGGTTCAGCGGCACTCTCCTGACCATCAACCTCATCCGCCAGGGCGTGCGGGTGGTGCTGATCGAGCGCAGCCAGGCGCAGCTTGCCAAAGGTCTCGCCTTCGGCACCAAGGGCCCCGAGCACCTGCTGAACGTTCGCGCCGCAAATATGAGCGCCTTTCCCGACGATCAGGCCAATTTCCTGCGCTGGATCGGACAGGCCGGCGAGGAACAGGCCAATCGCTTCGTGCCGCGCCTCACTTACGGGCTCTACTTGCGCGAACTGCTGATCAAGGCACTGTCCGACGCCGGGCCAAAGGCGCAGATCGTCCATGCCGAAGCGCTTTCGGCGCGTTTCGGGGACCGCACAGTCACCGTCGTGCTAGATGACGGCAGCGAGATCGCCGCCCGTTCACTGGTGCTGGCGCTCGGTAACTTTCCGCCGACGCCGCATCCCGCACTCGCGGCGCTTCCGCCCGAACGGCGCTTTTCCGATCCGTGGAACCCCGCTGCGGTTGCCGATGCCGCTGCGCTCGATCATGTCCTGCTGATCGGTACCGGGCTGACGGCGGCGGACATGATCCTTTCGCTCGACAAGGCGGGGTTCAAGGGCCGCATCACCGCGCTGTCGCGGCGGGGTCTGAAGCCCCATGCCCACGCCGAGACCGGTCCCGCCGTGGAACATGTCCCCGCGCCCGACGCGCGTGGCTCGGTGCTGGTCCGCCAGATTCGCGATCGGGCCAAGGCGATCGGCTGGCGCGCGGCGGTGGACGAGCAGCGCCCGCATACCCAGAACCTCTGGCGCCGGCACGATCTTGCCGGACAGCGCCGTCTCCTGCGTCATTTGCGCCCCTATTGGGACGTGCATCGCCACCGCCTCGCTCCCGACGTGGCCCGTCGTCTGGCCGAGCTGGAGGCAGAAGGCCGGCTGGAGTTCGTGGCCGGCAAGCTGGTCGGATCCGATGTGGCCGGGCGAGGGGTAGCGGTGGACTATCGCCCGCGCGGAGAGGAGGAATTCCGGCGTATCGAAGTGTGCCGGGTGATCAATTGCACCGGGCCGGAAGGCGATCTTCTGCGCAGCGGCCTGCCGCTGGTGAAAGACCTTGTCGCGCAGGGCAGGGTTCGGCCCGACGCGCATCGCTTGGGGCTGGATGTCGAGCATCTCGGCCGCGTGCGCGATGCCGATGGCAAGCCGCAGGACACGCTTTTCGCGGTGGGGCCGGTTACCAAGGGCGAGGCGTGGGAGATCGTTGCCGTACCCGATATTCGGCGGCAAGTCTGGAACCTCGCGCGCTATCTGGCCGATGCGCATTGGGTCGGGGGTGAGGGGCTTTAAGAAGGAGGGAAGGAACAAGGGCTCCGGTGTTCTTCCGCGCTTCCATCCGATCCGGTCCCATCCCGCGGTGAACCAACGGCCGTCGCAAGGCGATAGCGTCGTTACGGCAGGCGTTCCCCGCGCGCGGTTTCCAGCACTTTGTACCATTCCGAAGCGGTCCACTGGACCTTCAGGGCATCGCGGGAGGAGAGAATACGTTCGGGCGTCTGCGTGCCGACGATGGGGATCGGCCGCGAGGGGGGCGCCATGAGCCACGAGAGTGCGGCGGCGGCAGTGTCGGTGCCATAACGCTCGCCCTGCGCAACCAGCAGCTTGGCGACGGGATCTCGCCAGGCCGAAACCAGACGTCCCCCGCCCAGCGGGGACCACGCCAGCACGGCGGCATCGTGGGCCATCGCCTGGTCGAGGGTGCCGTCGTAAAGCGGGGCATAATGCATCGCCGAGAATTCGGGCTGGGTAGAAACGATCGGGAAGGGCAGAAAGGCCTGCAGCGCTGCGAATTCCGCGGGGCTGTAATTGGAAACGCCGATGGCCTTGACCTTGCCGCTTTCGACCATGGCGGCGAGGGTTTCGGCCACATCGCGCGGATGGGCCAGGAAGTCGCGGCGGTGGATCTGGTAGAGTTCGACCGAAGGCAGGCCCAGGCGTTCGAGCGAGGCGTCGAGCGCCTTGTGCAGATAGTCCGGGCTCGAATCGTAAGGCACGCCCGGCACGATGCCGCCCTTGGTTGCGATCACCATCCGTTGGCGCAGGTCTGGACGACCGGCGAGCGCCTTGCCCAGCAGCCGTTCCGCGCCGCCAAAGCCCAGTGCCGCGTCGCAGCCGTAGATGTCCGCTGTGTCGAACAGGGTGATCCCCGCCTCAAGCGCCGCCTCGATACGCGCGACGATGGCGCCGATATCGTCATCGCCGTCCGCGCGGGCGAGCCGCCACATGCCCCAGGCTATCGGAAAAACGGAAATTCCACTCTTGCCGAGCGGAACGGATTGGGTCGACAGGGGGAGGGTCATGTTCTCAACCAGTGCGATAGAGGTTGCTGAAATAAAGGACGCTTTGCGCGACGCGCCTAGCCAGCCGCCTTGCTGCGGCGCAACGGAGCGCGGCTGAGTTCGTTACCACTTGCCGTGACCCGCGACAGCAGCGCGACAAAGGTCGCCTGCTCTGCCGCGGACAGCGCGCCGAGAATTTCTCCTTGAACCCCTTCGACCAGGGGGACCGCTTCACCCAGCAGGTCTTTTCCCTGGTCGGTCAGCGCCAGCACGCGGGCACGTCGGTCTGTCGGGCTGGTTTCACGCAGGACCAGCCCTTTGAGCACGAGCCGGTCGACCACACCGCCGATGGTCACCCGGTCATAGGCGATCATGCCGGCCAGGGTCTGCTGGTCGATGCCAGGGTGCTGGCGGAGCGTCACGAGTGCGGCAAATTGCACCGGAGTGAGGTCGATCTCCGCTTCGCCCATCCGGTGCGTAAAAAGCGCGACGCAAATCTGCTGCAGGCGGCGGATCAGGTGTCCAGGCATGGTTTCGAGATCGCTCATTGCGCTACCTAGCGTGATGTTTGACCGCCGCTCAAGCCCGGCAGATAGAAATGTGCGGGCAAGGGGGCCTGAATTCGATTGTGGCCGAAATCCGAAAAATGCAAAAAATCTCGGACTTCGGCGGTTACCTTAAGCGCCATCGATGGTTATGCCATGCCTATGGAGACGCAAGCCCTTGTCTTTGCATTGATCGGAATTCTCGGGATCGGTGCACAATGGATCGCCTGGCGCACCGGATGGCCCGCCATTGCCCTCATGCTGGCGGCAGGCGTGCTCGCCGGCCCGGTGACCGGCCTGATCGTGCCCGAACATACATTTGGCGAACTGCTGGAACCGATGGTTTCGGTAGCGGTGGCGCTGATCCTCTTCGAAGGCGGCCTCAGCCTCAATTTCCGGGAGCTGCGCAAGACCGAAGGCGCGGTGACGCGGCTGATGTTCCTGGGCATTCCACTGGGGTGGGTGCTGGGATCGCTCGCCTGTTATTACGTCGCCGGGCTGGTCTGGCCAGTGGCGATCCTGTTTGCGGGCATCCTGGTCGTGACCGGCCCAACCGTCGTGATCCCGCTCCTGCGCCAGAGCAACGTGGCCCCGCGTCCGCGTGCGATCCTGAAGTGGGAAGCCATCGTCAACGACCCGTTCGGCGCCCTGTGTGCCGTCATCACCTATGAGTATCTGCGCAGGGTGGACGAGGGCGGCACACTGCTTTCGGTGGTGGCGGCGCTGCTCGGCGCGGCGGTGGTGGCCGGGCTGATCGGCTATGCGGTCGCACGGGCGGTCGCCTGGGCATTCCCGCGCGGCCATGTGCCGGAATACCTCAAGGCGCCGGTCCTGCTGGTGGCCGTGATCGGCACGTTCGTGTTGTCCAACCTGATCCAGCAGGAGACCGGCCTTTTGGCGGTGACGGTCATGGGCGTGGCACTGGCCAACATGCGGCTGGATTCACTGCGCGACATCCATCCGTTCAAGGAGAACATCACCGTTCTGCTGATTTCCGGCGTGTTCGTGCTGCTTTCCGCCTCGCTCGACCTTGCGGTGCTGCGCCAGTTCGAATGGCGGTTCCTGGCCTTCCTGCTGGCACTGCTGTTCCTGGTGCGCCCGGCGACGGTGCTGGTAAGCCTGGCTTTCAGCAAGATCCCGTGGAACGAACGCCTGCTGGTGGCGTGGATCGCGCCGCGCGGCGTGGTGGCAGTAGCGGTGTCGGGCCTGTTCGCATTGCGGCTCGACCAGCTTGGTTATGGCGACGGCAGCATTCTGGTGACGCTGTCGTTCTCGGTCGTCATCGCGACGATCATCGCACATGGTTTCAGCATCCGCCACGTTGCGCGCTGGCTCAAGGTCACCGGCGCGCGGAAGAAGGGCCTGCTGATCGTCGGCAGCACCCCCTGGAGCCTGTCGCTGGCCGAGCAGATGCGCCAGCTCGAAGTGCCGGTGATGATCTCCGACACCAGCTGGCAGCGGCTGTCGTCGCCGCGGCAGTCTGGCGTTGCTACCTACCACGGTGAGATTCTGGCCGAGTCCACCGAGGAGCGGCTCGACCTGACGCAGTTTCAGGTGCTGGTCGCAACGACCGACAACGAGGCCTACAACGCGCTCGTCTGCAGTGAGTTTGCGCCCGATATTGGCCGGGATTCCGTATACCAACTGGGCGGCATGGGCGATGACGAGGATCACCGCAGCCTGCCGGAAGCCTTGCGCGGGCGTGCGATGTTCGCCTCCGGCGTTGGCGTCTCGGAAATCGCCGAGCGCGAACGGGCCGGCTGGAGCTTTCGCAAGACCCGCATCTCCGAGCAGTTCGACTTTGCCGATGCCCAGGCCTCGCTCCCGGACGAGGCGGACATGCTGTTCCTGCTGCGCAAGGACGGCAAGATCCGCTTCTTCACCCATGCCTCGCGGCCGACGCCGCAGCCGGGTGATACCATCGTTTCCTACGGCCCCTCGCGCCATGGCGAGGTTCCGGAAAGCCCCGAGAGTTCCAACAAGAAGGAGGCAGCGACATGAAGAACGCGCCCATCATCGCCGGATCGCTGTTGGTTGCGGTGCTAACCGGATGCCAGCAGGGCCCGGGCAAGGGAGAAGCCGGTGCCGGGAGCGGATCGCCCGCCGCACAGAACAGCATCATGGACGATGGCGATGCCAGCGAGGCGGCTGTGGATGAGCCGAAGAAGTCCATCATCCGCCCGGAAATCGACACCGCGCCGCCGCCGGCACCGATGATCGAGGCGGTCGACCTGACCGTGCCTTATCCCGCGCGCGGCAGCAGCCCCGACGCGGCGGGGCGTGCCCTGCTCGACGGATTGCTCGACGAGCCGGTGGTCAAGGCGGGCGGCAAGGTGACGATCTGGGGCCACAGCGACTCCCGCGGGTCCGATGCCGAAAACCTGGCGGCATCGCGCCGCCGGGCGGACGCGGCGCGCAGCTACCTCGAAAGCAAGGGCATCGCCAGGTCGCGCATCACCGTCATTCCATTGGGCGAGGCGCGGCCGATCGCACCCAACCGCAAGCTGGACGGCAGCGACGATCCCGAAGGACGGGCGCGGAACCGCCGTGTCGAGATCCGGGTCGATATTCCGGTGGCTGGGCCGGATCCTGCAGCTGCTCCGGCTCCTGCACCATCATCGAAGGCGCCGGGCGGAACCTGAGCGCGTCAGGCAAAAAATACCGGGTCGGGCAGTGACGCCCAACCCGGTCCCACAGCATCATCCAGCCTCTCGGTGGCATGTCGGATGCGCTGGTGGGGTTTTCGGAGGATCGGGGGGATGATCGTTCCGAATTCTCGAAAAGCCTACTTGAGACCACCGCCAATCGCGCGGTAGATCTCCACCATGTTGCTGGCGCGGGTCAGGCGCGTGGCAACAAGCGTCTGTTCCGCGTTGTAGAGCGTGCGCTGCGAGTCAAGCGCGGTCAGGAAGTCGTCCACACCGGCCTTGAAGCGCGCATCGGAAAGCTGGTAGCTCTTGCGCGCCGCATTGCGCAGCGAGGTCTGTGCTTCCAGCTGTGCCGTCATCGTCGAGCGGCGGGCGAGCGCGTCGGCGACTTCGCGGAAGCCGGTCTGCACGCTCTTCTCGTAGGTCGCGACCATGGCGTCGTACGTGGCCCGGGCATAGCGCAGGTTGCCCTGGTTCTTGCCGAAATCGAAGATCGGCAGGCTGGCCGAAGGGGCCACCGACCAGTAATCGCTGCCGGACTTGAACAGGTTCGACAGGCCGAGGCTCATCGTGCCGAACGCGGCGGTCAGCGAGATGCTGGGGAAGAAGGCCGCGCGGGCCGCGCCGATATTGGCGTTCGCGCCCTTCAACTGATGCTCGGCGGCGGCAATGTCGGGCCGGCGCAGCAGCAGCGTGGAGGGCAGTTCGGCAGGCAGGTTGGCCAGCGTTACGTCGGTTTCGGGCAGGGCACCCGGCAGGTCCTCGGCGCCCAGGCTGGTACCAGCCAAGAGGTCGAGCGCGTTCTTGTCCTGCGCGACTTGCGTGGTCGCGGCGGCGATGTCCGAACGGGCCTGATCGTAGCTGGTCTGTGCCTGGCGCACTTCCAGTTCCGAGGCCACGCCCTTCGAGAAGCGTGCCTTGGTCAGATCGAGAGTCTGGCCAAAGGCCTTTTCCAGATTGCGCGCGATCTGGAGGCGCTCCTGGTCGGCGGCCATCGTCAGCCACGCGGTCGCCGTTTCGGCGATCAGCGCGGTCTGCGCCGCGTTGCGGTTCTCGACCGAGGCGAAGTAGCTTTCCTGTGCTGCCTTGGTGAGATTACGAACGCGGCCAAACAGGTCGACCTCCCAGGCCGAGACGCCGACCGAGGCGGTGTAGATGTCGGTCCGGCCAGACATGCCGCCGGTTCCGCCCGACGACTGCTGGGCAAAAGGCTGGTCCTGATAGGTGGCGCTGCCGTTCACCCCGACGCCGGGCAGCAGGTCCGCACGTTGCACGCGGTACTGTGCACGGGCCTGTTCGACATTGGCGACCGCGATGCGCAGATCGCGGTTGTTGTCGAGTGCGGTCTGGATGACCCGCGCCAGGCGCGGGTCGGTGAAGAAGTCCTTCCAGGCGGTGTCGGCCGAAACGGCAGACGCATCGCTCGTGCCGTCGACCGGCCCCGCAGGGCTGGTCTCGGGAACCGGAAGATCGGGGCGGACATACTTGGGCGCCATGTTGCAGGCCGCCAGCGCGAGCGCCAGCGACGTGGCGGTGAGCGCTTTCACATTACGCATTTTCATGCCTCCTGCGGCTCAGCCGAAGCCTTGCCGTCGAGATCGTTGCTCTCGTCGCCATGCTCTTCCTTCCCGTGATGTTCACGGAACAGGCGCTTCACCACGGTGAAGAACACAGGCACGAAGAAGATGGCGAGTACGGTCGCGGATAGCATGCCGCCGACCACCGCCCAGCCGATCGCATTCTGGCCACCGGCACCGGCGCCGGTCGACAGGGCGAGCGGCAGCACGCCGAAGATGAAGGCGAAGCTGGTCATCAGGATCGGCCTGAGGCGCAGCTTGCCGGCTTCGAGCGCGGCCTGGACCGGGGAGAGACCGTCGCGCATCTTCTCTTCCGCGAACTCGACGATAAGGATCGCGTTCTTGGCCGAGACACCGATGGTGGTGATAAGGCCCACCTGCAGGTAGATGTCGTTGCTGAGGCCCACGAGCCGCGCCGCGATCACTGCGCCGAGCACGCCCAGCGGCACCACCAGCATGACCGCGATCGGCACCGACCAGCTCTCGTAAAGCGCGGCAAGGCACAGGAACACGATCAGCATGGACAGCGCGTAAAGCGCCGGGGCCTGACCGCCCGAGGTCTTTTCCTCGTAGGAAATGCCGCTCCATTCAAGACCGACACCGGCGGGCAGCTTGGTCGCCATTTCCTCGATCGCGTTCATCGCCTCACCCGTCGAGACGCCGGGCGCGGGGGCACCCATGATCTGCAGCGAGGACACGCCGTTGAAGCGTTCGAGCTTGGCTGGGCCATAAGTCCACTCCGTCGTCGCGAACGAGGAGATCGGAGCCATGACGCCGCTGCTGCCGCGAACATAGAACTGACCGATCGATTCCGGCTTGGTGCGGAACTGTCCGTCGGCCTGCACGAAGACCTTCTTCACGCGGTCGCGATCGATGAAGTCGTTGACGTAGGTACTGCCCATCGCGGTGCTGATGGTCGAGTTGATGTCCGCCTGGGCGATGCCGAGGGCACCGGCTGCGGCCTGGTCGACGTTCAGCTTGAGCTGGGGCGTATCTTCAAGCCCGTTGGGGCGGACCTGCGCCAGGCGCTTGTCGGCCATGGCCATGCCCAGCAGCTGGTTGCGGGCTTCCAGCATCTTGTCGTGGCCAAGGCCGCCGTTGTCTACGAGCTGGAACTCGAAGCCAGTGGCATTGCCCAGTTCCTGCACGGCGGGCGGGGCAAAGGCGATCGCCATGCCCGACGTGATCTTCTGGAACGCCATGTTGGCACGCAGCGCGATGGCACTGACGGTGTTGTCCTTGCCCTTGCGCTCGGACCAGTCCTTCATGCGCACGAAGGCCAGGCCCACGTTCTCGCCCTGACCCACGAAGCCGAAGCCCGAGATCGTGAAGACGTCGGCCACGTTGGCCTTCTCGTCCTTGAGGTAGTGATCGCGCACCCGGGCGAGCGTGCGTTCGGTTTCCTCCATCGTCGTGCCGGCGGGCAGCGAGACCTGGTTGATCAGGATGCCCTGGTCCTCGTCCGGCAGGAAGCCACCGGGAAGGCGCAGGAAGATGAAGGCCATGCCGGCCACGATGAGGGCGTAGACGAGCATCGTCCGGCCCCAGTTGCGCTCAACCTTGTCCACCGCCTTGCCGTAGCGTTCCACGCCGCGATCGAAGGTGGTGTTGAACCAATGGAAGAAGCGGTTGAACACCCCGGCAATGCCGGTCTGCTTCCCACCCGCGAGGCCGGAGCCATGGCCGTGGCCGTCGGAAGCGCCCTTGAGGATGGTCGAGCACAGCGCCGGGGTCAGCACCAGTGCCACGATCACCGAAAGCACCATTGAGGAGACGATCGTGATCGAGAACTGGCGGAAGATCACGCCGGTGGAACCGCCGAAGAACGCCATCGGCAGGAATACCGCCGAAAGCACCAGGCCGATGCCGATCAGCGCGCCGCTGATCTCGTCCATTGAGCGGCGGGCCGCTTCCTTCGGGCTGAGCCCCTCGGTCTGGATGAGACGTTCGACGTTTTCGACCACGACGATGGCGTCGTCGACCAGCAGGCCGATCGCCAGCACCATGCCGAACAGGGTGAGGGTGTTGATGGTGAACCCCGCGAGGTCGAGGACCGCGAGGGAGCCGAGCAGGACGACAGGCACCGCGATCGTCGGAATCAGCGTCGCGCGCCAGTTCTGGAGGAACAGGAACATGACGAAGAACACGAGCACGACGGCTTCGACGAGGGTGTGGATCACCTGCTCGACCGAGAGCTTGACGTACGTCGAGTTGTCGACCGGGAACTTGTACTTCACCCAGCTCGGGAAGTTTTTCGAGAGCTGGTCGATCTTGGTCTTCACGCCGTCCACGGTGTCGAGCGCGTTGGCGCCCGGCGCCAGCTTGATGCCGAAACCGGCGGCCGGATGGCCGTTCAGCTTGGCGCCGAAGCTGTAGTTCTCCGCGCCCATGTCGACACGGGCAACGTCGGCGAGGCGGACCACGGAACCGTCGGTATTGTTCCGCAGCATGATCTGGCGGAACTGTTCGGCGGTGCGCAGGCGCGACTGGGCCGTGATGGTGGCGTTGAGGGCCTGCCCCTTGGGCGAGGGCGATGCGCCGATCTGTCCTGCGGAAACCTGCGCGTTCTGTGCCTGGATCGCGGCGGTCACGTCGGTTGCGGTGACGCCGAGGTTGGCCATCTTGAAGGGATCGAGCCAGACGCGCATGGAATACTGCGCACCCAGAAGCTGGGTGTCGCCCACGCCGTTCACGCGGCTGATCGGGTCCTGCAGCGAAGACGCGATGAAGTCACCCGCGTCCTGCTGGTCGTGAATGCCGTCATCGGCATAGACGGCCATGACCATGAGGAAGGTCGAGGTCGACTTGGTCACGCGCAGGCCCTGCTGCTGCACTTCCTGCGGAAGCAGCGGCGTTGCCTGCGACAGCTTGTTCTGCACCTGGACCTGCGCGATGTCGGGGTCGGTGCCCTGCTCGAAGGTCAGGGTGATGGTGAGGTTGCCCGCGCCGTCGCTCGACGAGGCGAAGTAGCGCAAGTGGTCGATGCCCTTGAGCTGCTGCTCGATCACCTGGGTGGTCGTCGATTCCAGCGTCTGGGCGTTGGCGCCCGGATAGCTTGTGGCGATCTGGACCGCCGGCGCGGCGATTTCGGGGAACTGGGCCACGGCCAGCGAACGGATCGCCAGGGCGCCCGCGAGCATCATGACGATGGCGATGACCCATGCGAAGATGGGTCTGTCGATGAAATAGCGGGACATGGGTTACTGGGCCCCGCCGTTTGCCTGCGTGCCTGCCGCGACGGTGACCTGTTGGGGCATGCCGGGCTTGACCACGGTGCCCGGGCGCAGGTTCACCAGACCTTCGACGATCAGGCGATCGCCGATGTTGAGGCCCTTGGTGACGATCCACTTGTCGCCGACCATGCGGTCGACCTCGATCTGGCGGACTTCGACCTTGTTGTCCTTGCCCACGACCATCGCGGTCGCACGGCCGCGCGGATCGCGGGTGACGCCCTGCTGCGGCGCGAGCACGACGTTCTGGCGCAGGCCTTCGACCAGCCTGGCGCGCACGTACATGCCGGGCAGCAGCAGGCCATTGGGGTTGGGGAAGGTCGCGCGCAGGATCACCGAGCCGGAGCTCGGGTCGACGGTGACGTCGGCGAACTGGAGGCGGCCCTCGATCGGGTAGATCGAGCCGTTGGGCAGGATCAGCTGGATACGTGCGCCTTCGGCCTCGCTGACGCCGCCCGAGGCCATCGCCTGCTTGAGGTCGACGATCTGCGCGGCCGACTGGGTAACGTCGACATAGACCGTGTCGGTACGCGAGATGACGGCCAGCGCGTCTGCCTGCGCAGCTGAAACCAGCGCGCCGGGAGTGAACAGCGAACGGCCGATGCGGCCCGAGATGGGCGCGCGGATACGGGTGAAGTTCTGGTTCACCTGCGCGGCCTGGACGGCACCTTGCTGCGCTGCGACATTGGCGCGCGCCTGCTGCGCGGCGGCAGCCGCATCGTCATACTGTTGACGGCTGACGGCGTTGATCGCGATCAGGTCCTTGTACCGCTTTGCCTGGAGTGCGGTGGAATTGATCGTGGCGTTGGCGACCGCGAGCGAGCCCTTGGCCTGCGCGAGCGCGGCGCGATAGGGTGAATCCTCGATCTCGTAGAGCAGCTGGCCGGCCTGGACGTTGCTGCCCTCGGTGAACAGCCGGCGGCGGATCACGCCGGTGATCTGCGGGCGGACATCCGCGGTTTCCAGCGCCGCGATGCGGCCGGGAAGCTCGTTGGTGAGCTCGGCCGATTCCTTGGTGAGGGTGACCACGCCGACCGTCGGGGCCGGGGGTGCCGCCGGTTGCTCCTTGCCGCATGCACTGAGTGCCAGAGCCAGCGCAAGAGCCAGTGTCGGGGCCGAGGTACAGGCGCGAATTCCTGCAGTTACCGCCTTTTGCATGATGGGTCTTTCATCGCGATCGTTGGGGGGATTTTGAGAGTGAACGATCATTCACATTGCATTGCCACTAGAAATCGGCCATGGAGAATTCAAGCGAAAAATACATATCGAGACAGAAAATGGGTGCAGTGCAGCAAAAACTGCCCAGCGCAGATCGCATTCGCATCGCGGCCAGAGAGCTCTTTGCGACCAACGGCTTCCATCAGACCTCCATGGCTGAGCTGGCAGCGGCTGCCGATATGTCGGTCGGCCTGATCTACCGCTCGTTCAAGAGCAAGGCGGACATCATCGAGGCTATCGTTCGCACCGATTTCGACGAAAAACTGCTCGAAATCGGTGCATTGCGACGGCAACTCGCAGACGGCGAACTTACTGTTCTGGAGACCTTCCGGCAACTGTTCCTTCAGGTGATGGACGAAGGGGACGAGGCGCTGTCGTTCGACATTCTCGCCGAAGGGTTCCGCAACGAGCGCGTGGGCCAGACTATCGGCGAGATGTGCGAACGGTTTCGCGGTTATCTGCGGGAATTTGCAAGGGCGGCCAACGCGCGGCTCGACGGCGAGGACCTGGAAGGGGCGACCGAGTTGCTGCTGGGCTGCCTGTTCGGCCTGGGTCACCGAAGCATTTCGCGGCCGAATCTGGACAGCGCGCATATCGCCGAACAGAGCGCGCGAATGATCGTAACCGCCTTCAGGGACATGTGAAAGCCGCGCCGGCGGGACCGGTGCCGGACTTGCTCATGCCGCGCGGGTCTGACGGCCCTGCGCGGGAGGATGGCTCAGGGCAGTTCCCAGCTGATTGGGAAATGCCTTAGGCGGCGTGGACAAATTCCTCGAGGTCACGATAGCCCCCATTTGCCCCCCGGCGAGGCGCGCGGACGCGGGAAGAGTGGTTCTCTTTCAAGGCCGTGCAACGCTGCCGGGGGGCAAATGGGGGCTACCCCGAAGGGGCCGGACCAAAACCCGCCACTTCGGCGTCGGTTCGGCTTGAACTATCGACATAGTCCTGCGCCTCACCTCCTTGAATTGACGGGTTTTGCCTCCGGTCGTGACCTCGAGGAATTTGTCCACGCCGCCTAGTGGCTCTTGCGGTGCTTTCCGCCGTAGCGCTTGCCGCAGAACTGTTCGAGGCTGGCCATTTCACGCGCGGCAGCGGCGGCGGTGGCGACATCGCAAGGCATGGCTTTTTCCGCCGCGGAAATGCGCGCGTCGACCCGGTCCTTGAGCTGTTCGATATCGGCCCTGCTCAGCACGTTCTTTTCGCGCAGGTAGCAGATCAGGCTCTGCAGGATGATGATGGCCTTTTCACCGGAATCGACTTCCATGATATCCATGCCTTCCATTGACGTCCCTATCCTTCCCAGGCTTCGGATTATGTTCCGAATGCCGCGTGCCGAGGGCGATGATTCTGCCCTTCTGGAGTAACAGCGTTGCGTGAAGCCGGGGTAAACGCAAGGGAAAGTTGCGGGGCGGTCGCGATGACTATGTCGGCAGGGGCCGATCAGCCCTGCAGCGGGATCACCGGCAGGCTGCATCGATGGTGCCGAAAGCCTTGAGCCGATTGATAAAATTGGCGCTCAATGGCCATGGGTGCCGGGCCGCGATCCTGACCCGATTGATGGCCACGAGCGAACGGCCATGTGGCTCACCGGATCGCCTAGGTTACGGATTCTTCAGGTTCCGGCGAACTCGGCGCAATGTTCGATGGCGCAGCAGGGGGCTAGCGGCCCTCGCTCGGCCGCCGTTGCCACGGCAACGGAACGTGATGAGACCCTCCCATGCGCCAAGCCCGCTTGCTGATAGCCGCTCTGTTGCTCGTGCCGCTGCTTCCCGTTGGCGCATTTGCCGCCGAATCCGTCCCTGACAAGGCTGGCGGTTCAGCCGGAACCGACCCGACGATCGACCAGATCCATGCGCTGGCGGCCAGCGGGCATGTCGATCAGGCGCTGATCCGCATGGACCGGGTGCTCAAGGACCACCCCTCCAGCGCCAAGGCCCACTATGTCGAGGCGGAACTCTATGCGCGCGAAGACCACGCGGCACAGGGCCGACGGGAGCTGGCCAGGGCCGAGCAACTTTCTCCCGGGCTCCCGTTTGCGGATGTCTATTCGGTCGCGCAGCTGAACCGTCAGCTCGCGCTGGGCACGGAATCGGCGGAGGGTATCTCCGTCGCGGCGAAACCGGCGCCACCGGCAGCGCCGCACGTTCCATGGGGAATGATCGCCGGGATCGGTGCAGCTCTGTTCGGCCTGTTCCTCTTGCTGCGCCGCCGACCGCCGCCGTTGGATACGCAGCAAACGCAGTCCGCATGGCCGCCATCGGCCTATGGCGGTGCGGGTTTCGGAGTGTCCGGAGGCATGGGGTCGGGGCTGCTCGGCAACCTGGTTTCGGGCGCGGCGATGGGGGCTGGTTTTGCGGCGGGAGAGGAAGCGATCGACCACCTGTTCGCAGGAGAACGGCGCGAAAGCCGAAGCGAACTGGGGATGCATGACAGTGATGTCGGGGGCTCCAATACCGATATGGGCGGCAGCGATTTCGGCATCGCCGATGACGGTTCCTGGGAGGACAGCGCGGCGAACAACGACGGCTGGTAAGCGCCGGGCGCGATAGGCGGCTTTCATGCCGACGCCTGGCGGGGCGAACAAAGGATCAGGACGTGCAAGGAATGACATCCATCCGGCCGGCCCGGTGCGGGGCCGGGAAATGGGGCGCGATTGGCCGCGTCCGCAAAAGGGCAATTGTGCCGGCCGTTCTGGTCGCGTTGGTCGCTGCACCGGCCATGGCGCAGGACGTGTCCGGCCGGCCGGATGACCTCAAGATCGGAGGCGACCGCATTTCGGTGGGCATCGGCATGGCGTCGACGCCGGACTACATCGGCGCCGACAGTTCGAGCATCACCCCGACCGCCGCCATCCAGGGGCAGCTTTCCGGCATCAGCTTCAACACCCAGGGCACCGCCATTTACATCGATGCGGTTCCTTCCAGTGGCCAGCCGGGATGGAAGCTGGAGCTTGGGCCGCTGGCCGCGCTGCGCCTCGACCGGGCCGGCAAGCTGGACAATCCTGCCGTGCGGGCGCTGGGCCGCCTCGACAAGGCCGTGGAACTGGGCGGCTCGATCGGGGTGCAGCGTACCGGGGTCGTCACCAGCCCATTCGACACCCTTTCGCTAAGCCTTTCCTACCAGCATGACATCGCCGGTGCGCATGGCAGCTACGTGGCGAGCCCCGAGGTCGACTACGACACGCCGCTGTCCGAACATGCCTTCGTGTCGTTCTCGGCCTCGGCCGACTACGTCGGCGCCGGCTTCGGTCGCTATTATTACGCGGTCGACCAGGCGGGCAGCCTCGCGAGCGGCCTGCCGGTCTACCTCGGCGCCGACCGGGCCGGGTGGAAGGACTGCAATTTCAGCACGATGGCCGTTCACTCGCTGACCGGCAACCTGCTGCATGGATTGGGCGTGTTTGCCACTGGCGGCTACCAGCGGCTGCTTGGCGCCTACCGCCGTTCGCCGGTCGTGGCCGACGTCGGCAATGCCAACCAGTGGAGCGGCGCGCTCGGGGTGGAGTTCAGCTTTCGATGAGACGCCGTGGTTTCCTGCTGTCTCTGGCAGCAGTCGCCGCACTGGCGGCATCCTTTCCGCTGACGGGCTGCCTTGATCGCAATCGCACGCCGCTCTCGCGCATCTATTATCACGGACCCCGGTCCGATCATTTCGACGGGGAGCACTTCTTCAATCCGGAAGGCGAGGAAGGCACCGGCGGTGCCCAGCGCGACGGCATCGGTACGTTCCTGCGCATCGCCGAGGGGCGCGCCGGGCATCATGGCTGGCCGGCCTCGGTGCCGGTCGTCCAGAGCGTGCCGCCACGCCGGGTGGAGGGACAGCGTATGCTGGTCACCTGGATCGGCCATGCCACCACGCTGGTGCAGACACAGGGAATCAACATCCTCATCGATCCGGTCTGGGCCAAGCGGGATTCCCCCGTGCAACTGGTCGGACCGGAGCGGGTCCGCAAGCCTGGCGTGAAGCTGCGCGACCTGCCGCCGATCGATCTCGTGCTGATCAGCCACAATCACTACGATCACCTCGACATGCACGCGCTGGAGAAGATCGCGGCGCGCGACCATCCCACGATCATCACCGGGCTCGGCAACGATACCCTGCTCGCACAGTACGGCATCCCGGCCAAGGCGGGTGACTGGGGGCAGACCATTGCCTTGCGCCCCGGCATCGACGTGGAGATCACCCGCGCTCATCACTGGAGCGAGCGCTGGTACGACGACCGGGATCGTTCCTTGTGGTGTGGGTTCCGGGTCAGGTTGCCCTCGGGCGGGGACCTCTACTATTCCGGCGACACGGGGGACGGGCGGATGATCTGGGCACACCAGGCGGTCGAGCCGGGACGGCCGATCCGTCTCGCGATCCTGCCGATCGCACCCTACAAGCTGACCCAGGCGAAGACAGGCAATCACATCGATCCGGGCGGTGCGGTGACGGCTTTCGGGATCCTGCATCCCGCATGGGCGCTCGGCGTCCATTGGGGTACGTTCGAACTGGGCGAGGAAGGGGTGAACGACGCGCCCAAGCGGCTGGCGGCCTCGCTGGCCGACCATGCCATCGCGCCGGGGCGGTTCCGCACCCTGGAGGCGGGGCAGGCCTGGGATGTGCCGGCCGATCGATGAAGCGGCGAGCCGGCTGCTATAAGGAACCTTGAGCTGCCGCGCGGATTTCCCGGTGGTCAGCGATGGGCGTCCGAACATGAGAATTGCGGCAATCGTTCTTTCGGCAACGGCGCTGCTGCCGGCCGCGGCGGCAGCGCAGGAGCGCAGCTATTGTCCCGACCGTCCCGGCATCGGCACACCGGCCTGCACGATGACACCGGGGCAGTTCTCGCTGGAACTCGGCCTCGGTGACTGGACGCTGGAGCGCGGCGAGGGGCAGCGGCAGGACAGCTTCACGCTGGGCGATGCACTGCTGCGCTATGGCATCGCCGACCACGCCGAAGTGCAGGTGGGCTGGACCATGCTCGGCTTCGCGCGCACCCGCGACAGCGTCAGCCATACCGTCGATCATCGCAGCGGCACCGGCGACATGACGCTGGCGCTGCGCCGCAACCTGGTCAATCCCGACGGGTCGGGGTTCTCGCTGGCGCTCATGCCCTATGTCTCGCTGCCGGTGGGGCGAAGCCCGCTGGGCGCCGGGGACTGGGGGGCAGGCATGCTGGTGCCGGTGTCCTATCAGCTCAGCGACACCTGGAGCCTGTCCAGCACGAGCGAGGTCGATGCGGCCGTGGACGAGGACGGCCATGGCCGCCACTTCGCGGTGGCCGAGACGGTCGGCGCGACGGCGGCCGTCAGTGATACCGTCTCGGCGACGGCGGAATATCAGATCCTCGGCGACAAGGATCCCGAAGGTCATAGCGTCCAGCATCTCGCCGGGCTGTCGCTGGGCTGGCAGCCGCAGGACGGTCTGCAGCTGGATCTCGGCGTCAATGCCGGGCTGGATCGCGACGCGGCGGATGTCGAAGTCTATTTCGGCATTGCGCGGCGGTTCTGAGGCAGCGCTCGGGGAGCGGACCGGCCGCTCCCCGAAACGTTCATTCCGCGATCAGAAGCGGACCGTCGCCGAAGCGCGGATACCGTGGTCTTCGCCGCGGCTGCCGATCGAGCCGGTATAGCCCGCACCCAGCGAGAAGGCCGAAGTCGCGCGCCATTCGATGGCGGCGTCGAGGTTCACGCTATCGCGCGAGAGCGGTGCGCCCTCGACGATGAAGCTCGAACCGCCCTGCTGGAAGGCCACGCGCGAGCCGACGTCGACATCGCTGGTGGCATGTTCCCAGGCGATCTTCGTGCGCACCGCGACCGGCGCGGTGGCCGAGCCGAGGGTCATGCGCAGACCGGCCGAAGTCCAGCCATAGCCCTGCGTGCGCTGGCTGCCCTTGAGCGCGGCGGTGCCGCCGGTCTCGCGGAAACGGTCACCCGTGAGCCACAGGGCATTGAAGCCCGCGAAGGGTTCGATCGAACCGGCGCCGAGCGGCAGTACGTAGCCCGCCTCGCCAAACACCTGCTTGACCGAGCCGCCGCCCTTGCCATCGAGCGATTCCTCAAGCGAACGGTAGTCGATGGTCCGCTTGGTCTCGGTGTCGAGGTCGGTATAGCTGGCGCCTGCACGCAGGGTCAGCGGACCGAAACCGGCGGCAGCGTAGATCGCGCCGTAGACCTCGTCGAGATCCGCCGTCGAGGCGCGGCGAGCGACCGTCACGTCCTGATGCGCGGTGCCACCGGCAAGGCCCAGCTTCACGCTGTCGGTGGGGCTCAGCTCCACACCGCCGACGAAGCGGTAACCCGAGGCGCTGACCTTGGCGGCATTGGCGTTGCCGTCCTTGTCGTTCCAGTTGCCGCCGACATCGGCCCAGAGCGCGATCTTGCCGCCTGTCACCGACGAAGGTGCGGCGCTGCGGGCACGCTCCAGCAGGGTGCGGCGCAGGTTCGCGGCATCGTCCGCCGCCACCGACAGCGTCGAGGCGTGAATTTCGCCCGAAAGCGCGTCGAGGCCCGAGCCGATCTCGCTCGTCGAGGAGCCCACCAGTGCGTCGTAGATCGGGGTGCCGATCACGAACGTGCCGTCGATGGCGGTGCCCACGGCAATCTGGTTGGCGGTCGTGCCGGCCCCGGCGAACGTCACGTCGTTGCGCGTCAGCGTCAGCAACACGCCATTGGCGGAGTAGCTGAGCGTCGGCACGAGGAACGCGAAGTTGCTGGTCACCTCGTCGAAGGTGCCGCTCACGCCGCCATCGGCGGAGAGGATCACGTAGCTGCCCTGGGGCTTGTAGTCGCCGGCTTCTGCCAGGACTTCGACCGTGCCGCCCTCGATGGTGGCGACGCCCGTGGTCGAGATGCGGTCACCCGCACCGGCGGCGTTGACTTCGACGGCATAGGTCGAGCCGACCTCGAACGTCAGGTCGCTGGCGACGTGAAGGTGGCCGATCGAGTTGCCCGGAGCCGCCGTGGCGCCGGTGCGGACGATGAGACCGCCGACCGTGCCGTTACCGCCCACGATGCCGCCGCTGTTCACGGTGACGATCGAGCCGGCGATCGAACCGTTCACCGCAAGGCGGCCTTCGTCGATGGTGGTGGCGCCGGTATAGTCGCTGGTGCCGGTAAGGTTGAGCGAACCCGCGCCGGTCTTGGTGAGGGTGCCGGTGCCGCTGATGCTGCCTGAATAGACGCCCGCGGCAGCCTGGTCGAATTCGACGTTGGCGGTATTGAGGATCGGGCCTTGCAGGCTCGACGTGTCGCCCGCCAGCGTGCCGCCGGTCACCACGGTGCCGCCGGTGTAGGTATTGGCGCCGGTCAACGTCAGGGTGCCGGAACCGGTCTTGGCGAACATGCCGCTGCCCGAAACGGCGCCGCTGTAGGTACCGTCGGCGGTCTGGTCGAACACGACGGTGCCGCTGTTGGCAACGTCGCCCTGAAGGCTGGCGGTCGTGCCGACCAGCGATCCGTCCAGCACGGTGGTGCCGCCGGTGTAGCTGTTGATGCCGGTCAGCACTACGGTGCCGCTGCCGTCCTTGGTGAACGTGCCCGAACCGGACATGTCGCTGCCCAGGATGCCGTCGCTGTCCTGATCGATGATCAGTGCGGCATCGTTGGTCACCGCGCCCTGGATGCTGGTGGTGTTGCCGACCAGCGTACCGTCGGTGATGGTGGTGCCGCCGGTGTAGGTATTGGCGCCGGTCAGCACCAGCGTGCCCGCGCCAGTCTTGGTGATGCCGCCGTCGCCGCTGATCACGCCGGTCAGCGCCGTGTCGAAGCCGTTGGTGTCGATCGTGCCGTTGTTCGAGGTGACGCCGAGGTCGCTCGAATAGCTACCGGCAGCATCAACCGTCAGGGTGCCGCCGTCGATGACCGGCAGCACCGCGCCGTTCAGCAGGTCACTGGTGGTGTTGTCGCCGGTGATGTTGCCCACGCCGCCGACGGCTGCGGCGATGTCGGTGCCGAAGATGTAGGAATAGTCGAAGCTCAGCGACGACCCGTTCAGCAGGTCGCCGAGCGAGAAGCCGAGGCCGATGGTGTTGTCGCCGTTGCCGACATTGGTGCCGGCAAGATAGGATGCGGTGTCGCGCGACCATCCGGTGACGGCGGCATTATGTTCATAGGTGGTGTCGGTATAGAGGCCGATCACGTACTTGGAGACGAGCGCCTCGGCATAGACCAGGTCGGTCGCCGGAATCGAGCCGTTGCCCAGGTAGTTGTTGGTGACGCTGGAATCGCCGGCAGCCGCAACCGCGTCCGGATCCAGTTCGCGCGAGAACGAGAGCCCGGTAAGGTCGCTCAGCGCGGTGATGCTGGTGGTGATGTTGACCTGCTGGTCGGTCACGTTGAAGTAGTAGTCGTTGGTGATCGTGAACAGGTCCGCCACCGTAGCGGTCCACACGGCGCGCAGGTCATAGGTGGTGCCGTTGTATTCGACGCCGTTGTAGTTGGTCAGCGTACCGCCGGTGATGGTGGCGGTGAAGGCATTGTTGTTGCTGATGCTGAACGCCGAACCGCCGCCAGTGCCTGCAACTACGAATCCTTCGAACGGTGAGCCCGGGGTCAGATAGTCGTAGCTGGCGTTGAAGGTCCCGGTCCCGGTGCCGTCGTAGAGAATGCCGGGCGACACGCCGCCATTGTAGCCCAGCGTGCCCTTTTCGTTGAGGCCGATGGTGATGTAGTCGCCTGCGAGCACTTGCGAATCCGCAAAGGCGGGTGCGGCAGCCAGCAGCCCGATGGCCGCGCTGGAACAGAGCGCAGCCTTAAATGCGGCGGCGCGGTATGCTAACTTCATGAATTTCCCCCTGATATCGGTGTGCACTTCACCGCGGAATTCGTATTATAGGACCGCCCCCGCGTGATCCGGGCCCGAGACAGGGATAAAAGCCGGCGACTAACGGGATATTCACCATGGCCCCTGTCAAAGGTCCGGAAGGGGTGTTTCCGGGGGGCTGATGCGCGCCAGGCGCGCCAGCGATTGACAACCCCGCGCCCGGGCCTATAGCACGCAATCAATGCGAATAATTCGCAATAGCGTTCTCTGGGCCAGATCGGGAGTGTCTCCAAATGCCGCCATGCGTCCCGACCGTTTCGGCTCGCGCCTACCGGCACCTCCTGCCGATCCCGTCGGTAGCCCGGCCGCGCGCTTCGCGATGACCCTCACCGAGATGGCCCATTCCGACAGGATCAGTCCCTTGCCAAGGCAGAAGGCTGCAAAAGGTATCAGCCGCGGCAATCTTGCGGCGCGGTTGCTCGCAGCCATTCCCGCCAATTACCTGCTGACATCGCTGGCGACGGCAACACTCGCACGCCTTCTGGCGCAAGGACTGGGCGTGCCGCCGGTCGAGGCCAGCGAATCCGCCACGCTGCTGTCCTTCGCGGTGTTTGCAGTGCTGGCGATCGTGGTGTTCTCGGTCCGCTCGATCGCCCGGCTGTGGACCGGGTTCGTGCTGGCGACTGCCGCCATGGGGGGCTGGTTGTGGCTCTCGCTGGAGGCAGGAGGCCGATTGTGAGGGAAAGCCTGCGGCAATCGATGGCGCTGGTCCATACCTGGACCGGACTGGTGCTGGGCTGGCTGCTTTTCGCCATGTTCGCGACCGGCACCTCCGCCTATTTCCAGGACGAGATCACCCGCTGGATGCAGCCCGAGATTACCAGGGCGGCGGATCCGGTGGCGTCGGCGCAAGGCGCGGCGCGCTATCTTGAAAGGAACGCCGCCGGGGCGGGCTACTGGTACATGACGCTGCCCAACGGGCGCAGTGCCACCACCCAGTTGTTCTGGCAGCCTGCCGACGGCAGCGGTTACCGCGAGGCGGTGGTCGACGAGCAGGGCAGGGAAGTGACCGTGCGCGAGACGCGCGGCGGCTATTTCCTCTACCGCTTCCACTTCGACCTCCATTACCTGCCGGTGATCTGGGCGCGCTATCTTGTCGGCATCGCGGCAATGCTGATGTTGGTGGCAATCATTTCGGGCGTCATCACCCACAAGAAGATCTTCGCGGACTTCTTCATGCTGCGCTTCGGCAAGGGCCAGCGTTCATGGCTCGATGCGCACAATGTCAGCGCCGTGCTGGCCCTGCCGTTCCATGCGATGATCACCTTCACCGGCCTCGTCACGCTGGCCTCGATGTACATGCCCTGGGGTGTGCTGGCGAACTATGCCGCGCCCGCGACGTTCCAGGAGGCGGTCTTCGGCACCTCGCACGACGGTGTCGCTGCCGGAAAGCCCGCGTCCCTGCCCGAACTGGCGCCGCTGATGCACCGCGCCGCGGCGGCATGGGGCGGACGCGAGGTGGGGATCGTGCGCGTCACCAATCCCGGCGACGCGGCCGCGACCATCGAACTCACCCGCGCCTCGAAGGATGCACTCGGCTCGCGCGGGGAAGTGCTGGTGTTCGACGTGCAGGGGCGGCAGATCGGCGGCAGCCCGGCTCCGGGCCCTGCGGTGCGAACCGAAAGCGTGATGATCGGTCTGCACGCGGGACGTTTTGCGCAGCTTGGCCTGCGCTGGCTCTATTTCCTGAGCGGCATTGCCGGCACGATCATGGTGGGCAGCGGCCTGGTGCTATGGACGGTGAAGCGCCGCCAGCGGCTGCCCGATCCCGAGCATCCGCATTTCGGCTTCCGCCTCGTCGAGCGTCTGAATGTCGCCGCCATTGCCGGACTTGGTTCCGGCATCGCCGCCTATTTCCTCGCCAACCGGCTGCTTCCGACCGGACTCGCGGCGCGGGCGGACTGGGAAGTGCACACGATGTTCCTCGTCTGGCTCGGCGTGCTGCTCTGGGCCGTGGTTCGCCCGCCCCGCCGGGCCTGGATCGAGGGACTGTGGCTGGCGGCCGGGTTCTTCGGGGCGGTGCCTGTGGTGAACGCGCTGACGACTTCGCGTGGTTTCCCGTTCGACGTCCTGCACGGTGACTGGCTGTTTGTCGGTTTCGATCTGGTCATGGCCGCGCTGGCATTTGCCTTTGGCGCTGCCGCCCTGAAACTCACCCGGCGCTGGAGCGCAAGCGCCCAGGCAGAAGCGGCCCCGCGACGCAAAAGAGCAAGCAGCAAGGCCGTAGAGGCATGATCCATTTCACGGCAATCCTGCTGGCGCTCGGCGGCTTCTCCGCGCTCGCCCTCTCGATGACGCGGCATCAGCGCGATCTGGTCGGGCGGACGCTGGCGGCGCGGCAGGCGACCGCGGCGCGGATTTCGGGATGGGTGCTGCTTGTTTCAGCCTTCGCGGTCGATGTTACGGCCCTGGGGGGAGGATACGGATCGGTCGCCTGTTTCGCGCATCTCTCCGTGGGGGCGTGGCTCACCATTGCGTTGCTTCACTGGCGCCGCCGGTAAGGACGCAAGCGTCTTCCCCGGCGCATCGAAAGCCCTTGCGCCCCTGCGTGGGCACCCGATGACACTCATGTCACTTTACCAGCCTCCACCGGCAAAGTGACATGAGGGTAAAGTGCCATAGATGGAAAAATTCACCCGGAATTAGCGCAAGACGCCGATTGTGGATTCACAGCGATTCGCATCTGTGCTTGATTCGTTCCATGTTGGAATTGCCGTTCACGCAGCCATTGCCGGTCGACCGCGGACTGGACCTGCCCGGGATCATGCGCACGATCGCCGATCACTCCGCCCGCCCGCGCTACACCTTCATGGTGCTTGACCTCATCGCGCGGGTCGCGGGCAGGGGCGGGGCTGCGGGCCCGCTGGTCCGGGACGGCGAACACCTGGTGCCTATCCGAGAATGGCTCTCCGCTGCCATCGCGCCCAGTGCAGCCCGTCACCATTACCGCAAGGCGACCATCGAAGCGGTCCGGCGCGACCTTGCATCGCGAGGCATGCTGCCTGCCGATATGCAGGAAGCCGAGCGCATGGTGGAATGCGAGGTGGCCGACCGGGTGCGCATTTCGGGCATGACGGCGGTCAGCCGTGCGGTATCGGAACTGGTCAAGGCGGGGCTGGTGAAGCGCCATTACCAGGGATACCGGGTGGATCATTGCAACCGCGGCGCGCAGCGCCAGGCGGTCTATACCGTGCCGGGCCACGTGCTGGCCGCATTGGCGCGCGGAGCCGCCACCTGACGCAGCGACGGCTCCGCGACCCGTTCCGACTCAGGCGGCGCGCCGACCTGCAAGGGCGCTGGCGGCACGAATGTCTGCGGCAAGGTCGTTCACCACTTCCGGCATCGCATCCCATGCGAACATGAACCGCGCGCCGCCGCCGATGAAGGTGTAGAAGCGCCAGCCACGCCCGCGCAGTTCGGCGAGGACTGCCTCGGGCGCGCTGAGGAACACGGCGTTGGCCTCGGCCGGGAAGATCAGGTCGATGTCGGGCAGATCGGCCACTTGCGCGGCAAGCGAGGCGGCGCAGGCATTGCCATGCGCGGCATTGCGCAGCCAGGCTCCGCTTTCCAGCATGCCGACCCAGGGCGCCGAAAGGTAACGCATCTTCGAGGCGAGCTGGCCGGCCTGCTTGCAGCGATAGGAAAAGTCCTCGGCCAGAGCGCGGTCGAAGAAGATCACGGCATCGCCTACCGCCATGCCGTTCTTGGTGCCGCCAAAGCACAGCACGTCAACGCCTGCCTGCCAGGTGATCTCGGCGGGCGAGCAGCCGAGGCTCGCGCAGGCATGGGCAAACCGCGCTCCGTCCATGTGCAGCTTGAGGCCCAGTTCGCGGCACACCGCCGAAATCGCGCGCACTTCCTCGATCGAATAGACAAGCCCGGTTTCGGTGGGCTGCGTGATCGTCACCACGCGGGCCTTGGGGAAGTGGATGTCCGAGCGGCCGGTCGCCAGCGCGCGGATCGCCTCGGGCGTGATCTTGCCGTT
Source organism: Novosphingobium sp. KA1 (assembly GCF_017309955.1). NCBI lineage: Bacteria > Pseudomonadati > Pseudomonadota > Alphaproteobacteria > Sphingomonadales > Sphingomonadaceae > Novosphingobium > Novosphingobium sp. KA1. Next base: position 1,131,782 of record NZ_CP021248.1, on the reverse strand, counting down.
GTCCGAAGGCGCCAGCAGCAGTTTGGAGCCGTTCGAGAAAAACTCCGGCGCGCCGCATTCGTCGGTCTCGACGTGGGCCGAGGAGGAACAGATCACGCCGTGATAGGACTGGCAGAGCGAGGCGAGCGCGAGCGAGTTGGCGGCGGTGCCGTTGAACACGAAATAGACGTCGCAATCGCTGGCGAACAGCGTGCGGAAGGCATCGGCGGCCTTCTGGGTCCACTCGTCCTCGCCATAGGCCGTCGCCGAACCGGCATTGGCGAGCGTCATGGCCTCAAGCGCCTCGGGACAGATCCCGGCGTAATTGTCACTGGCGAATTGCTGTACTCGGTTCACGTGCGTCTTCCCATGCTCAGGCGGAGCAGGGCGCAAGAACGAACGAAATGTGGCGCAGGAAACCCGTTTTGTTGCCGGTTCGGCCACATCCCTCCTTGCTGGAGGCACCACCTTGCCCGGTAGGCAGGTTGGTGTCGGACGTCGGCCCGACTCTTGATGCTGAACGCGCCAATAGAAGCAGGCGGCGGGGCGGTCAAGAACCGATCCCGCCGCGGCAAAAGGTCACACTTCGGGGGTGCGGGCGTTCATCCCTTCCTGGCCGAAGATGCGCAGGTAACGTGCGACTTCCGCCGCCGTGCCGGTGGCCTTGGCAGGGTTGTCCGACAGCTTCACCGCTGGCTCTCCATCAACCTGCATTACCTTGGCGACCAGCGAGATCGGTTCGAGACCGGCACCGCCGGCCGGATCGCAGCCGCGGAAATCGTTGGTGAGATTGGTCCCCCAGCCAAAGCTCATGCGCACCCGGCCATGGAAGTGGTGATAGGTCCGCTCGATGGTTTCGATGTCCATGCCGTCGGAAAAGATCAGCAGCTTCTCGCGCGGGTCGCGGCCGCGTTCCTGCCACCAGGCGATGATCTGTTCGCCCGCCTCGATCGGCGGCATGCTGTCGGGGCGGAAGCCGGTCCAGTCGGCGACCCAGTCGGGGGCGTTGCGCAGGAACGACGCGGTGCCGAAGGCATCGGGCAGGGCGACCAGCAGGTTGCCGTCGTAATGGGCACGCCACTCTTCGAGAACCTGGTAAGGCGCCTCGGCAATAGCCGCGTCGTTCCCGCCGCGCCCGGCGAGCGCGGCCAGGACCATGGGCAGTTCATGGGCATTGGTGCCGGTCGCCTCAAGGTCGTTGTCCATCGCCAGCAGCACGTTGGAGGTGCCGATGAGCCGGTCGCCAAGCCCTTCCTTGAGCGCCTCCACGCACCAGCGTTGCCACAGGAAGCCATGACGCCGCCGGGTGCCGAAATCGCTGATGGCAAGGTCGGGCAGGGCGCGCAGGCGTTCCACCTTGTCCCAGAGCCGGGCCTTGGCGCGGGCGTAGAGCACATCGAGCTCGAAGCGTCCGCGCCCTTTCAGGACCGCGCGCGAGCGCAGTTCGTTGACGATGGCGAGCGCGGGGATCTCCCACATCGTGGTGTGGGTCCAGGGGCCGGGAAAGCGCAGTTCGAACTGGCCGTCGACCTTGCGCAATTCGTATTCAGGCAACTGGAAATCGGCGAGCCAGGCGATGAAGTCCGGCGCGAACATGCGCGCCTTGCCGTAGAAGCTGTTGCCCGCCAGCCAGATCAGCTCCTTCTTGGAAAAGCGCAGCGTCCGCGCGTGATCGAGCTGGTCGCGCAGTTCCTGCTCGTCGATCACATCGGCCAGACGCACGGTGCGCGTGCGGTTCACCAGCGAGAAGGTGGCCTGTACGTCATCATGGAGATGACGGATCATCTGCAACATCAGCAGCTTGTAGAAGTCTGTGTCCAGCAGGCTGCGGACGATCGGATCGAGGCGCCATCCGTGATCGTAGGTACGCTTGGCGATATCGGTGACGTTCATGCAAGCTCCTGAAGGCTGATCTGCGCGTCTGCCGTCATGAACCCTGCGGTGCAAGGAGAGAGTTCGCCCACGTCGAACGCCATGCAGCCCACGACGCGTGCGACTGAGCGGCGATGGCGGCGGCGCCGCTATGCTTGAAGCTCTGACCGTCCGGGATCATCGCGGCGAGCAGGACGATCACGCTCCAGTCGATGGAAGCGTAGATTTCCCCGGCGTGGAGAAGACGCAAGGCGGCAATGACCACGGCCGCTCCGGTAAAGGCGGCGGGATTGAACTGATAATATATCTTATGTTAAATGACGCTCACCCTGCGGTGACACCGCGCTCGTACCAGGGGCGCGTGCGCTTCACCATGGCGACGATGGACAGCATCACAGGCACTTCCACCAGGACGCCAACCACGGTGGCCAGGGCCGCGCCGGAGCCGAGCCCGAACAGGCTGATCGCTGCCGCGACGGCCAGTTCGAAGAAGTTCGATGCGCCGATCAGTGCCGATGGCCCGGCGACGCACCAGTCCACGCCCAGACGCCGACTGAGCCCGTAGGCAATTCCGGCATTAAGATAGACCTGAAACAGGATCGGAACCGCGATGAGCACGATGACCAGCGGCTGCCGCACGATCTGCTCTCCCTGGAAACCGAACAGCAGGACCAGGGTCAGCAGGAGGCTGGCCAGGCTGAACGGTCCGACCGCCGAGAGAAAACGATCCAGGCGGGCACCTCCACCACGCAGCAGGGCGCGGCGCAGCACCTGCGAAACAAGCACCGGAACCACGATGTAGAGGCCCACGGACAGCATCAGCGTGTTCCAGGGCACCGTTATCGAGGCGACCCCGAGCAGCAGGCCGACCAGCGGCGCAAAAGCAATGACCATGATGAGGTCGTTCAGCGCGACCTGGCTCAAGGTGTAGTTCGGCTCTCCGTCGACGAGGTTGGACCAGACGAATACCATCGCCGTGCAGGGTGCCGCGGCCAGCAGGATCAGCCCGGCAATGTAGGACGACGAGGCTCCGGCCGGCAGCAACGGCGCAAAGAGATAGCCGAGGAAAGCTGTCCCCAGCAGCGCCATCGAGAACGGCTTGATCGCCCAGTTCACCAGCAGTGTCACGCCGATGCCGCGCCAGTGCCGGCGCACGCTGTGCAGCGCGCCGAAGTCGACCCGCAGGAGCATCGGCACGATCATCAGCCAGATCAGCACGGCAACGACGAGATTGACCCTGGCCACTTCCATCGCGGCGATGGCCGCGAATGCCGCTGGCGCCAGATGACCAAGCGTGATCCCGGCAACGATGCACAGTGCCACCCACAGCGAAAGATAGCGTTCGAACAGCGACATGCGATCATTCCATCGTTGAATTGTCGGGGGCCGAGCCGGTGCCCTCCCCTAGCGCGATTTGCATATAAACCGTGTCGAGCCAGCGCCCGGCCTTCCAGCCCATGCCGGTCAGCCGCCCGGCGTGCTCGAAACCACATGCCGCGTGCAGCGCGACCGAAGCAGGCTCGCCGCCGCCGATGACCGCGACCATGCAGCGAAAGCCGTGGGCCTCGGCCGCCGCCAGCAACCCTGTCAGCAAGGCCTTGCCGATACCGCCGCCACGCCGGTCATGGGCCACGTAGATGCTGTCCTCGCAGGCATAGGCATAAGCGGGCCGGTCACGGAACTGCGCGGCATAGGCATAGCCGACCAGTTCGGACCCATGGCTGGCGACGAGAAAGGGCCAGCCGCGCGCGGTGATGGCCAGGATCTTCGCCTCGGTTTCGGCTACGCCCGGAGGCACCACGTCATACGTCGCAGTGCCATGGCGGACGTGATGGGCGTAGATCTCGGCGATCGCCGCGGCGTCGGTGCGCCGGACCGGGCGAAGCGACAGCGTCATCGCCCTTTGGTTCCCACGACCTCGCCGTCTTCCTTCACGAAAGCGGGTAGCGCCCCGGCGGGGAGCAGGTCGAGCACCATTTCGGAAGGCCGGCACAGTTTTACCCCAAGCGGAGCGACAACCAGCGGGCGGTTGATCAGGATCGGATGCTCCATCATCGCATCGATGAGCGCGTCATCCGCAAGGCTTTCGTCGCCCAGCCCCAACTGCGCGAATGGAGTGCCCTTCTCGCGCAGCAGAGCGCGCGGCGTGATGCCGGCACGCGCGATGAGCTGAACCAGCAGTTCGCGGCTCGGCGGCGTCTTCAGGTACTCGACGACATGCGGTTCGATGCCGGCGCCGCGGATCATGGCGAGGGTGTTTCGCGAGGTGCCGCAGTCGGGATTATGATAGATCACGATATCGGTCATGGTCGCCTCATCAGCAGCAGGTGAGTTCGGCCAGCAGCGGTGCGCAAAGCTCGGTGCGCCCCTCGCAGCAATCCCGGGCCAGGTAGACCAGCAAGGCCCGCAGCGCATCGATGTCGGCGCGCTGGATCTGTTGGCGCCCCTGCTTGCGTGATTGCACGAGACCGGCTTTCGCCAGGATCGCGAGATGGCTGGAAAAGGTGCTCTGGCTCAGCTGCGAGGCGTCGACCAGCGCGCCGGTCGCAAGGCCATCCGGCTCGTTGCGGACCAGCAGGCGAAAGGCGTCGAGCCGGGTCGGGTGAGCTAGCGCGGCAAGCATGGAGAGCGCGGATTCGGTATCCATGCATCGATATTATTCGATGCATGGCCCGCGGTCAACAACCCATCGATTAATCTCGATGCCTTTTCCTCCGCCCGTCACCTTGCCGGAGCTGGACCGGTACTTTCGCGCCGCACGAGTTCGAAGCGGAACTCCGGCGCCTCGTCGACGTCGCCGACCAGCGCATCGACCAGCGCCCTGCCCATCTCGTCCAGTGGCTGGCGCACCGTGGTGAGCGGCGGCCAGGTGGTGGCGCTGGCCGACGTATCGTCAAAGCCGACGATCGAGAGGTCCGCCGGCACTCTAAGCCCGCGCCGATGGGCGCAGGTCATCACCCCGAGCGCCATCGCATCGTTGGTGGCGAAGATCGCCGTGGGCGGCGGATCCTGGGCGAGCAGCTGTCCCGCCGCCTGCTCGCCCGAGGCAAAGTCAAAATCACCGGCAACAAACGTCGGGTCTAGCGCAAGCCCCGTCGCGGCGCTCAGCCCGTCGCGAAAACCCTCGACGCGGGCCTGTGCCGCCCGGTGACCGGCAGGCGGCGTGATCACGCCGATGCGCCGGTGGCCAAGTTCGATCAGATGGTCGGCGATCATGCGCCCTGCCGCCCGTTCCGGCGTCGGGATGTTGAAGCTTTCCGCCATGATCGAGCCGGCGAGCCGCGCACAGGACAGATTGAGTTCGGACAAATGCTGGAGCAGCGCCTTGTCGTCCGACAGCGGCGGGGCCAGAAACACGCCGTCAGGCCGCAGCGCGGCGACGAGGCGGTCGAGAATCTCGAAGCGTTCCGGCCCGTCCAGCGGCATCGGCTCGACGACGAGGTGATAGCCAAGCTCGCGGCACCGGTTGGCCGCACCGACCTGGAGGGCCGACGTATAGCCGGGGGTCGGATTGTTGTAGAGAAACGCCAGCATGAAGGAGCGGCCTCCCGCCAGGCGCCGGGCCGACTGATTGGGCCGATAGCCGAGACGTTCGATCGCCCCGCTCACACGGCTGCGCAGGTCCTCGCTGACGTTCGGCGCCTTGTTGACAACGCGGGACACGGTCTTGATGGAAACGCCGGCTGCGGCGGCAACGTCACGAATACTGGCCATCCGTCACCTGTGGCACACTCGCGTCGTCCTGAGAATGGCTTGTGGTCATCAAGACGGACTTGATCCCCGTGCCGATGCAGGCTAGACGCTCGGTACAACGTTGTCATCTCCTCCAAAACCGACAGCGTTGGCACCCGGGTGCAGGTCTTGCGCAAGCGATGCCTGCACCCGGATGACAACAACAAGAACGATATGGGAGAATAAAGCCGGACGCCGGCGAGGCACCGCCTGGAGGGGCATCCACGCAGCGGCTCATCCGGGGGGGGCATCCAGCGGCGACGCAGGCCATCGGACATTCCCATAAGTTCCTGAAACGTAGTCCTGAAACGCGCGTCCCACGCGCCCGCCAGCAACAGGTCGAGCCCTCATGGCCCTTACATCCGCTATCCCGCAGAGCGAAACGAACGACGAAGTGCCAGGTGGCTACGTCGACGCGCCTGAACTGCGCTATTTTGTCATGGCGCTGTTCTTCATCTTCGGCGGCATCACCAGCCTGAACGACGTCATCATCCCCAAGCTCAAGGAACTGTTCACGCTGGGCTACACGCAGGCGATGCTGGTGCAGTTCTGCTTTTTCACCGCCTATGCGGTAATCGGCATTCCCGGCGCGATGCTGGTGCGCAAGGTCGGCTACATGCGCGGCGCGGTTGCCGGGCTGGCAATCATGATCCTGGGCTGCCTCGCCTTCATTCCGGCTTCGCAGACGGCTACCTACTGGCTGTTTTTGGCTGCCTATTTTGTGCTGGCGGCGGGCGTGGTCATCGTCCAGGTTGTCGCCAATCCGCTGATCAGCCTGTTGGGCAAACCGGAAACGACCAGTTCGCGGCTGACTTTCGCGCAGGCCTTCAACTCGCTCGGGACGACGCTGTTCCCGTTCGCCGGTTCGGTGCTGATCCTCGGCAGCCTTGCCGAGGTCTCCGCCCATGACCTCACGGGCGAAGCGCTGGATGCCTACCGCCGCGCGGAAAGCCAGGCGATCGTCCATGGCTACCTCGGCATTGCCCTCGCCCTCGCGCTCGTCGCCCTCGCGGTCTGGACCTTCCGCAATCGCCTGCCGCCCGAACAGCACGGCGATCATAACGGCTTTGCCGGTTTCGACCTGCTGAAGCGCCCGCGCTTTTCCTATGGCGCGCTTTGCATCTTCCTCTACGTCGGCGCCGAAGTCTCGATCGGTTCGCTGATCGTCAGCTATCTCATGCAGCCCCACGTCATGGCGCTGCCCGAACAGTCCGCCGGCAAGCTGATCGGCCTCTACTGGGGCGGCGCGATGGTCGGGCGCTTTGTCGGCTCTGCGGTGCTGCGGGTGCTCAACCCCGCGCTGGTCCTCACCTTCAACGCGGCCATGGCGATCGCCCTGCTGGCGCTTTCGGTAACGACGGCGGGCAATGTCTCGGGTTACGCGTTGCTGGCGGTCGGCCTGATGAATTCGATCATGTTCCCGACGATCTTCAGCCTGGCCTGCGAAAAGCTCGGCGCCCGCGCGGCGGATGGGTCGGGCATCATCAATGTCGCGATCTGCGGCGGCGCGCTGGTGCCGCTGGCGACCGGCGCCATTGCCGACCTGACCGGCGGCGACCTCGGCATCGCGCTGCTGCTGCCCGCGCTCTGCTATGCGGTGATTGCCGGTTTCGGCATCGTGGCCCGGCGCCCTGCCTCCGCCTGATCCGGCGGCCTGTGCATCGATCCCCGGCCGCCGCGCGGCGACCGGGGATCGTGCGATCAGATCTGCGGCTGTCCGGCGGACTTGACGATCGCGCCGCCCTTCATGACGAAACCGACGTGCTCCAGTACCTTCACATCGCTGAGCGGATCGCCGTCCACCGCGATGACGTCGGCATAACGCCCCGCCTGAAGCGTGCCGACATCCGCGCTGCCCAGCAGGTCCGCGGCATTGCCGGTCGCGGTCTTGATCGCATCCATCGGTGTCATCCCGGCCGCGACCAGCAGCGCGAATTCCTGGGCATTCTCGCCGTGGCTCGAAAGACCGAAGGTATCCGTCCCGAACGCGATCTTCACACCGGCGGCATATGCATCGTGCAGGTTACGGCGCAGCAGCGGCGCGATGGCGAGCGCCTTTTCCGCCGTTGACGGGTTGAGCTGCTCGGGGTGCTCCCTGGCCCGCTGGTAGACCCGCTCGCCGACCAGCATCGTCGGCACCAGATAGGCCCCGTGCTGCTTGAACAGCTTGTAGCTGGCCGCGTCCGCATAAGAACCGTGCTCGATGGAATCGACGCCCAGCGCGATGGTGTGATCGATGGCGTCCTTGCCGTGGGCATGGGCCGCGACCTTCATGCCCAGCGCATGGGCGGTGTCGATCACCGCCTTGATCTCGTCGTCGGTCATCAACTGATGACGCGGATCGTCGCCGATCGACATGACGCCGCCCGAGGGCATGATCTTGATGAGGTCCGCCCCTTCCCGCTTCAGGCGGCGCACGGCGAGGCGCGCGGCATCGGGACTGTCGATCACGTTGTCGCTGACATGCGGGATATCGGCAAATTCGGGCCGCAAGCCGTTGACCGCGTCGCCGTGGCCGCCGGTCGGGCCGAGCGGGGTTCCGGCCACCCACATGCGCGGCCCCGGCACCACGCCATCCTCGATCGACTTCTTGAGCGCGACGACAACCTGCGTGTCGGCCCCGCAATCGCGAACCGAGGTGAACCCGGCCAGCAACGTGTTGCGGGTGAACACGGTGGCCTCGATGGCATCCTGGTAGTTGGTCCGGGTCACGCTGTTGCGGATCGGGTCTCCGGCATGCCAGCCGGCCGTGATGTGATCGTGGGTGTCGATCAGGCCGGGCAGGACGGTCTTGTCCGAAAGGTCGACCACCTCCGCGCCTGCAGGCGTCACGAATCCGGGCTGGATCGCGGTGATGCGCTGGTCGGTGATGAGGATCGACACGTTCTGCCGGGGCGCCGCGCCGGTGCCGTCGATCAGCCGCCCGGCGTGGATCACCACGTCGCGGGCATCGGCCGTACCGATCGCGCTGGCCAGCGCCAGCAAGCTGCACGAGAGTTTCGTCACGCGGCGTGAGAGTGTTTTCCGGTTCATTGCACAGCCCCCTGAAATAGTGTGAAAACACGGTTGCCCGGCGCTTCGCCGCAGTCAATTCGTTTTCGGGCAACCGCCGTCGGTCGTCCCCGCCTTGTGTGTTCCTCAGGCGATCCGTGCGCCGATTTCGGCCAGTGCGGCGGGACGTGCCAGGCAATAGCCCTGCCCGTAGCGGAACCCCAGTTCGCGCGCCGCTTCCAGCTGACCCTCGGTCTCCAGCCCCTCGATCACGCATTTCAGCGACATCGAGTGCGCCAGCGACAGGATCCCCCGGATGACCCGGCGCCCTGCCGGATCCTCGATCCGTCCGGTAAAGGTCTTGTCGATCTTCAGGATGTCGAGCGGCAGTTCCTGCAGCGAATTGAAACTGGAAAAACCCGTGCCGAAATCATCCAGGGCGATCTTGGCGCCGGACGCGCGCAGGCGGTCGATCTCGCGCACCGCCGTTGCGAAGCTCGAGATAAGGGCGGTTTCGGTGATCTCGAAGATGAACCGCCTGCCCGGTTGTCCGCTGCGGGTCATGGCATCGAGGATCGCGTCGACCGTCTCCGGATTGGCAAGGTCTCCCGCGGAAAGGTTGAACGAAACCCTGAGGTGCGCGGGCAATTGCGCACAGGCGGCAATCGCGCGGTCGAACAGCGCGAGCGTGACGACGCGCAGGATGCCGAGCTTCTCGGCCGCCGAGACCAGGGTCTCCGGCGGAACCGGCCCGGCGACCGGAGAGGTCCAGCGGGCAAGCGCCTCGACGCAGACCGCGGCCTTGCTCTGGATGTCATAGATCGGCTGGAAGACCAGCGCGATCTCCTGGGCGAGATCGGCCGTTTGCAACGCGGATTCGACCAGTTGATCGGCGCGGATGATCTGCTCGAACAGGTGGGAGAATTTCACGCAGTGGCCGCGCTGGTGCCGTTTGGCGTGATAAAGCGCAAAGTCGGCGCGGTCGAACAGCTTGTTGGCATCGGTGCCCGAAAGCGGATAGGCGGCGACACCGCCGGAGGCGCCGACCGCGATCTGCATGCCGTCCAGCGGCACCGGCTCCTGCACCACCCGGCAGACCCCTTGCATGAAGTCGCAGGCCTCGTCGATTTCGGCCTGGATGATGAAGCCGAATTCATCGCCCCCCAGTCTTGCGACACTGACGCCCGGTTCGTGCGCCTTGCACACGGCGGCCAGACGGTCCCCGATCATCGCCAGCAGCCTGTCACCCTGGGCATGGCCGTGCGTATCGTTGACCGGCTTGAAGCCGTCGAGATCCAGCAACCCGATCGAAAAGCGGGTCTCCGTCGTCGCCCCGCTCAGCAACGCCTCGAGTTCCTCGAAGAATCGCCGCCGGTTCGGCAATTGGGTCAGCGCGTCGGTACGTGCCAGGCGCGCACTGTCGGCTTCGAGGCGCTCCGCCCGGCGCTGGCCGACGATCAGGGCGCTGCGCGATTCCTCCAGACTGACGAACGAGGCGAAGCAGTCGCGCACGACAAACAGGATGAGGATGGTGATCAGGCCGGTCGAGCAGGCGATCGACAACCGCTCCTCACTGCCCTGCTGCACGCAATAGAGCGTGAACAGGCCGATCGCGATCACCGAGATCGCCACCGCAGCTGTGGGCAGATAAGTGAGGCAGAAGATGCATCCCAGCAAAGTGGCGGCAATGAACAGCATCACGTGCCCCTGCTGGGCCGGCGTGCCGTACTGATCGAGCGCCAGCGCCCAGATCAGGAATCCCAGCGTCATCGTGATGCCGAGCACAGTCGTGCGGCGCATGATGGCGCGCGCCTGGTCGCCGGTGATCGCAGCAGGATCGATAGGGCGGGTCCAGGCGTAGATGCGCTGAAGACAGGCAAGCACGAGCAGTCCGGCAACCGCCACCGTCAGGTAGGGCGGTGCAACGTGACGGTGCGTATAAGCGAGCGCTGCCGCGTTGACCGCCAGCACGCCGTACAGCGGCGGGATATGCCGCCGAAGGCGCAGGAATTGCGCCACCGGCAGGTCGGGCAGGCCTTCCTTGTCCACGTCTTGATCCTCTGACGTCAAATCTTCGTTATAGGCAGATTGTTCCCGATTGCGGACGCGACGCTCAATTTGATGCGCCCTTTCATAAAAATAAGATAACAGTCGTAATCTCTGGGCAGGTAACGTGAGCAGGTCCAACAAGTCTTTAAAAATTGCCATGTATTTACTTGGAAATATGGGAATAAATCACCGCAGCCCAATCGAATTGGAGCGCTTGATTGACCGCTCCCGCGCACACCGCGACCGGCGGTGGGATGTCGCAATGCACAACGAAATGCGCGGATTTTGTCGAAATCGCTTTGCAGCGTGATTTTACAGTATATTAACCACTTTTAATCAGTATGGCGGAAGAGACTGGGGACCTGGCACCATGCGGATTGATGCAAGAAACCTTCTGGACCGGTTGGGCCGAAGCGATTTCAGTTACAAGGAATTCGAGGATCGGTTTACCGATCTGGAGCTCTGGCCGATCCTGGAGGCCTTGCTGCGCGATCCGCGCCTGCAGGCGCTGGATCAGGCCGCTCCGCAGGTTTCCAAGTCCGCCACGCGCGGCACTGGCGAAGTTCCTGCCCCGGACGAGCGGGTGCCCGAAGCGCCCAAGGAACAGATCCAGGTCCTCTTCAGCCGCTACGAACACGGCTCCGAACCGGCTGCGAGAGCCTCCGCCCCCGCGCCGCGCCCCGCCGATTCGTCGGGAGACGTCCGGGCGCTGCTGCGCCGCCTCTCGGCCGCCGTCGAGACGGAAGGTGCCGCCACCGGCACTGCTCCGCGCGAAGGAGACGCCTGATGCCCGTCATTCTCTGCCACGGACCCAAGGGCGGCACCGGCACGACCTTTGTCGCCGCGCACCTCGCGATGGGGCTGTCCGCCGAAGGCGCCGACGTCACCGTGCTGACGTTTGCAGCGCGCGATACCATGCCGCTTCATTTCGGCCTGTCGCAGGCGATCAGCCTTCCTTCGCTGACCGCGCCTGCCGACGAGGCGGTGCTGGTCGGCGGCATCAACTTGCGCCACTGGACCCGTTCGGCCGACGACGCCGACCTGCTGCCGATGCTGAACGATCTTGGCTATCTCTCGCCCGGCAAGGACCGGGTCATGGTGCTGGACGTTCCGTCAGGCGACTGGCGCGCCGCCCGGCGCATCGCCCAGGCTGCCTGCGCCCACGTCTGCCCCCTGACCGTGCAGCCCGACAGCCTCGCCCTGCTCCCGCAGATGTTCGACGAAGCCGGGACCGACGGCCTGTCGCGCACGGCCTTTGTCATCAACGCTCTTGACGAGACCCGCCGCCTGTCCCGCCACGGCGCCGCCTTCGTGCGCGAGCTGGCCGGCCAGCGGCTGATCGGCCGCATCCGCTCCGACGAAGCGGTGCCCGAGGCGATGGCGATGCTGCAGCCGCTGTCCCGCTACGCCCCGGCCAGCGCCGCGCTCAGCGATGTGCGCGCGATTTCGGCCAAGCTGGTCGACGCGCTTCATTCCACCGATCCGGTCTGGATCGCCCCCTCCGCGGCGAGCCGCGCTGCATGACGGGTAAGGTTCTGCAGCGGGGAATACTGCGTTATCTCGTGATCGCGCTGGTCGTGGTGATCGCGGCGCTGGTCGTGAGCGTGCCGCTCGACAACAACGCGCAGTGGATCTTCGCAGCCGTCGCGGTTGGCGGAACCTTGCTCATGCGGCGCTGGCCGGGCCGTAAGGGCGCGCTGGCGCTTGGCCTGCTGGCGCTGCTGATGTCGACCCGCTACATGTTCTGGCGCACGACCCAGACCCTGGCCTTCGGCACTTTGCCCGAATTCCTGCTGGGCGGCGGGCTCTATCTCGCCGAACTCTACGCCTGGGTGATCCTGGCGCTTGGCTTCCTGCAGACCAGCTGGCCGCTCGACCGTCCGGTGATCGAGCCCAACGGCCCTTCCGAGGAATGGCCCACGGTCGATATCTACATCCCGACCTACAACGAAAGCCTCGACATCGTGCGCAACACGGTGTTCGCGGCGATGGACCTGGACTATCCGGCCGACCGCTACCGCGTCTTTATCCTCGACGACGGCAAGCGCGCGGAATTCCGCGCCTTTGCGCGTGAAGCAGGCTGCGGCTACATCACCCGCGACAACAACCTGCACGCCAAGGCGGGCAATCTCAACGCGGCGATGACAAAGACCGACGGCGAGCTCATCGCCATCTTCGACTGCGACCACGTGCCGACCCGCGCCTTCCTCCAGCTCACCGTCGGCTGGTTCCAGAAGGACCCGCGCCTTGCCCTGCTGCAGACGCCGCACCACATGTATTCGCCCGATCCGGTCCAGCGCAACCTCGCCGGCGTGATCGACGACATGGCGGGCGAAGGCGACTTGTTCTACGGCCCGGTGCAGGGCGGCAACGACTTGTGGAACGCGGCCTTCTTCTGCGGCTCCTGCGCGATCATCCGCCGCGAAGCGCTGATGGAAACCAATGGCTTCGCCGGTGAAACGGTGACCGAGGACGCCCACACCGCGCTCAAGCTGCAGCGCACCGGCTGGAACACCGCCTACATCAGCGCGCGGCTTTCCGCCGGGCTCGCCACCGAGCGGCTCGTGCTGCACGTCGGCCAGCGCATCCGCTGGGCGCGCGGGATGACGCAGATCCTGCGCATCGACAATCCGCTGTTCGGCCCCGGCCTCACCTGGCAGCAGCGCCTCTGCTACCTCAACGCGATGCTGCACTTCCAGTATCCGCTGCCGCGCATCGCCTTCCTGACCAGTCCGCTCGCCTACCTGATCTTTGGCCTCAACATCATCCAGGCCTCGGCCTCGCTGATCTTCGCCTATGCCCTGCCGCACCTGTTCTGCGCCTCGGCCTCGAACTTGCGCACGCAAGGGGCGGACCGGCGGCCGTTCTGGGGCGAGGTCTACGAGACCATTCTGGCCTTCCACCTCGTCAAGCCGACCTTGATGACATGGTTCCAGCCCCGCAAGGGCAAGTTCAACGTCACCGACAAGGGCAGCCTGCTCGATCGCACCTATTTCGACTGGGCGATCGTCAAGCCACACCTCATCACCATCGGCCTGCTGCTGGCCGGGATCGCACTGGCCGTGATCAAATGGGCGTTTTTCCCCTACATGTTCAACGTCCAGACCGACACGCTGGTGCTGAACATCTCGTGGGCCGTGTTCAGTCTCGTGATCCTGATCGCCGCCGTTTCGGTGGCGCGCGAAACCCGCCAGGCCCGCAAGGACATCCGCATTCCCGTGGAGCTGCCGGTAACGGCCTATCTCGCATCGGGGCACGTGCTGGAAACGCGCACCCTCGACATCTCGATGGGCGGCGCCGCCCTTGCCCTGCCGCAAGGACGACCGGCGGGAGACAATGCCGTGCGGCACATCACCATGGCGATGGGCGACGAAGTCCTGTCGATCCCGGTGGAAACCGTGCGCACGACCGGCGACCGCGCCTTCGTGCGCTTCGAACAGCTTGACGTCCTGGCCGGACGCCACCTCGTGCGCGCCGTGATGGGCCGTGCGGATGCCTGGCAACCGGCCTCGCCGCACGTCCAGGTGACCGGCCTGCGTTCGCTGGCCGACATCATCATCGTCGACATGGTGACCATTAAACGTATGCTTCGCCTCAATTTTGCCGAACGCCGCGCCATGCGCCGGGAAGCCGAGCTAGCCGCACTCATCGCGCCTTCGGCCCCCGTCGCGGCCACGCCGTCCGCCCCTGCCTCTGTTTCGCCCTCGCCGACCCGCAAGACACGGGGCATCAGCCTCGGCAAGGCAGCCGCGCTGGCCTGCGCACTCGCGCTCGGTCTGGCGACGATCGTGCTCGGCTCGCGCGAGGTGCACGCCGCGCCCGTTCCGGCAAAGCCCGCCGCCGCTGCGGCCGGCGGTGAAGCCGGAGCCGGAGCCGCGCCCGCGGCCGGCACCATTGCGGAGCGGCTGACGCTCAAGGACATGCGCATCACCACCCCGATCCGCCTCCAGGGCACCCAGGGGGAAATCGGCATACCGTTCGGCATGCGTCAGGACCGTGTGGTGACTTCGGCGGTCATGACCCTGCAGATGGCCTGGTCGCCGATGATGCTCGACAGCATGAGCCACCTGGTAGTGATCCTCAACGGCGAGGCGGTGCAGACGATCCCGCTCTCCCGTGCCGATGCCGGCGGCCGCGCGCTGCGCATCGCGATCAACCCCGCGCTGTTCCTGCCGGGCGACAACCAGCTCAACTTGCGCCTGGTCGGCCACTACGCGACCGACTGCGAGGATCCGTTCAACTCGGTACTCTGGGCGAATATCAGCAACGTGCGCTCGTGGATCGATTTCCAGTATCAGCCACTGCCCTTTGCGCCTGACCTTGCGCGCATGCCGCTGCCCTTTTTCGACAAGGGGCAGAACCTGCCGCTGACGGTGCCCTTCGTGTTTGCCGGCCAGCCCCGCAAGGGCGAGCTGGAAGCGGCAGCGGCCACCGCCTCCTGGCTGGGGTCGCTCGCCAGCTACCGGGGCTTCTCGTTCAAGCCGGTCTTCGGCGCCTTGCCCAAGGGCAATGCGGTGGTCTTCCTCAAGCAGGGCCAATCGATCCCCGGCCTCGCCATCGCGCCGCCCAGCGGCGCTTCGGCTGCCGTCATGCGCAACCCGGCCGATCCTTCGGGCACCCTGCTGGTGCTGATGGGCCGCAGCGACGGCGAACTGCGCCTCGCCGCCGGAGCCGTGGCGCTGGGGCGCGGCGTGTTCGGCGGCCAGCGCATGAACTTCGACGACGTTCGCATCCCGGCCTGGAAGCGATACGGCGCGCTGCGCTGGGTCTCGACAGACCGGCCGGTGAAGCTGGGCGAGATCATGCCCGCCTATGCGCTTCAGGGCATGGGCTTCCGCCCCGGCCCGCTGACCACCAGCTTCCGCGTCGCGCCCGACTTGTTCTTCTGGCCGCGAGAAGGCGGCAAGCTGAGCCTCGGCTATCGCTATCCGGTCGCCCAGTGGCTCGACAAGCGCGCCTCGCGCCTCGACGTCTCGCTCAATGGCCAGTACCTCAAGTCGCTGCCGATGGGCTCCACCTGGTGGAGCGCGCTGTTCGGTGCGAACGGCGTGCGCAGCCAGGATTCCACGGCGTCGCTGCCGCTGCCGCGCTACAACCTGTTCGGCCAGAACGAACTGACGTTCGACTACAACATGGTCATTGCCGACAAGAAGAAGTGCACCGGCACCCTGCCCGAAAACGTGCGCACGTCGCTTGATCCGGACAGCACGATCGACTTCTCCAGCGCCTACCACGCGATCATGATGCCCGATCTCGCCACGTTCGCCGGTGCCGGTTTCCCCTTCACGGTGGCGCCCGACCTTGCCGAGACGACCGTCGTGATGGCCGATGCCCCCTCGGCGGCAACGGTCGAGGCGTTCCTCGGGCTGATGGGCCGCTTCGGCGATTCCACCGGCGTGCCGGTAACGGCGATCACCATTACCTCCAGCGTCGATCCCTCGCGGCTCGACAGCCAGGACCTGCTGGTGATCGGCGGCTCGCAGCTCGCCGGCGGCACCCTGTTCGACAGCGCCCCGGTGCGTTTCGTGAACGGCCATCTCCAGGTTTCGGAACGCTCGCCGCTGCAATACGTCACGTCGCTCTTCGGCGGCACGCGCAGTGACGATCCCGCCGACGCGGCACCGATGGTCTACAACGCCCGGGGCTTTTCCGGCATCGTCAGCTTCCGCTCGCCTTACGCCTCGGACCGCACGGTCGTTGCCGTCCTGGCCGACGATCCCTCGGCCCTTCCCGGCCTCGTCGACGGCATGGCCGACGTGAAGTTCAACGCCTCGATCCAGGGTGATCTCGCGGTCACCAAGGGCGACGGCATGGCCAGCTTCGCGATCGGCGACCGTTACTGGACCGGTTCGCTGCCGGTCTGGATGAAGCTGGCCTACTGGTTCAGCCAGCGCCCGATGCTGATGGCGATCTTCGCGCTTGCCCTTGCCGTGCTGCTGGCAGGGCCTGCCTATCTCTACTTCCGCGGCCAGGCTGCCCGCCGCCTCGGCAATACGGACGATACCGCATGACCGTAGCCCGCAAACCCCTGCGCCTGGCCTGCCTGGCGCTGCTGCTCGCCTCGACCGGGGCGGAAGTGGTGAGCGTGGGTGTCGCCTCGGCGCAGGATAGCGGCGTCGCCGCGCTGCTGCAGCAGGCCCGCTACTGGCGCTCCAAGGGGCGCGAGGATCTGGCCCAGCAGGCCTTGCGCCGTGCCCGCGCGCTCGATCCCAACAATCCGGCCGTGGCCCAGGCCATGAACGGCGGCGGCAAGGCGGCTCCCACGCCCGCCGCTCCGGCTGCGGCGAAACCCGCCGCCGCTGCATCTGCCAAACCCGCTCAGCCGCGCCAGACCGGCAATGCGGCCTCGGCATCGCGGCCCGGCCCAACCCCGGCCAAACCTGTACAGACCAAACCCGCACAGGCCAAACCTGCCCCCTCCTCCGCCAGCAACCGCGCCGGGCAGGCCCGCGTGGCCGGTTTCGCGGCTATTGAAAAGGGCGACCTCGACGGCGCGGCCAGCCAGTTCCAGCGCGCCCTCGCGGTCAATCCGCGCGATGCCGATGCGCTTGGCGGACTTGGCATCGTGCGCCTGCGCGAGAGCCGCTTCGCGGAATCGGCCGATCTGCTGGGGCAGGCCTCGCGCCTCGGCCGCGCCGAGCAATGGAGCAGCGGCCTTGCCGCAGCGCGCTTCTTTGCCGGCCTTGGCGAGGCCCGCGATGCCCTGGCGCGCGGCGATCTGACGGCGGCGCAGACCACCGCCGAAGCGCTGGTCCACTCCGGTTATCCGCAGTCCGGCCCGGCGGTCGAACTGCTCGCCAACATCTACGAGCAGCAGGGCCGCCATGCCGATGCCGCCGAACTCTATCGGCAGGCAGGGCAAACCGGAAACGCCAGCAGCGCCGACGACCGGCGCCTGCAGGTCAGCGCGGCGCGCAGCCGCGCGCTTGCCGCCGCCGCTGCCGGGGACGATCTGGGCGCCACGCGCGAGTTCCAGAACGGCCTTGTCGCCGATCCCGAGGATCCGTGGATCCGCTACGAATTTGCCGAGTTCAACATCAAGCGCGGCCGCGTCCCGGAAGCCGAGGCCTTGCTGCGTTCCCTGGTATCCAAGGGCAAGCCCGACGCGCTTTATGCCGCCGCGCTGCTCAACGCCGACCTCGACCGCCCGGCCGAGGCCAGCCGCCTCATCGACATGATCCCGGAAACCCAGCGCACCGCCCAGATGCGCAGTTTCGCGGTGGGCGTGAAGACCGACGAGGCAATCGCCCGTGCCAAGGCCATGGGCGCTTCGGGGCAGAGCGCGCAGGCCCTCGCCTCCCTGCGCCAGCTCGGCTCGATGAGCGGCATTCCGGTGGGCAAGCAGGCCGCGATCGCCAATGCGCTCTATGACCTCGGCGATACCGCCGGTGCCGCTGCCGTCGCGGAAAATGCGACGCACGGCAATGCCACCGGCATCGAGGACTATGAAGGGCTGATCGGCACGCTGGCCCGCGTCGGCCGCGACGATCTTGCCCGCGACATGCTGCAACGCGCCGGATCGCTGGCCGGCGGCTCGGCGGACAGCCAGCGCGCCTATGCCCGGATGAACGGGGCGCTGATGGTCTCGCAGGCCGACCGCGCCCGGCTCGAAGGGCGTTTTGCCGAATCCTTCGATATCCTGCAATCCGCCTGGAGCGCCGCGCCTGACAACATGGACGTGCTGGCCGGGCTTGCCCGCCTCTACCAGAGCGGCCGGATGCCGGCACGCGCGGCGCAGGCCTGGCAACTGGTGCTCGCCCGCAAGCCGGGGGACCGCGACGCCCTGCTCGGACTGGCCGATACCGCGCAGGCGGCCGGCGACGACGACCTTTCACGCAAGGCGCAGAACGATGTGCTGCGGGCCTTCCCGCAGGACTACGAAGTGCGCATGACCATCGCGCGCATCGAACAGTCACGCGGGAACAACCGTGCCGCGGCGCGCTACCTCAAGGAAGCGCGTGCGCTCTACACCGCCCGCCAGGGCGGCACCTCGATCGACGGTCTGGCAGGCGGCAATCCCTTTGCGGCGATGAGCCCGGCCGGCGGCGCCAATCCGTTCCGCAACCAGGCCGTAGCAGCGCCGCAGGCGGTCAATCCGTTTGCCCTGGGTTCCGGCACCCGGCTGCCCTCGGCCGCTGCGCCAGCCTATGCGCCTGCCCAGGCCTATGCCGCCGCGCCCTATCAGGCCCCGTTGGCAAGCGGCGCAGGAGCCAGCCCGGCAGGCGGAGCGATCGCCTATTCCTCGCCTTACATGTCCGAGCCGGTCCCGGCTGACGCGGCGAGCGCCTATCCCGCCGATCCGGTCATGGCCCAGATCCAGTCCCAGCTCGCCAACCTGACGCAGGAAACCGGACCGCGTGTCGATGTCGATACCGGCTACCGCCAGCGCTCGGGCGAAAAGGGACTGAGCCGCCTCGACGAGATCAAGGGCTCGGTCCGCTTCTCCACCGACGTGCCGACCGGCCGCGTCTATGCCAAGGCCGAAGCGACCGTGCTCGACGCCGGTTCGCCCAGCAAGTCCGGGCAGGCGCGGTTCGGCCAGAACGCCACGATCGAGGCCGACAACATCGTCGCCCAGACGGAGGCGCAGTTCGACGGTCCCGGCAGCGTCAATGCCTCTGGCGTGGCCTTCTCGGCCGGCTACGAAAGCGATTTTGCCCAGGCCGAAGCGGGCACCACGCCGATCGGCATGGGCAAGACCAAGGTCACCTTCCGCGGCGCCGTCACGCCTGAAGTGAGCCCCGGTTTCCGGGTGAGCGCGGTGGCCGAGCGCAAGCCGGTGACCGACAGCGTGCTATCTTATGCCGGCGTCGTCGATCCCGTCAGCAAGGAGCGTTGGGGCCAGGTCATGCGCACCGGCTTCGGCGGCGGCCTGTCCTACGACCGCGATGGCAGCGGTGTCTACGGCGAAGGGCGCTACTACCGGTTCAACGGGACCAGGGTCGTGCGCAATGACGGCTTCGAGGCCAACGTCGGCGGTTACCTGCGGGCCTATGCCAGCCCGCATTCGGCACTCACGGTCGGGCTCAACGTCAATTACCAGGACTACGACAAGAGCCAGAACTACTTCACCTGGGGCAACGGCGGCTACTTCAGCCCGCAAAGCTTCATCTCGGTGGGCTTCCCGGTCAACTACACCCTGAATAACGACCGGTTCGACATGCGCGCCTCGTTCACCCCCGGCTTCCAGAGCTACAGCCAGGATGCCAGCCCGCTCTATCCCACGGATGCGGACCTGCAGGGGCACCTCGACGATGCCAAGGCGGACGATAACGACGTCCGCTCCTTCTACGACGAGAGCAGCAAGACCGGCTTCGCGCTCTCCGCGCTGCTGTCGCTTTATTACAAGATATCGCCAACAACACGGATCGGCGGCGAAACAAGCTATAATACCTTCGGAACCTATAACGAGTTCCGTAGCTTGTTCAGCGTCAGGCAGAACTTCGGGAACACGGGCAGATGAAGTTCCAGTCATTTCCACCACCCAGACACGATACCGACGTTTCCGGCATCGGCGGCGTCGCCTTGCTGGCCACCCTTACCGCCGCGGAGATCGGCGAGAGCGCGCCGCCGGCGCAGGCGCGGGCGTTCTTTTCCTCGGTGGGCAGGCGCGTCGCCGCGCTGGTCCCGCTGGATGACGTCAGCGACGTCGGCGTGCTCGAAACCCGGATCAACGCCTATTGGCGCGATCTGGACTGGGGCCAGATCGAACTCGTCGTGGGTGAGGATGCGATCGTCGTGCGCCATGCCCGCTTGCCGGAACCGGTGGTGCCCGACCTGCGTCATGCCTGGCAGGCGATGCTTCTGGGCATTCTCGAAGGCGCCTACGACGCCTGGTTCCGCGCGCTGGGCAGCGGCGCCGCGCTGACGACCAAGGCGCTTTGGAAGGATGACATCATGGAAGTGCGTCACGGTCGGTAAATCTTTTGGCGGTTATGGGTTTACGGCCCAGGCAAACGACGCCGAATTCGTGACAGTCGCAAGGATTTGAAGACCAGAATGACACGCCATACCCGGACCGAACCGTTTGCGGCCTTCCCCGCCCTCGATCGCCGGAAATTCACGCTCGGCGCGATGCTGGCGCTGACCGCTGCCTGCAACGGCGGCGCGCAGAGCCGCGATCCGGCGCGGGGGGGCTCGCGTATGCTGACCTGGACCGCCTATCGCGACAAGTACATGATGGCCGACGGCCGCATCGTCGATACCGGCAACAAGGGGGTCAGCCATAGCGAAGGCCAGAGCTATGGCCTGATCTTTGCCTACAACGCCAATGATCGCGACAGTTTCGAGCGGATCGCCCGCTGGACGCAGGAGCAGTTGTCGCGCAAGGACATCGCCCTCCATTGCTGGCGCTACGATCCCGCCGCCGCCGACCCGGTGGCGGACAAGAACAACGCCACCGACGGCGACCTTGTCATCGCCTGGGCGCTGCACCTGGCCGGAAAACGATGGGACCGGCCGGACTACATGGCACGCTCTGCGGCAATCCGCGCCGCCATTCGCAGCCACTGCGTGATCGAACGCTACGGGCGCCATCTGCTGCTGCCGGGCCTCCAGGGCTTTGTCACCGGCGGCGGCGTCACGCTTAACCCGTCCTACTTCGTGTGGCCTGCGCTCGACGCTTTTGCGCGCATCGACGGCGCCGGCATATGGGGACCGGTGATCGATGACTGCGCCCAGTTGCTGGGCCTTGCCCGCTTCGGCGCGCGCCATCTTCCCTGTGACTGGATGACCATCAGCGGCCCAGCACAGCTTGCCCCGGCAAGCGACAAGCCGCCCCGCTTCGGATACGATGCGATCCGCGTGCCGCTTTACGCCGCTTTGGGCAATCGCAAGGTGCTGGCAGCCGACGTCGCGGCCTATTGGCGCGCCTGCCTTGCCGGGGGCAAGCCGATCCCGGCATGGATCGACGTCGTCACCGGCGAGGAAGCGAACTACGCGCTTTCGAACGGCGGCGCGGCAGTGGCCGGGCTGCTGCTCGGCACGGCGCAGCCCGCCGCGCTCGACGACGACTACTATGCCGCCTCCCTGCAGCTGCTGGCAAAATTGCCGACTGGCCTGTAGCCACCCCGGCTGCCTGTTACGGAGTTCGGCCCTGGGGGCAGTTGCCGAAGATGGAGCCGCCACGGCGGGCGGCTACCGTGAACGCGCTTACTTGGGCGCGGGGACCTTCGCCAGATCGGCATCGATCTTGGCCAGGACCTCGTCGGTGACGGTGTCGGCCGAATAGGACTGGATCTGCTTCAGGGTCATGCCCCGCGCCATTTCGATCTGCGGGTTGCTGACGAGATCGGGAAGATACTTCTGGAGGATCGCCTTCGTGGCCGGATTGTCGAGCAGGGTGCCGATCGAACTCTCCGATGTCGAAAAGGCGGGGGCCACCGCGGCGGCCGCTGCGGTCCCGGCGCAGACCACCGAAAGCGGCGCGGCGACGAGGGCCATGGTTCCGGCGATCAGAATTTGACGAAGCATAGTTGCAATCCTCTCTTCAATGGTACCGGCCTGATCGCCTGCGATCAGGCCGCCTGTTCTTGTGCGGCCCTGAACGTTGACCGGCCAGGTTGCTGGCCAGTTTGCTGGCTCAGTCCGGCCGGTCAGGGCGACCGGCTGGACTGGACCGGCTAGCGCTTGCGCAAACCGGCCTTTTTGCGTCACACACGACCCGATGGCCGAAAACAAAAAACCGAATCGAGCTTTAGGCGATACCGTATCGCATAAATCCGAGCCACTGGCATCATCAAGATCGACCCATGCCCGCGCCTTGCGATCGGGCAAGGCGCTGCAGGAAGCCATGCTGCAACTCCTCCAGCGCAAGCCCTTCGACCAGATCACCGTGCGCGATATCTGCGCCGAGGCAAAGGTCCATTACGCCACCTTCTTCCGTCACCACGAAACGAAGGAATCGCTGCTCGACGCCATTGCCAAGGACGAGATCGCCCGCCTCAACCAGTTGACGCTGTCGATCCGCGATGCCGAAAGCTACGAAGCCGGTTTCGAGGGCCTCTGCGCCTATGTGGCAGAACACCGCGAACTCTGGGCGATCCTGCTCAACGGCGGCGCCGGCGGCGCCATGCGGGAGGAATGGCTGCGGGTCTCGATGGAAGTGGCCAAGGGCGAACAGCCGATCAACGCCTGGCTGCCCACCGAACTGGGAACGATCTGCGCCGCCTCGCTGATCGCGGAGACACTGGCCTGGTGGGTCGGCCAGCCGGAAGACACCTACAGCGTCTCGCAAATCGCGCGCATCCTTTACCGGCTGCTGTCCACCTCGATCATGGCGCCGGATTGAGGGGACTGCGCCCGGTTGAAAGATCGCAGGCGCGATCCTGTGCGAGATCGAGCGTCAGCAGGCGCTCGATCGGCCTCAGGACCCGGGCGAGCGGGTCATGCTGCGGCGCGTCCGCTGCCAGACCGATCACCGGCGCCATGTACTGCGCCGCAAAGATCATGCTGAGGATCGAAAATGCGGCAAATTTCGGGACGCCGAGATCGGAATTGCCGAAACGCTCGGCGTCGTGGATGATCGGCAGCAGCGAGACGAGAAACGGGCTCCAGACTTTGTCGAGAAGGTAGTCCTGTCGCTCTCCCGGCTCCGACATTTCACCGATGAACAGCGGCGCCAGTTCCGGAATCTCGATAGTGAGCCGCACGAAGGGGCGAAGCGCGGCGCTGGCCCTGTCCGGAAACGGCTGCGCCGCCGCGAACGCGCTGTCCATCGCCGCGCAGGCCTGATCGACCCGCAGGCCAAGCTCATCCACGAGCGCCTTCCACAGGCCGAGTTTCGAACCGTAGCGATAGAGGATCAGGGTCGGCGCGATACCGATCGAGGCTGCCAGTTCGCGAAGCCCCACGGCCGCGAACCCCCGCCGTGAAAAGGCCGCGAGGGCGCTGCGTTCCAGACGGTGCAGGTCGGGGCCCTGCCCTTTCTTCGGGCGGGCCCGTTCCCGTCTGGCGACAGCGCCATCGTCTTGCTTCGTCATCATCAGGGACGCCCCTTGGCCCTCCCTTTCGCAGGAACCTTAGCGCGAGCCGAACGCAACGCGGAACGTCACGCCGAATTCACGCGGTGCGGTCACCGCCACACCGGCATAGCGGCTGCTGTAGACCGTCGATCCGATGCCCGAGACGCTGTAGGTCGGCGGGCTGAGATAGACGTCGGTCACCGAGGTGAACTGCGCGAGATCGTCCTGGCTCAGCAGCTTGGTCGTATCGAAGATGTTCTTCGCGTAGACCGAGACTTCCCATCCGCCATCCTGGGCCCTGAGGCCGCCGAACAGGTTCAGCAATCCATAGGCCTTGACGTTGTCATAGGGATTGTTCGGGTCGGTCCGGGACTTGCCCTTCCAGCTGAACAGCCCGCGCAGGTAACCATCGACATCGTTGTTCAGGGGAAGCGTGTATTCGGCCCTGAACACGCCCGACCATTCCGGCTGGAAGGTCGCCGACTGTCCGCCGCCCGCGCATTGCGCCACGCGCTCGCCGCCATAGGCCTGCTGCATCTGCGCCAGCGTCGGCGTGACCGTATCGGGAATGCCGTCGGAGCCGACCGCGCCGCTCTGGTTGTTCAGCGCGTCGGTGCAAGCCAGCAGCGCGTTGCCGATACGGCTGCGTGCGAAGTTGACCGTTGCCCCGAGATTCCAGCGCGGCGTCGGCGTGAAGGCGAGTTCGGCCTCGACGCCGTTGACCTTGATCGGCACCGCGCTGACGAAGTTGAAGTTGCCGATCGTCGGCGCGCCGGCCGAGTTGATGTTGATATAGGCGATCCCTGCCCCGCCGGAGCGGTAGGGGTAGTTCTTGTAGTCCTGATGGTACGCGGTCAGGTTGAACTGCACCTTGCGGTCAAACCAATCGGACTTCAAGCCGATCTCGTAGGACTTCGAACTTTCCGAAGGCAACGAGATATGGGCGATCTCGTTCGCGGTGTAGTCCGCATGGGTGAAATTGCCGATCGCCACGACCGGGGGACGCCAGGAACTCCCCGTGGAGGCGTAGACCATGAGGTCCGGCGTGAAGCGATGCTTGATGCTGGCGCTGTAGATCGTGGCGTTCTCGTTGACGTCCGACTGGGTGCCGTTCTGGCGCGTGCAGTTGCCCGCCGCGTACATTTCGGGCGTACAGCTGATGAACAGGCCATCGCGGTTGTCGGTAAAGTGGATACGCCGCAATCCGCCCGACAGTTCCGTCGCTTCGGTGAGGTGGAAGGTCACGTTGCCGAAGAAGGAATCTTCCGTCGGCGTACCCTTGGCAACGTAGATCGGGGTGTCCGTCACGCTCGGTGCGGCGATCGGGAAGCCGAGTCCGGCAAGGCGCAACTGGGTTATGCTGAGGTCGTCGAGGTTGGTCTGCGACGGCACCGCATAGTGGAAGTACCCGGCGACGTAGTCGAACAGCCCGGCAACCCGGTCGAGGTTCTGCAGACGCACTTCATGGCTGCTGGTCGTGCCCTTGGTGTCCGCGATCTGCGCGACGGCGAGATCCGGGAAGAAGTTCGCGAGGTCGCGCACGCCGTAGCTATGGTACTTCTGCGAAGTCGCCGAACCCACGTAGATCAGGCGCTGGCCGAGGACATCGACTTCGGCATTCCAGTTGTAGAACTGGAACTTCTGCGAGGTCGTGCTCGGGCGCGATTGCACCGAGAGGCGGTCGCTCAGGCCGATCTCGCCGTAATCCGGCGCGCCCGCGGAGGGCACATAGTCGGGATCGTACTGGCTGACGGAACGCACCTGGTCGAACCGCGTGCCGGTGTTCTGCATGCCTTCGTAGAGGAAGCCGAGACGCAGCCACTGCGTCGGTTCGAAACGAACCGCGGCACGGATGGCGTTGGTCTCGCTGCTCGGCTTCACGTCGCTGTTGACGCTGGTGACGCGATTGCCGCGATCGAAGCTGTGGAGGCCGGCCACGCGGATGCCAAGCACATCGGAAATGAT
This sequence comes from Novosphingobium sp. KA1, assembly GCF_017309955.1. Lineage (NCBI taxonomy): Bacteria > Pseudomonadati > Pseudomonadota > Alphaproteobacteria > Sphingomonadales > Sphingomonadaceae > Novosphingobium > Novosphingobium sp. KA1. Next base: position 1,106,232 of record NZ_CP021248.1, on the reverse strand, counting down.
CGGAATGTTGAGCGCGCCGTTGATGTTGGCGGCCGAAGCCGAGGCCAGCGTGCCGGCCATGTAGCCGCCCGCTTCCACCAGATCCGGCTGGCGCGTGGTCACCGTGATCGAACCCGACGGCGTCGAGCGCCCGCGCAAGGTGCCCTGCGGACCGCGCAGCACTTCGATCTGGCCAACGTCATACATCGTCTGCATGACGAAGTTCGAGGGAACCGGCGCGTCGTTGCGATAGTACTGGATCGTGCCGTTTTCGGCGCTGACGTTGACGTCGTGGTTGACGCCGCGGATCGAGGACGAGGTGCCGATGCCGTTCGCGTTGGGCGTGAGCTGGAGACCCGGCACCACGGCGTTGATCTCGGTGAAGTTGCGGATGTTCAGCTTGGTGATCGAATCCGCCGTCACCGCGTTCACGACCAGCGGCACATCCTGAAGGCTTTCGTCGCGGCGGCGCGCCTGGACGATGATCTCGGTCACAACCGAAGCATCGCTGGTGGCGCCGGAATGGACGCCCACGGCGGCGGTGGTGCTTTCCGCCTCCTGCGCCCGCGCGGGACTGGCCATGGCCAGCGCACTCACGCCAGCAAGTATGAACGCGTCTTGTCTACGCATCGAATCCTCTCCCGATATGATTTTTCTTGTCGAATTTTGTGCGCCACTGTGTCGCATCGGTCAATCCATCAGGCTGGATTGGCTTGCCCGTTTCGCCGGGGCGAAGTTTTCGCGCCGCCATCGGCATGGGGCCGGCGGAAACCATGCAGGTGACCACCGGTCCGGATTGGTGGGCGGCCGGCTCAGGCCGCCGGCAGAACGGCGAGGTCGCGGTCGACGGCTTCGAGCGTTTCGTTGGTGAACTGGCCCGGCGCGAACTTCTGGATCGCACGCAGCGTCATCGACTTGGCCATGCCGATGCGCTTGTCGGTGGTGATGCCGGGGAAGTGCTGTTCAAGCACGGCCTTGGCGCCGGGATCGGCAAGGAGCACGGCAAGCTTGGTCACGCCGGTCGAGTATCCGGACGTCGCGACCGGCGCCGATGCGGATGCCGGTGTCTCAGGCGCGACCGGCACTGCGGCTTCCGCGGTCTTCTGGATCACCGAGGGGCGTGTCGACGAAAGGTCAGCGCCTTCGGCCGGGGTAAGCTTGAGGTGCAGTTCCGAAAGGCCGCGGATGATGAAGCTCGGCTCGAAGTTGAGCTTGCGGGCACCGCGCGGGCCATGCACCGCAGGATCGAGATCGATGTCGGACGTGTATTGCAGCAGCTTTTCCAGAATGATGCGCACTTCCACGCGGGCGAGCGGCGCGCCCGCGCAGGTGTGCGCGCTGCGGCCGAACGCGACGTGTTCGCGAATCTTCGGACGGTCGAGCCTGAACGCCTGCGGGTCTTCCCAGCGCGCCGGATCGCGGTTCGCAGCGGCGATCGAGAGCATGATCTTCGTACCGGCCGGAACCGCCAGATCGCCGATCCTGGTATCGCGCCGCGCCAGGCGGGCGGTCTGCTTGGTCGAACCTTCGAGGCGCAGGACTTCCTCGATCAGTGCCGGAATGAGCTTGGGATCGGCGCGCAGCCGGTCCTGCAGCCCCGGCTGATCGACGATGTAGCGCATCGCGTTGCCCAGCAGCTTGGCGCTGGTGTCCTGCCCCGCCCCGAACATGAACATGCCCAGCTTGATGATCGCCATCTCGTCAGGAAGCGTGCCGTCGGGATAGAGCGCGTTGGACAGCTCGGAGAGGATGTCCTCGCGCGGATTGGCGCGGCGATCGGCCACATATTGCGCGAAGTAGCCGCCCATGATCACGAACGGGTGGTCTTCGGCATTGAGGTCGAGTTCGCCGTCGAGGTTGCCGGGAGGCGGCGCGTTCTCGATGATGTCCATGAACTTCTGGCGATCCTCGGCGGGAATACCGAGGAGATCGGCGATGACCAACGTGACGAACGGCGTCGCGATCGTCTTGACCAATTCCACGCCGCCATTGGCCACCGCGTCCCGCACCAGTTCGTCCGAGAAGGCCTGGATGAACTCCTCGTTGGCCTTGAGGCGCGAGGGCGTGAACAGGCGGTTGACAAGCGATCGCAGCTGCAGGTGCGGATTGTCATCGAGATTGACCAGCAGGTCGCCGCCGTGAAACGCGTCGCGGTGCGCCTCGATCTGGGCGGTGATGTCGGATCCTTGCGGCGTGAACGGCAGCGGGGCGGAAGCGCCCTGCAGGCCGATAATCGCCGAGAAGTCTTCCGAATTGCGCATGATCTCGAGGGTTTCCTCGAAACCCATGACCATCAGATAATCCTTGCCCTGGGGCTGGTAGACCTGGCCCTTGCTCCGTACCGCCTCGAAATAGGCATAAGGATCGACAAGGATCTCGTGGTCGGTGAAATAGTCCCGATCGGCCAGTTCCGTCATTTTTCCCACTCCTGCTGCCTGGCCGCTCTGTCGGCGGGCAAGCGATATGTCTGGTTCAGTCTTCGGGCGCGATCCGCACGCGCAGTCCGTCAAGCGCGTCGGTGATCGGCAGCTGGCATGAAAGGCGCGATTGGCCGCCACGCTGGCTCGACGAATCGAGAAGGTCGTTCTCGTCCTCGCTCATCGCCGCCAGTGCCTCGGCCGGACCGCCTTCGACGTGCACGTGGCAGGTCGCGCACGAGCAGCAGCCGCCGCACAGCGCCAGCAACTCGTCAAAGCCCGCGTCGCGGATCACTTCCATGACCGTCTGTCCGGTCCTGGCCTCGAGCAGCCTTTCCTCGCCGGACACGCCTATTACGGTAATCGATGCCATTTCTCGCCCTCTTCCAGGTTCCGGCCTCTTGCGGGCCTGCTGCGCCGCGCAAAGGCCGCAGCGAATTTTATGCGATACAGTGTCGCATACCGTGGGAGGGCGGATAACGTCAACCGCGAAGAGGCCGATGCCATCGCGCCCCGCCCGACGCGAATGCTCGGACAGGACGCTCCAATGGCGCGATTCTCCGCGTCCGGGCGGAGCGCAGGGAACCGCCATGCCGCTGCGGCACCTCGCGGATGGCCGGTTGATCGCTGCGGCGTTATCCGCAGCCGTGCCTTCCGCTCCGGGGACGTTGCAGGCGCAATGCGGCATGACCTGGCTTATTGCATTGACCGCGATGGCCGGGATTGGCCTGACCGACTTGACAGCGCATATCGGCAACAATAGGCGACAGTGTGTCGCACAAAGAGGCGATTTCGGGAGAATGGCCAGCAGCGCCTCGAGCAGGTGCGGCTGCGGATGCGATTGGCAGGCAGATGACATCCATGGCGAAGAACGGGCAATTTCGGAGAAGGTCGGCGCTGATCAGGCTGGCGCTGTCGCTATCGGTTGCCGCTGTTTCGGGGCCGGTCTCCGCCCAGTCAGGGTCCCCGGCCGCGCCCGATCAGGCTGACCCGCTTGCAGGACAGTTCAGCGACCCGCCGATGGAGGCGCGTCCGCGGGTCTGGTGGCACTGGATCAACGGCAACATCACCGTGGACGGGCTGCGCAAGGACCTCGCCTGGATGAAGCGGATCGGCATCGGCGGCGCGCAGGCATTCGACGTCAATCTCCAGAGCCCGCAAATCGTCGACCAGCGACTGGTCTACATGACGCCCGCCTGGCGGTCTGCCTTCAAGGCCGCAGCGCGCGAGGCGGATCGCCTTGGCATCGAATTGGCGATTGCCTCATCGCCGGGCTGGTCCGAGACCGGCGGCCCCTGGGTGACGCCCGCCGACGGCATGAAAAAGCTGGTGTGGAGCGAAGTGACCGTGAGCGGCGGCAAGCGCCTCACCCGCCCGCTCCCCATGCCGCCCTCGGTGACCGGCCCGTACCAGTCGATCGCGGCGACTTCGGGCACCAACTCGACGATCAACGAAAAGGCACCCGACGTTCCCGCGCCGTTCTACCGCGATGCCGTGGTTGTCGCGGTGCCCGCAGAACCGGCCCTTGCGGATGGCGCCGCAGCAACGTTTACGAGCGGCGAAGGACAGCCGGTCGATGCCGCAGCACTGACGGACGGCGACCTCGAAACCGGTGCCGACCTGCCGAAAGTCGCCAGGCAGCCGACACTCCTTACAGCCCGCTATCCGGCGGCCCGGACGATCCGTGCGCTCACCCTGTTCGTCCCCGGCGGCGCGGGCAAGTTCATCGGCGCCAACCTCAAGGCCAGCCTGGAAGCGCAAACCGCTGCCGGGCAGTGGACAACCGTCACCGACATTCCGCTCGGACGCGTACCAACGACCCGCAGTTTCGCGCCGGTGACGGCACGGGCCTTCCGCATCGTGTTCCAGGACGCCAGCAGCCTGCCGAACTTTGCCCCGCCGCCTGCGGGCGTCGACCTTTCGGCGCTTGCGGCCGGCTTTTCCGGCGGCAAACCGGCGGCCTCGATCCGGGTCGCCGAATTCGCGTTGTCCGCCGAAGAGCGCGTCAACCGCGCCGAGGCCAAGGCCGGCTTCGACATCGTGCCGGACTATTACGCGCTCGACGCCGGTCTTGCCAATTCCGCCGGCGTGGCGCCGGACCGGATCATCGACCTGACCCCGCGCCTCCACGCCGACGGCACGCTCGACTGGACCCCGCCACCGGGGCGCTGGCGCATCATCCGCTTCGGCTATTCGCTGGTGGGCACGATGAACCATCCTGCTCCGCTGGAGGCAACCGGCCTCGAAGTGGACAAGTACGATGGCGAAGCCGTGCGCCGCTACATGGATCACTATCTGGCGACCTATCGCCAGACGGTGGGCGCGGACCTCATCGGCGCCCAGGGCGTGCGGGCCATCCTCACCGACAGCATCGAGGTCGGCGCGGCGAACTGGACGCCGCGGATGGTCGCGCAGTTCAAGCGCCTGCGCGGTTATGATCCGGTCCCCTGGATGGCCGCGCTGACCGGGACGATCGTCGGCTCGCGGCAGGACAGCGAGCGCTTCCTGCATGATTTCCGGCGGACCCTGGCCGATCTGCTGGCCAGCGAGCACTACGGCACGGTTGCCCGCGCGGCGCACGACAACGGGCTGGTCGTCTACGGCGAGGCGCTGGAAGATCACCGCCCGCAGCTTGGCGACGACATGGCCATGCGCCGCTGGACCGACGTGCCGATGGCGGCGATGTGGGCGTTCCAGCGTGACCGGGGGCCCAAGCCGACCTACCTTGCCGACATGAAGGGCGCGGCATCGGTCGCCCATCTTTACGGGCAGCGAACCGTCGCGGCGGAATCGCTGACCTCGATGCTGGCACCCTGGGCCTTTGCGCCCGCCGATCTCAAGCGGATGATCGATCTCGCGTTCGCCTCCGGCATCAATCGCCCGGTCATCCATACCTCCGTCCATGTGCCGGTGGACGACCGGAAGCCGGGTCTGCGGCTGTCGATCTTCGGTCAGGACTTCAACCGCAACGAAGCCTGGGGCGAACTGGCGCGGCCGTGGATGGACTATGTCGCGCGCAATTCGCTGATGCTCCAGCAGGGCGTCAACCGGGCCGACCTTGCCTATTTCTACGGCGAGGAAGCCCCGCTGACCGGGCTGTTCGGCGACAAGCCGGTCAGCGAGGTTCCGGCCGGGACCGCGTTCGACTTCGTGAACGCCGATGCCCTGATCGATGCGCTGGCCAATGACGGCGGCGATCTGGTGACGGCGGGCGGGGCACGATACCGCGCGCTGTACCTCGGCGGCACCGCCGGGAGGATGAGCCTTCGTGTGCTGGCGCGCATCGCCGACCTTGTGGAGGCGGGCGCGACCGTCATCGGCGCGCCGCCAGTGGGCGATCCCGGCCTTGGCGCCGACCCTGCCCGCTACCGGTCGCTGGTGCAGAAACTGTGGCCGGGCGCGGCGGTCAATCCGGTCGGCCGGGGCCGGGTGATCGCGACCGGCGACCTGGCCGCAGGTCTTGCGCAGGCCGGTATCGCGCCCGATTTCACCTTCTCGGGCGGGGCGCCGGGGGCCGTGCTTCCTTTTGTCCACCGCAAGCTGGCGGACGGGGACAGCTACTTCATCTCCAATCAGTCGAACCGGGCCGAGACGATCACCGCGCATTTCCGGGTGGCTGGCAAGGAAGCCGAACTCTGGCATGCCGAGACCGGCCGCTCGGAGCCGGTGAGCTTCACGGCCGCGCAAGGGGTGACCTCGGTTCCGCTCACGCTCGGCCCGGACGAGGCGGTGCACGTGGTGTTCCGCAAGGACAGTGCGGCTACCTCCCGCACCGTCGCGCCGGTCGAGCTGCGCGAAGCGGCAGTCCTTGGCGGGGCCTGGGACGTCACGTTCGAGCCGGGGCGCGGCGCGCCGCCGCAAGTCCGGCTGGCCCAACTGGCCCCGCTCGGCGCGAACGCCGACCCCGCGATCCGCTATTTCTCGGGAATTGCCACGTATACCAAGTCATTCACGGCGCCGCGCGGGTGGAAAAAGGGCATGCCGCTGCTGCTCGATCTCGGCGAGGCGCGCGAAATCGCCGAAGTCCGCGTCAACGGACAGCTGGCCGGATACGGCTGGCACCAGCCTTACCGCATCGACATCGGCGCGCAGGCCCGCCCCGGCAGGAACCGCCTGACGATCCGCGTCGCGAACCTGTGGGTCAACCGGCTGATCGGCGATGCCCAGCCAGGCGCCGCAAAAGTGACCTGGACCGCCACGGCGACCTACCGGAAGGACGCGCCGCTGCGCCCGTCCGGCCTGCTGGGCCCCGTGCGCCTGCTGGAACAACGCCGGGACTGAACCGGAAACCGACAACAGGGAGAGTGGAAAGTGGGCGATTTCAAGCGGATACTGACAGGCCTGATGCTGGGTTCGGCAATCGCCGCCACAGCCATATCCCCCGCGGCCGTGGCGGCGGACCGCACTGCGTCGCAGGCAGGCACGCAGGCAGCCAGGCAGCCAGGAACCGGGCGAGCGGCAATCGACCTGTCGCATGGCTGGCGCTTCCACTTCGGCGATGCTCCGGCGGCGGTCACCGCCACCGGCTTCGACGATCGGGACTGGGAGCAGGTCTCGGTCCCGCACAGCTGGAACCGCATCGGTGCCTATGCCCAGAAGCGCGGCGCCGAGACCGACAACCGGCAGGGCCTGGGCTGGTACCGCCTGCAGGTCGATGCGCCAAAGGCGAAGCCGGGCGACCGCCAGTATCTGGACTTTGCAGCGGTCGGCAAACTGGCCGAAGTCTGGGTAAACGGCCACCATGTCGGCACCCACAAGGGCGCTTTCGCCCGCTTCCGCCTCGACGTTACCGATGCCTGGAAGCCGGGCCAGCGCAATCTGGTCGTGGTCAGCGCCGACAACAGCAAGGTGGAGCCCGGCAGCTCCACCTCCGAAGTCATTCCGCTCTCCGGCGATTTCTTCGTGCATGGAGGCATTTACCGCGAGGTTGCACTGCTCCAGCTTCCCGCCGCGTCCATCGATCCGCTCGATTACGGCGGACCGGGCGTCTACGCGCATGCGACGAGGATTTCCGCCGAAAGCGCGACAGTCGAGGTGCGCACCCGCTTGCGCAATGCCGGCCCGGCGCCGCGCAGCCTCACCCTCGCGACCGAGATCCGCGACGCGCGCGGCAAGGTCGTCGCCCGCACCGTCCAGCCGGTCACCCTGGCGAGCGGAACCGGCGAGCAGCGCACGGCGCTCGACCTGGCCCGTCCCCATCGCTGGGACGGACGGGCCGATCCCTACCTCTATTCGGTCACCGCCACCCTTTCGGACGGCAAGGCCGTGCTGGACCGGGTGTCGCAGCCGCTGGGCCTTCGCACCTTCCGCTTCGATGCCGACAAGGGCTTTTTCCTGAACGGGCGGCATGTGAAGCTGCGCGGTGTCTCGCGCCATCAGGACGCGCTCGGCTCGGGCTGGGCACTGACGCCCGCGCAGCACGCGCAGGACATGGCGCTGGTCGAGGAACTCGGGGCCAACACCATCCGCCAGGCCCATTACCAGCACGCCGATGCCTGGTCCGATCTCGCCGACAAGGCCGGCATGGTGGTCTGGGCCGAGCTGCCTTACGTCACCACCCCCAGCATTACCGGCGGCAAGGGCTCGGATGCGCTCTGGGCCAATGCCGAGCAGCAATTGCGCGAGCAGATCCGGCAGAACTACAACCACCCCGCGATCCTGATGTGGTCGGTCGGCAACGAAGTGGATTCGGCCAAGGGTTTCGGCCAGAAAGGCGCGCCGCCGCAGCCGCAGGCCCTGCTCGCGCACCTCAATGCCATCGCCCGGCAGGAAGACCCCGATCGCCCGACCACTTTTGCCGATTGCTGCGAAGGGCTGACGCTGGTCCAGACCGCCGGAGAGACGCTGGCCGGAACCACCGACCTGATCGGCTACAACCGCTACTACGGCTGGTATTATCCCAAGCCCCTGGAGGTCCGCCAGGACCTTGGCGACACGCTCGACAAGCTCCACCGCGAGCATCCGGGGCTGCCGCTCTCGCTCAGCGAATACGGCGCGGGCGGCGCGATCAGCCAGCACAGCGACGACGTGCGCAGCGGTTATGTCAATTTTGTCGGCCGTCCCCATCCCGAAGAGTACCAGGCATGGGTCCACGAGCAGTCCTGGCCGAGCATCGCCGCCCGCGATTTCGTGTTTGCCAGCTGGGTCTGGGCGATGTTCGACTTTGCCAGCGACCTGCGTGATGAAGGCGACGCGGTCGACCTCAACGACAAGGGGCTGATCACGGCGGACCGCAAGACCCGCAAGGATGCCTTCTGGTTCTACAAGGTGGCCTGGAGCGACAGCCCTGCCCTGCACTTTGCCGGAACGCGCGATCTGGACCGCGCCTATCCGGTGATGGACGTCAAGGCTTATGCCACCGCCCCGTCCGCGCGACTGACGATCAACGGCAGGCCGGTCGGCGAAGTGCCCTGCCGGGACTTTGTCTGCGAATGGAAAGACGTGGCGCTGCGGCCCGGCGCCAATGCCGCCGTGGTGACGACCACGCAGGGCGGCAAGACCCTGACCGACCGCGCCACCTGGAACGGGCCCGACGTGGAGCGCGGCGGACTGCGCATCAATGCGGGTAGCCCAGCCGGTCTTGAACTGCCCGGTCTTGAACTGGCCGGCGGGCATCAGGGCGGGCATCACGGCAGCCGCCACTTCGGTTCGGACACGTTCGTGACGGGCGGCAAGCCGGCCGTGCTCAACCTTGTCGGTTTCGGCGGGCGCTCGATGGCGCCGATCCGCACGGTCGATGCAGCCGACCCGGCATTGTTCGACTACTGGCGCGACGGGGATGCCTTCAGCTACGACATTCCCCTGCCGAACGGCAGCTGGACGGTGACACTGCACCTCTTCGAACCGCGCAAGACCGCCTCGTCCGACCAGGCCCTCACCGTCACCGCGAACGGAGAGGCGGTCATCCAGGGTCTCAACATTGGCAGGGCGGCCGGGGCGCCGCTCAAGGAACTGCTCCGCAGCTTCCCGGTCACTGTCCGCAACGGCCGCCTCAAGCTCGATTTCACCAGCGTGTCGGGCAACGTCGCGCTGGCCGGAATCGAGATCGCGCATTGAATCCCGCCCATCAGCAAATACCGGAGAGACTGCCCATGTTGGATCGACGCATGTTTCTGGCATCAGGCGCCGCCGCCGCGGCCTTGTCGGCCAGCGGGGCTCGGGCCGCCATTGGGGCCGCCAGTGGGGCCGCCCGCGGGGGCGCCGCCCTCGCTGGCGAAACGGTGCGGGTCGATACCCGCACGGTTGCGGGCGCCCTGCCCCATGTCTGGGAGGAATGTGTCGGATCGGACCGTGCGGCGATCACCATGCGCGAGGAATGGCGGCAGGACATGCGGCTCGCCGTGGCGGAGGCGGGCATCAAGCGCGCACGCTTCCACGGCATCTTCAACGACGAACTGGGGGTGTTCGGCAAGAGCATCCTCGAGATGCGCCGCAACGGTGGCCCGAACTGGCTGAACGTCTACCGCGTCTACGACGGCCTGCTCGACCTTGGCGTGTCGCCCTATGTGGAACTGAGCTTCATGCCCGGCAAGCTCGCCTCCGGGAAAACCCAGTTCGGCTTCTACGGCGGCAATATCACGCCGCCGACCTCGGACGCCGAATTTGCCGGATTCATCCGGTCTTTCACCACCGCGATGGTCGATCGCTACGGGCTGGATGCCGTGCGCAGCTGGCCCTTCGAGGTGTGGAACGAACCCAACCTCTCGTTCTTCTGGACCGCCGACAAGCAGCGCTATTTCGACATGTACAAGGCCGTCGCGGTCGCCATCAAGTCGGTCGACCCGCAGATCAAGGTCGGCGGCCCCGCCACCTCGAAAACGGCATGGATCGGCGATTTTGCCGAATGGTGCGCGGCCAACAACGCCCCCGTCGACTTCTTCGCCACCCATGTCTACGCCGGTGACAACCAGGACGAGGTCTTCGGCAAGGGCAGCCCGCGCCGCAGCGTCAATGCCGTCATCCCCGACGCGCTTGCCGATGCCCGGCGCACTATCGATGCCGGCACGTTCGCCGGCAAGCCGATGTGGCTGTCCGAATGGTCGTCCGACAGCCCGGCGATGATCGCCCACGTCATCGCCGGCGGCATGGCGCACTGCGCGGGCATGTCGCAATGGACGCTGAGCGGCATGTACGAGGAACTGGGCGTCGACGACTACATGCTGAAGGAAGGCTCGATGGGCTGGAGCATGATGATCGACGGCATCGCCAAACCTTCGTTCAATACCTACCGGCTGCTGCACCGGCTCGGCACCGAGCGGCTCGCCGCGCAGGGCCCGGCGCTGGCCGCGAAGGACAAGCGGGGGCGGATCTCCGCACTCGTGTGGAATCTCGCCGAAGTCGATCAGCCCGGCGGCATTCCCGGCATGACCTCCGAACGCAAGATCGTCGGCGGAGCCAGGCGCGTGACCGTGCAGTTCGACGGGCTGAAGGGCGGACGGACCGCGCAGGTGCACTATGTCGATTGGGAGCGCGGCTCGCCGATGCCGGCCTGGTGGGCGATGGGCTCGCCCCGGTACCCCTCGCGCGCGCAGATCGCGCAGTTGCGGCAGGTCTCGCGGCCGGTGGTGGAAACACGCCGCCTCGGCGCCGACGCCTCGCTCACGCTCGACCTGCCCGCCGAAGGGCTCGCCCTGGTCGAGATCGCCTGATCGCATGGCGGGGCGTCCAGGGAAAATTGGTCCGACCATAACGGCAAGGCGGGAAGGTATGGCAGGTATCGCGGGTGCAAAGCCGCTCATCGGGCTGGATCCGGCAGGCGGGGGCGAGTGCGGGGGTGAGGGCAGGCTCTACCGCCGGGTGGTGAAGGCGCTGATCGCCGAACTCCAGTCCGGCACGTACGCGGTGGGCGAGCGCATGCCCGCGGAACGCGACATCGCGACCGGCATGGGCGTGAGCAGGCCGGTCGTGCGCGAGGCAATGCTGGCGATGGAGGTGCTGGGCCTGGTCGAGGCGCGCCTGGGGGCGGGCACTTTCGTGATCCGCCTGCCCGGTGACATCGACCGGGAGCCCGAATTCACCGTCAGCCCCTTCGAACTCATCGAGGCGCGGCTGCTGATCGAAGGCGAGGCCGCGGCGCTCGCCGCCCGCCACATCACCGACGAGGAACTCCACCGGCTGGAGCACCTCGTTGCCGCGATCGCGCTGGAGAACGCCGATGCGCGCGGCGAAGAGAACGCCGACGAGGCCTTCCACATGACGATCGCCCGCGCCGGCAGGAACAGCGCCATCGTCCGGACCGTCGAACAGCTCTGGACCTTGCGCTCCACTTCGCCGGAATGCCGCCTGCTGCTCGAACAGGCGCGCACCGCCAACGTCAAGCCGGTGGTGGCGGAGCACCGCGCCATCCTCGCCGCGCTGCAGCGGCGCGATCCCGCCGCCGCCCGCGCGGCCATGCACGCGCACCTCGACGCGGTGCTCCAGCACCTGCTCTTCGCGGTGGAGGAGCAGGCCGTCGCCGCCGCGCGCCGGTCGGTTGCCGCCACGCGGGCCCGTTTCCTGCGGCCGGGCGCGGGCGAATAGAGGCGGCCCGGGAGCATTGCCCCGGGTGCCCCCACCCGCCAACCGTCAGGCCGCCATTCCGCCTTCGAGCAGCAAAGTGCTGCCGGTCATGAACATGGCCATGTCCGAGGCGCAGAACAGGATCGCCCGGGCAATGTCGTCGGCCACGCCGACCCGTCCGAGGCGGCTGCCGCCGATGCCGGGGATCGGGCAGTTCCTGATCGTTTCCTCGTCCCATTCGGCGATGAACATGGTCTTCTCGGTCAGCGAGAAACCCGGAGCCACCCCCAGCACGCGGATGCCGTGCCCGCCCAGTTCGATCGCCAGTTGCCTGGTCAGGCCGACAACGCCGTGCTTCGAACTGCAATAGGCAGCCTGCCCTTCGGAAATACCGCGCACGCCGGCCAGCGAGGCGACGTTGACGATCACCCCGCCGCGCCCCCGCGCGATCATCCGCCGCGCCGCTTCCCTGGCGCCGACAAAGGTGCCGCGCAGATTGATCGCCAGGACGTTATCGAACTCCTCGACGTCGAGGTCGAGCAGCGGCTGAAACGACGGGATACCGGCATTGTTGACCCAGATGTCGAGCGTGCCGAAGCGGCTCTCGGCAAGGTCGGCAGCCGCCACGATCGACGCTGGATCACCCGCGTCGAGGCGGATCGAGACGACATCGACGCCGAACCGTCCGGCCAGTTCGCGGGCAGTTGCGGCGGCGGCCTCTTCATCGATATCGGCGATCAGCACCGACGCGCCGGCTTCGGCAAGCCGCCGCGCCGCGGCCTTGCCCAGCCCCCACGCCGCCCCGGTGACAACCGCGCCCCGGCCCTTCAGCGAGGTCAGCTGATCGAGCGAGCGATCCGAAACGTCTGGCACTGGCATCCCCATTTCTCCTGTTGTTTTCGGGCCCCGGCATTGCCCGCAACGTCGAATCGCGGCGCCGGATCCCCTCGCCGGATTGCCTATATCGAGGCTGGACAGCTGGCAAGTTGTGCGCCACATTATCGCACAAACAGGCGTAACCGGACAGGACGCCACACATGAAAAGGCGCCGGCCCCATCCTGCCGAGCGCCCAACGGGAGAGAAGATATGGTTGCCAATCGTGTCGTCGTCGTCACCGGCGGGGCATCGGGCATCGGGCTCGGCGTGTCGCGGCTGTTTGCCGCCAAGGGCCATCCGGTCGCCATGCTCGACGTTCAGGACGAAGCGCTGGAACGCGAAAGCGCGGCGCTGCGGGCGCAAGGAGCGCGCATCCTTGCCCGCAAGGTCGACGTCGCCGACCGCGCCAGCGTGGAGGCAGCTTATGCCGCCATCCGCGAAGAGCTCGGCCCGATCGCGATCGTGGTCGCCAATGCCGGGATTTCCGAGGGCATCGGCTTCCTCGACGTCACCGCGCAGACCTGGCAGCGCATGATCGACATCAACCTGACCGGCGTGTTCAACACGGTGCAGGCCGCCCTGCCGGACATGGTCGCGGCAAGCTGGGGACGCATCATCACCATCTCGTCGCAGGCAGGCCAGTCCGGCGCCGCAGACCGCGCCCACTATGCCGCCGCCAAGGCCGGGGTGATCGGCCTGACCCGCTCGCTGGCCCGCGAATTTGCCGCCAGCGGCATCACCGTGAACACCATCCCCCCCTCGGTGGTGGCGACGCCCATGGCCGAAGCCGGGATCGCGGCCGGGACCTTCCCGCCGCTGGAAATCATCTCCCAGCACATCCCGATCCCGCGTCCCGGCACCCCGGACGACATCGCGGCAGCCTGCGAATATCTCGCCTCGGACGGCGCCAGCTACGTCACCGGCCAGGTCCTGGCCGTCAATGGCGGCATGTTCATCGGATAAGGATGGCAGGCCGCCGCGATCTGCGCGGCGCGCCCGGCCCGCCAGCCCCCCTCCCCCTCACCCGTCCGTCGCCGCGCCGCCGGATGGACCGCTTTCGAGAAGAACCGTCATGTCCCGATCCGCACGCATCCCCCTCGTTCTGGCCAGTCTTGGCACCGCGCTCGCGCCGCTTGGCGCATTTTCCGCGCCGGCAGCAGGCACGGCGGTGCCAGCCCCCCCGAAACCCGAACGGGTGGAGGTCTCCGCGCTCCCCCTGCCCCCCACCGCGCCGTCCGAAACGGCGGGCGCCTGTTCGAAGGCGGTCGCCCCGCGCGGGACCGGCTGCATGTCCGCCGCCGACGACGGGATTGTCGAAGGCCCTGCCTACATGGGTGATGGGCGGCACGTGCTGCTCACCGTCCAGTTCGCGGGCGCTCCCGCCGGGGATCCGACCCACGACGGGCCGCAGGTCATCGCGATCCGGACCGACGGCACGGTCTTTTCGAACGGCGATGGCTGGAAATGCATCACCTGCGGGGTTCCGGCAGAGGCGCGCCGCGATGCCAACCCGGCCGGCAGCAACGAGCATGGACGCACCGTGCCGGCGGGATCGCCCTGGCTGAGCCTCGATCATCCCCAGCCTTTCCCGGGCGGCACCAGGATGATCGCGGGAACCAACGTCGTCGATTGCGGGCCATACGGGCTTGCCGACGAGCGCTGCACGCCCGATCGCATCCGCATCTATCCGATCCGCTGGAACACCAGCGCGGACGGCTCCGGGCCGGGGGGCTCGATGCGCGAGCTGCGGCTCAATCCCGATGGCCGCCATCTGATGTGGAGCCACATGATCGCGACGGGGCCCGACATCGACCAGCACGGGCTGGTCGGCACGCTGCGCTTCAACCCCGCGCCGCGACGCGGGCTGCCGCTGGCCCCGCGCTACGAACTCGGCGACGTCCAGGTGCTGACCAATGGCCGCTCCCCTGAGTTTGCCGCCTTTCGCGAAGATCCGAAAAGACCCGGCGTGCTGATCCACAACCCGGTCAAGGGCGCGATCGGCGAAGCCCGGGGCTGGACCCGCGACGGCCGCAATGCGGTCGGCATGGGCATTCCCGAATCCGGCAACGTCGACATGTTCATAACCGACCTGCAATCCGGCCATTCGCACCGGCTGACATCGGCACCCGGCTATGCCGATCCGATCCTGATGTCACCCGACGACAAGTGGCTCGTGGTCTTCGACAACCGCACCGTCGAGCGCCACATGTACTACGGCGCCATGCAGGGCATCCCGCCGCTGACCGACGAACTGACGCGAATGGTCATGCTCAGCGCGCGCTATGGCTATCGCAACGGCATGCGCCGGTTCTTCCAGCCGATCCTGATCGACCGCTGGGGCGACCGGGGCACCTATCGCGGGCAGCAGCTCAATGCCGGAAACGGCGCGCCCGGCAGCGCCAGCGATCCCGACTGGAATGCCCGCGCCGATCCGGCCTGGTCGCCCGACGGGACAAACGTCGTCTATTGGCAGGCGCAAGTGATCTCGCCCGATTGCGGCGGCGCCAATCCGCTGCCCTGCCCGGCCTCCCGCGAACCGGGCGGGCGGCGGACCCGGCTGATGATCGCGCGCCTGCCCGATCGGACCGCCCTGCCTCTTGCCCGCAAGGTGGCGCCGGGGGCCATTGCGGTGCCCTGGGGAACCCCCTACCGCGCCGGCGATCCGATGCCCCGGCGCTATCCCTCCGCCCCGGCCGGGCGCTTCACGATGGACGGGTGGAAGGGCGGCAAGGCCGAAGTGGAGATCCGCAAGACCGCGAGCGGCCGCATTTCCTTCGTGTCGGCCCGCTACGCCGGCTTCACCGACGACGGCGCCCACGTGATCGACGGCACCGAAAGCGCGGAACTTGTCATGAAGGACGGGCGCGCCCGGATCGTCTGGCACTCGGACCTGCGGGCGAGCGGGGCCCAGACCGGCACCAAAAAGACCACCGAGCCCGGCGGTTTTGTCATCAGCCCGCTGGGCGAGCCGCTGGACGGCGATCTTGTCACCACCATCGACGGCAAGACATACCGCAAGCCCGCGCCCGGCACCTGAGGTCGCAGCCAACCGGAACCGGCGCAGGCGGCCGCCGTGCCGGTTTCATTTCACACCCTCAGTTGAAAGTCATGAAACATAAAGACGGATTATCCCGGCAATCGGGCGCGCCTATAGACGGCAGCAACCCGATCACAGGAGCATCCCCTTGAAAGCCCTTCCCTTTGCCGCTTCACTCGCCCTGCTCGTTCCCGTACTGGCCGCGCCCGCATTCCTGTCCGCCGCAGCCCCCGTCGCCCCCGAAACCATCGAGGCCGGCAGCTACAAGGTCGAAAGCAACCACACGCTGACCCAGTTCGCGGTGAACCACTTCGGCTTCAACGACTACTTCGGCACGATCCCCGGCGCCACCGGCTCGCTCTCGCTTGATCCCAAGGCGCTGGGCAATGCCAAGCTGGACGTCTCGCTGCCGGTCGCGCGCATCTCCACCACCAATGCGACGCTGGATTCCGAACTGGTGAGCGCCGACTGGTTCGACGCCGCCACCTACCCCACCATCCGCTTCGTCTCGCAGAAGGTCGAGCGCACCGGCGCCCGCACCGCCCGCATCACCGGCACGGTGACGATGCACGGCGTCAGCAAGCCGCTGGTGCTCGATGCCACCTTCGGCGGCGCCGGCGTCAACCCGATGGACAAGGCCTACACGATCGGCTTTGCCGCCACCGGCACCCTCAAGCGCTCCGACTTCGGCGTGAGCAAGTACGTGCCCGCCGTCAGCGACGAAGTGCAGATCCGCATCACCGCCGCCTTCGAAAAGGTCGGCTGATCGCCTGAACCGGGAGGGGCCGCCAGGGCTCCTCCCGCCCCCATCCGAAGGATCCTCCATGCTGGTCGACGGCAAGTGGACGGCGGACTGGCAGCCGGTCCAGTCCACCGATGAAAAGGGCGGTTTTGTCCGCCAGGTCTCCGGCTTCCGCAACTGGGTCACCACCGACGGCGCGGCGGGCCCTACCGGCACCGGCGGCTTCCGCGCCGAGGCGGGGCGCTATCACCTCTATGTCGCGCTGATCTGCCCCTGGGCCTCGCGCACCCTGATCGCCCGCACGCTCAAGGGCCTGGAGGAAGTGGTCAGCGTCAGCGTGGTCGAACCGATGCTGACCGAGGAAGGCTGGCGTTTCGGCGACTATCCCGGCAGCGACCGCGACCCGCTCCACGGCGCGCTCTACATGCACGAGATCTACACCCGCGCCGATCCGCGCTATACCGGCCGCGCGACGGTTCCGGTGCTGTGGGACCGCGAGACCGATACCATCGTCAACAACGAATCCGCCGACATCCTGCGCATGTTCAATTCCGGCTTCGGCGCCCTCGCCAGTGACCGGTTCGACCTCTACCCGGCGGACCTGCGCGAAGCGATCGACACCCTCAACGACGAGATCTATCCCCGCCTCAACAACGGCGTCTACCGCAGCGGGTTCGCGACGACGCAGCTTGCCTACGAGGAAGCCTTTGCCGACGTGTTCGCCGCGCTCGACGATCTCGAACAGCGGCTGGCCGGGGGTGGTCCCTACCTGTTCGGCAGCCGCGTGACCGAAACCGACCTGCGCCTGTTCGTGACGCTGGTGCGCTTCGATGCGGCCTATCACGGCCTGTTCAAGTGCAACTTGCGCCGTATCGCCGACTATCCCGCGCTTTCGGCATACCAGACACGCATGCTGGAACTTCCCGGCCTGCGCGAAACCGTCAGCATCGATCACATCAAGCGCGGCTACTATTCGATCAAGGCGCTCAATCCCAACGGGATCGTGCCCCTCGGCCCGCAGCTTGCCGACTTCCCCCCGCCCCAGACCGCGCCGATAGCGACCGCCCCGATGGAGACACCTGCGTGAACACGTCGCTTGTCCTCCTGCTCCACGGCGTCGGCAGCAATGGCGCCGACCTTGCCGGGCTCGGCCAGCTCTGGCGGCAGCAATTGCCCGAAGCGCGGTTCGTGTCCCCCGACGCGCCCTTCGCGTTCGACGGCGGCGGGGCGGGACGGCAATGGTTCAGCCTTGCCGGTGTCACTGCCGACAACCGCCCGGCCCGTGTCGAGGCGGCCCGCGCCGCCTTCGACGGCGTGATCGCCCCGATCGTTGCCGCGCAGGGCCTCGAGGACCGGCTGGACCGCGTCGCGCTGGTCGGTTTTTCGCAAGGCACCATCATGGCGCTCGACGCGGTCGTCTCGGGCCGCTGGCCGGTGGCGGCGCTGCTCGGCTATTCGGGCCGGCTGGCTTCGCCCGGGCCGTTCGCGCCGTTCGCGCCGTCACCGCGCACGCGCGTTGCCCTGATCCACGGCGGCAGCGATCCGGTGATCCCGCCCGCCGAAACCACCGATGCCGCCGCCCGCCTTGCCGCCCTCGGCATCGCGGCCGGGAGCACGATCCTGCCGGGCCTCGGCCACACCATCAGCCGTGAAGGCGCGGAAATCGGCGCCGCCTTTCTCGCCGCATCCCTCGCCCCGACTGGCTGACACCGTCAGCGCAGCACATCCCCTTCGGGCGCGAGCGGGGGCGGCAGGTCTGCCTCGCCCAGGATTGCCAGCATCTCGCGCTCGATGGTGCGCGCCATGGCGTCAAGCGGCAGGTCGTTGGGTTCGAGGCCGAACGGATCCTCCAGCTGGTCGCCCAGCGCATCGAGCCCGAAGAACGTGTAGCTGACCAGCAGCACCGGCAGCAGCGTCCACCAGCCCAGCGTGCCCGCCAGCGCAAACGGGAGGGCCAGGCAGAAGATATAGGCGGTGCGGTGCAGCAGCAGCGAGTAGCTGAACGGCACCGGGGTCAGCGCGATGCGCTCGCAGCCCGCCTGCACTTGCGCCATGAGGTGCAGCTGCTCCTCGATCAGCGAATGGTGGATCGGCGCGATACGGCCGTCGCGCATCAGCGTCAGGCAGCGCTGGCCAAGCCCGTGGAGCAGGGCGTCGGTCGGGTTCACCGCCGTCACCGGGGCGCCCTCGCAGTGGCGGGCAATGGCGGCCGGTTCATCGCCCCCGCGCAGCCGCGCGGCGAGCCCTGCGGCAAAACCGGCGGCACCCGTCAGCACCAGGCGGCGCTCGGCCTCGTCCAGGATCGAGACCCGCCGGGCCAGCGAACGGCAGGCAATCACCAGCGATCCCCAGAGCTTGCGCCCTTCCCACCAGCGGTCATAGCACGCGTTGTTGCGGAAGCTCATGAAGATCGACAGGGCAATGCCGATCAGCGTGAAGGGAATGGCGCTGATCTGCGCGAACAGGCCCGGATGCGCCTCGGCCGCAAGCACCGCGGCCACGGCAATCAGCGCGATGACCGCCAGCCGTCCCGCGATCCGGGGCAGGATCGACCCGCTGACCGCGAAGGCGACTTCCCACAGACCGGGCTTGGGCCGGACGATCATGGCGCCGCCCTATCCGCGCGCGCTGACGGGATCGCCGTAGACAAACGCCACCCAGCCCGAGCGCAGGGTCACCGGATGGCGGATATAGTCCACCTCGTAATCGTCGGCGCGGGCGAGTTCCTCGGCGGTGAGGCGGAAGACCACGCCTTCCACCGCATCCTCGGGATCGTCGCTGCGCTCGACCATCGGGTGCCAGCGCTTGCCGCTCTTGGCGATGACGTCGGGATCGGTGATCTCGATCAGGCGGCTGCGCCAGCCGGCCATGGCATCCGGCTCGCCGGTCAGCAGGCGGCCGAACAGCGCCTGCTGCACTTCGCTCTGGCGCAGGGTGCCATAGGAAAAGACGAGGATGTCCTTCACGCGTTCCACTTGTTCACTCACGCCCGTTTACTCGGCCAGCGCCACGTTGACGATGCGCGGCTGGGTGAAATCTTCCATGCCTTCTATACCTTGCTGACGGCCGATGCCCGATTGTTTTGCCCCGCCGAAGGGTACGTCCCATGGCAGGTCGAGATGACGGTTGACCCAGACCGTGCCGCACTCGATCCGCGAGGCGACCGCGAGGCCGCGCTCGGCGTCGGACGTCCAGACGCTGGCGGCAAGGCCGTATTCGCTGGCGTTGACTTGCGCAATCGCGGCGTCGAGATCGTCGTAGGCCTGCACCGGCAGGACCGGGCCGAACTGCTCCTCGCGCACCAGGCGGGCATCGTCGGGCAGGTCGCGCACGATGGTCGGCGCGATGAAAAAGCCCTCGCCCGGAACCGGGGCGCCGCCGGCAACGATGGTGCCCTGCGCGCGCGCCTCGGCGATGTAGGCCTGCACTTTCTCGAACTGGGTGCGGTTCTGGATCGGGCCGATGGTGGTGCCCGGCTCCATGCCGTCGCCGATCACGGCCGCGCGGGCCAGTTCGGCAAGCGCGTCGCACAGCGCGTCGACCTTGCCGCGCGGGGCATAGACCCGCTTGATGGCAAGGCAGACCTGGCCGGAATTGGTCGTCGCGCCCGCATAGATATGCGGGGCGACCTTGGCGATGTCGGCATCGCCAAGCACCAGTGCGGCGTCGTTGCCGCCGAGTTCGAGCGTGAAGCGCTTGAGGGTGTCGGCCGCGCTGGCCAGCACTTTCTTGCCGGTCGGGGTGGAGCCGGTGAAGCTGACATGGGCAACGCCGGGATGACGGCTGAGCAGCGCGCCCAGGTCGTTGGCGTCGGTGAGCGTCTGGAACACCCCGGCAGGCAGCACCGAGGCGGCGACTTCGCCGAGCTGCAGCGTCGCCAGCGGGGTCGACGGGGCCGGCTTGGCGATGAGGACATTGCCGGTGACCAGCGCGGGGGCCATCTTCACGGCCAGCAGCAGCAGCGGGTAGTTCCACGGCGTGATCGCCGCGACCACGCCCAGCGGATAGCGCTGCTCGACGATGCGCTCCTTCGCGGTTTCCCGCAGGACACGCGGTTCGAGCTGCTGCTGCGCATAGTAGGCGAAGGCGGAAATGCTGGCGGCCACTTCGCCGCGCGCCTGATCGAGCGGCTTGCCCTGCTCCAGCGTCAGGATGCGGGCAAAATCCTCGGCCCGCGCCTCGATCGCGGCGGCCAGACGCTCCAGGAAGGCGCCGCGCTCGGCATAGCCCATCGCCGCCCAGGCCGGAAATGCGTGGCGGGCAGCGGCAATGGCCTGCTCGGCCTGCGCTTCGTCGGCACGCGGCGCCTGCGCGAAGACGCGCCCGGTCGCCGGGTTGACGACTTCAAGCGTCGAAGCGCCCGGCACAAGCGTGCCGCCGATGAGAAGTTGGTAATCCATGCGCATAACCTCGGGGGGCCGACAGAGGGGCCCGCAGGCGCATGGGCCAAAAGCCGGTCGGCGGCAACCCCGCAGGCGCGGTTGTCCGCCCAGAACCTGCAAAACTGCGCCGGATCCCATTGGCGCTTCGGTAAAAACCGCGCCAATGGGACGCTCAGGTCATGCTCAGCCCCTCTTCAGGGCTGTTCTACTCCCCGAAAAGGACGGACTTGGGCCACCATGTCAGCGTGTGCTGGTCATGCGCCGTGGTCCAGAGCCCCTCTGCCGTATAACGCAGCGCCCCGCTGCCGGCGGCCTTGCCAGCCCGCTTTTCGACCGTCATCGTCGCCGGATCGATGGCCACAAAGACCTGATCGTCAGTCGTGCGCAGCCAGACCTTGCCGCCGCCGGTATCGATATCGCCCCACTTGAGGTTGGCGCCCACCTTGACGCGGCCGGTAACGGCAACGCTGGCGGGATCGACCCGTGCGACCGTGCCGTCGCCCTGTTCCTGCACCCAGACGCCGCCTTCCCCGGCGGCGAGGAAACCCGGCTCCTTGCCGAGCGGCGCCTTGCCGACAACGGTGTTGGTGGCCGGATCGATGCGCTGCAGGGTCTGCTGCGTGGCGCTGACCGCCCAGAGCGAGCCGAGCCCGAACGCAAGATACCAGGTACCCGGATCGACCGCTACCGAACTCGCCACTGTATTGGTTGCGGGATCGATCCGCGCGATCTTGCCGGCAGCGTCGCTGGCGACCCAGATCGAGCCCGCCCCGGCCACGACGTTCAGTTCACCTGCCGGATTGGCAATGCCGGTGGGGATCGTCGCCAGCAGCTTCGCGGTCTTCACGTCGATGCGCTTGACCGCGCCTTCCTTGCAATCCGCCACCCAGAGCGAGCCCTCGGCAATCGCCATGGCCCCGCAGGGGCGGGTCATCGGCACTTCCGCGAGTTTGCCCTCACGCGACCATTGCTCGACCTTGCCGCGATTGGTCGCCCAGACGGTCTTGCCGTCCACCGCCAGGAAATCCGCGAAGCCCGGCACCTGGATGACCTGCTCTTCCTGAGCATGGGCGGTGGTCGAAATCGTCGCCAAAGCACCGGCTGCCGCCAGAGCCATCAATCCGAACTTGCGCATATGTCCCCCCTTCGGGATTGGCGACAGGATCAGGCGGCGCGGGCGATGAAGGCGCGCCAGCCGCCGAGGCTGGTGATGTCTTCAGCGCCGGTGATCGCGCGCGGTTCGGCCACGAAGCTCTTCACGCTGGAGCCATCGGCCAGCGTCACCGTGCCGATGGCGAGCGGCGCGGGCACTTCGACGACGAAGCTGCCGAACTCGGCCACGCCCAGTTCGTAGACTTCGACGGCGATCGGCGCGCCGTCCTCGCTATGGATCAGCGCGGGCTTGGGCGGCACGCTGTCGGCCATGGCGTAGAGACGGTAGGTGGGTGCGGTTTCGAACGCGCCGACGAACTCGGCGTCGCGCGAGGTCAGCTGCCAGTGGAGCGGCATGTCCTTGAGATGGGCTCCAACGACGGCGAGTTTCACAGTCTGCATCTTTCCCTCCAGATCGAGTGATGGCGGCGGCGGAAGATCCGCGACCGTAAGGTAGGCGTCGGCCACGTCCAGCAGGGCGCGGTCGGTGTCGGCGGGGCCGATCAGGGTGATCCCGAAGCCCGTGGCATTGGCGCGAATGCCTGCGGGCACGGCCAGCGCGGCCATGTCGAGCAGGTTCACGAAATTGGTGTAGAGCCCGAGATTGCTGTTGAGCGCGACCGGCGCCGCCAGCAGTTCGGACACGCGGTAGGTGGTGCCCGTGGTCGGGAAGGCCATCATGTCGATGTCCCCCCACAGCAGATCCGCATGGCGCTTGATTGCGGCGAGGCGGTACATGCCGTTGAACAGCTCCACCGCGCTGACATCCGCGCCGGGCTCGACGATGGAGCGGACGGTCGGGTCGATGGCATCGGGGTTTGCCGCCAAGAGCGCCTCGACCGCAGCGGTACGCTCGGCCACCCAGGGGCCGCCGTAAAGCAGTTGGGCAGCCTCCAGCAGCGGGGCGAGGTCGATCTCGACGAGCTCGCCAAGCTGCGCGAGGTTTTCCAGCGCCCGGTCGTAGAGGAATTCGGATTCGGCATCGCCGAACCACACGCGCTGCTCGCGGCGCGGCACGCCGATGCGCTTGCTGGCGAGCGGCTTGTCCGCCAGCGGCTTGGAATAAGCATCGGCCTCATCGAACGCCGCCACTACGCTGTCGACCAGCCGCGCGTCAGCGGTGTCGTCGGTGAAGACGGTGATGCAGTCGAGCGTGCGGCAGGCCGGGACGAGGCCCTGCGTGCTCCAGCGGCCCTTGGTGGGCTTGAAGCCGATCAGGTGGTTAAACGCTGCCGGAACGCGGCCCGAACCGGCGGTATCGGTGCCCAGCGCAAAGGCCACCAGCCCCGCCGCGACGGTGACCGACGAGCCCGAACTCGACCCGCCACTGACATAGGCAAGGTTGGAGGCATTGCGCGGAATGCCGTAAGGGCTGCGGGTGCCGACAAGGCCGGTCGCGAACTGGTCGAGGTTGGTCTTGCCGACACAGAGCGCGCCCGCAGCCAGCAGCCGCTCGACCACCGTCGCCGAGGCTTCGGGGCGATAGGCAAAGTCCGGGCAGGCCGCCGTGGTATCGAGGCCGGCGACATCGA
Source organism: Novosphingobium sp. KA1 (assembly GCF_017309955.1). NCBI lineage: Bacteria > Pseudomonadati > Pseudomonadota > Alphaproteobacteria > Sphingomonadales > Sphingomonadaceae > Novosphingobium > Novosphingobium sp. KA1. Next base: position 1,082,616 of record NZ_CP021248.1, on the reverse strand, counting down.
TATTGTCCTTCACCGCGAAGGGAACGCCCGCCAGCGGCAGGCTCTCCCCGGCGGCCACGCGGGCATCGATGGCGCGGGCGGCGGCGAGAAGATCTTCCCGCGCCGCGCGGCTGATCCAGATCTGCGGCTGAACCGCGTCGTAAGCCTCGACCCTGGCGAGGGTATCCTCGGCCACGGCCACGGCACTGGTGCGGCCCGCATTGACGGCAGCGGCGATCTCGGCCGCGCTGAGACGATCAGGCGCGCTCATGCGTGCTGCCTCAGCGCGAGCATGGGCGCACCGGGTTGCAGCGACTGCCCTTCGCGCATGTAGAGGACTTCGACCGTGCCCCGGCCGGGGCTTTCCACCGGACATTCCATTTTCATAGCCTCGATAACGGCGATCTTGTCGCCCGCTTCCACCACGTCGCCTGCCGAGACGAGCAGCATCGAGACGACACCGCCGTAGGGCGCCTCGACCAGATTGGAGCCGTCCGGCACCTCGATGGCCGCTTCCACCGCCACGTCCGCTTCGGCGGCATCGGCGGCGTGATCGAACTCGCCCCGGCGCTGCCAGTCGGCGCGTTCCTCGTCGAAGGCGGCCTGCCGCTTCGCCTCGAACTCGGCGATGCCTTCGGCATTCTCGGCCAGATAGGCGCGGTAGTCGGCAAGGCGGAATTCGGAAGGCTCGATGCGGATCGAACGGCGCCCCGCCGGGAATTCGCGGCGCCAGTCGGCCAGTTCGTCCGCGCTGACGGGATAGAAGCGGATCTGGTCGAAGAAGCGCAGCAGCCACGGCTTGCCTTCGGTGAAGGCGTCGGTCTGGCGATAGGTGTTCCAGACCTGCAGCGTGCGGCCGAAGAGCTGGTAACCGCCCGGCCCTTCCATGCCGTAGATGCACATGTAGGCGCCGCCGATGCCCACCACGTTGGGCGGGGTCCAGGTGCGGGCGGGGTTGTACTTGGTGGTGACCAGCCGGTGACGCGGATCGACCGGAGTTGCCACCGGCGCGCCCAGATAGACGTCGCCCAGGCCCATCACGAGGTAGTTCGCCTCGAAGATCAGGTTCTCCACCGCATCGGCGTCGGCAAGGCCGTTGATGCGGCGGATGAACTCGATGTTGTCCGGGCACCAGGGCGCATCGTCGCGCACGGTCGCCATGTACTTCTCGATCGTCTCGATCGTCGCCGGATCGCGCCAGCTGAGCGGCAGGTGGACAATGCGCGAGGGGATCGCGAAGTCCTCCAGATCGCCCAGCCGCTCTTCCGCCGCGATCAGCATGGCAAGCGCGGCCTTCTGGTCCATCGCCTGCCCGTCGAAGTGCAACTGGAGCGAGCGGATGCCGGGCACCACGTCGATGATGCCGGGCAGCGCGAGCCGTTCCAGCTCGGTCATCAGCGCATGGACGCGGATGCGCAGCTCGATGTCGAGCACGATCGGGCCGTATTCAACAAGGATATTGCGGTCGCCCTGCTGGCGGTAGACCGTGCGCGGACGACCCGGACCTTCGGGGATCTCGGCAAGGATCGGCGAAAGCGTCTCGACCGCCCGCGCCGGGGACGAGGCCGGCACTGCGCCGGTTTCGACAAGGCCGCGCTGCATGGCATCGGCCTGGGTCGCATCCGCGATGTTCACCGGCACGAAGCGCAGCTTGTCGCCCGGCGTCAACTGGCCGATCTTCCAGCGGTCCGCCGCGATCACCACGAAGGGGCAGACGAAGCCGCCGAGCGAGGGACCGTCGGGGCCCAGGATGATCGGCATGTCGCCGGTGAAGTCCACCGCGCCGATGGCGTAGGGGTTGTCATGGATGTTCGAGGGGTGAAGGCCCGCCTCGCCGCCATCGGTGCGGGCCCAGCGCGGCTTGGGACCGATCAGGCGCACACCGGTGCGGTTGGAGTTGTAGTGCACCTTCCATTCCGCCGCGAGGAACGTCTCGACGTCATCGCCGGTGAAGAAGTCCGGCGCGCCGTGCGGGCCGTAGAGCACGCGCAGGGTCCAGTCGGTCGCGATCTCCGGCAGGACCACCTCGGGCAGCGGCACGTCGGTGGCGTCATTTGCCAGATGCAGCGTATCGCCCGCAAGCAGACGGCGCGCGGCGTGGCCGCCGAACTGGCCGAGTTCGAAGGTGCTGCGGCTGCCGAGGTAAGGCGCGATGTCGAGCCCGCCCGCGAACAGCACATAGCCGCGCATGCCGCCGCTCGATGCCCGGCCCATGGCCAGCGTCTGGCCTGCCTGCACATCGGTGGGAACGCCCAGCGACACCGGCGCGCCATCGAGCGTCGCGCCGAAATCCGCGCCCATCAGGCAGATGCGCGCCGCCGCCACGAAGGACAGCGTCGGGCCGGTCACGGTCGCTTCCAGACCCGCCGTGCCTTCCGGATTGCCGAGCAGACGGTTGCCGAGGCGGAACGACTGGTCGTCCATCGGCCCCGAAGGCGGCACGCCCACGGCCCAGAGGTGCTGACGGCCCGGCCAGTCCTGCACGGTCGTCGCCGTGCCGCCGCTGACCACGCGGATCGAATTGGGGTGATAGGCCACGCCGTCCAGCACGCGGGTTGAAACCTCGCCGCTGGTGAAGGCGGGGGTGCGCACCACATCGCGCAGCCAGCGCAAATTGGTCTCGATCCCGTCGACGCGGCTGGCGTCGAGCGCCTTTTGCGCCGCCTCGACCGCCTCTTCGCGGCTCGGTGCGTGGACGATCAGCTTGGCCAGCATCGGATCGTACCAGGCGCTGACCGTGCTGCCTGCCGAACACCATGTCTCGACGCGGATATCCTCGGGGAATTCCAGCGCCGTCAGCGTGCCCGAGGTGGGGCGGTAATCGAGCGAGGGGTCTTCCGCATAGAGGCGCATCTGCACCGAATGGCCCTGCGGCTTCGGCGTCTCGCGGTCGAGGAAGGCGTAATCGCCCGCCGCGCCGCGCACCATCCATTCGACAAGATCGATGCCCATCACCATTTCGGTGACACCGTGCTCTACCTGGAGGCGGGTGTTCATCTCGAGGAAGAAGAACTCGGCGCGATCGGCATCGTAGAGGAACTCGACCGTACCGGCCGAGCGGTACTTCGCGGCTTCGCCCAGACGGACGGCGGCAGCGAACAGTTCGGTCCGCACGGAGTCCGGCAGCAGCGGCGCGGGCGCTTCCTCGACCACTTTCTGGTTGCGGCGCTGGAGCGAGCAATCGCGCTCGCCAAGCGCCATGACGCGGCCCTGCCCATCGCCGAAAAGCTGGACTTCGATATGGCGCGCACGGCCGATGTAGCGTTCGAGGAAGACCCCGGCATCGCCAAAGTTGCTCTGCCCCTGCCGCTTCACGGCGGCGAAGCCTTCGCGCAGGGCCGTCTCGTCCTCGCAGACGCGCATGCCGATGCCGCCGCCGCCCGCGGTGGCCTTGAGCATGACCGGATAACCGATCTTCGTGGCGGCGCTGACCGCCTCTTCCTCGTCGGTGAGGAGGTCGGTGCCCGGCGCCAGCGGCACGTCATGGGCGGCAGCCAGCGCGCGGGCGCTATGCTTGAGGCCGAAAGTGCGGATATTGTCCGTGGTCGGGCCGACGAAGACGATCCCGGCGGCGGCGCAGGCCTCGGCAAATTCGACATTCTCGGCCAGGAAGCCGTAGCCGGGATGGATCGCCCCGGCCCCGGTCTTCTTCGCCGCTGCGAGAATGGCGGGGATGTTGAGGTAGCTGTCGGAAGCCTTGGCGCCGCCGATGCAGACAGCTTCATCTGCTTCGGAAACGTGGTTGGAGCCCTCATCCGCCTCGGAATAGACCGCCACGGACTTCAGGCCCATGCGGCGCAGCGTGCGGATGATGCGGGTGGCGATCGCGCCTCGGTTGGCGATCAGGACCGTGTCGAAGCTCATGCGGTGACAATCATCCGAACGGGGGTGGGGTTGAAACCGTTGCAGGGGTTGTTGACCTGCGGGCAGTTGGAAACGACGACAACCACGTCCATTTCCGCCCTCAGGTCCACAGTCAGGCCCGGCGCGGATATTCCGTCGACGATGCCCAGCGACCCGTCCGGCTCGACCGGTACGTTCATGAAGAAGTTGATGTTGGAGACGATGTCCCGCTTGCCGCGCCCTTCGGTGAGGTTGGCTTCGAGGAAGTTCTCGACGCAGGCATGCTCGGCCTTGGTATGGTGGCCATAGCGCAGCGTGTTGGACTCGCAGGAACAGGCGCCGCCGATAGTGTCGTGGTATTCGACCGAGGTGGCGGCGATGGTCATCATCGGCCGTCCTTCGTTGGACAGCAGCTTCGTACCAGCCCGCAGGAACAGGTTGCCCTGCGCGGAGACGGTATCCTGCGCGCTGTAGCGTTCGGCATCGTCCTCGGCCGCATAGAGCAGGAAATCGACGGCCTGATTGCCTTCGAGATCAACGATGCGCAGCGTCTGTCCTGCGGCGATATGGTGCAGCCAGGGCGCACGGGCCGGGACGACGACATCGTGGATCACGCTGCCGTCAAGGCCGGACATGTGGGGATCGGTGCTCATAATCCGGTGTCCTTTCAGCGGCGGAAGTAGTCTTCGACGTTCTTGAAGGCGCGCAGGCCTTCGGGGGTGGCGGTGCGGACGGGATCGTCCTCGCCCGTCACCGCGCCGCGCCAGGCCGAGACGCGCAGCGGCGTCGCCGCATAGTCCTCGCGCGGGTCGAGCACGTGGGGCACGTTGGCGATGACCACGATCACGTCCATCTCGGCGCGCAGGATCACGCTGCGGCCTGCCTCGTAAGGCCCCACGAGCGGGGTGATGGTGCCGTCGGCCTCGATCCGCGTGCCCTTAAACAGCGTCACGCAAGGATGCACGTCGCGGCGGCCGAGGCCGTGCTTGGCACTGCCGAGCAGGAAGCGGTCGCGGCCGTTGGGATAGAGGCCGCTGTTGCTGCCATCGCCGTACTTGGCGGCATTGGTGGCCGCATTCGAGGTGCCGCAGAAGGTGTCATGCGTGCCCGCATCGTCTTCCAGAATGCTGAACAGTACCCGCCCCATGTCGGACAGCAGCAGCTTGCCGGCGCCGAGATAGGCGTTCCACTGCACTTTCACGGTATCGGCCACGTTGAGGCGCTCGGTCGGCATCTCGGCGTTGAACACCAGCAGCGAGGCACAGGCATCGCCGCGCAGGTCGATCAGCCGCAGCCGGGTGCCGCGCGAAAGACGCCGGGTGGCATAACCGCCCGCCGCGATGGTCTCTTCCCAGACGAGATCCTCCGGGGAGACACCTGCGGGCAGATCGTCCGCCACCGGGGGCAGCACCGGCATGCTTTCGGCCACGGTGCCTTCCATGCTGCGTGCATGATCGCGGGCGGCCAGCGGGTTCGCGAGGACTTCGGACATCAATGCGCTCCGTTCGAATGGGGGTGGCCGTCCTGCTCATGGAGCGGCGGCAGAAGAGCGGTGGTGGTGACGAGTTCCAGCTGCTGCACGCCGCGGACCCGCCGGATGGCATCGCACAGTTCCTTCAGCCGGACGGCCGGCCCCTGCACGAGAAGAACTTCAAGCGACTGGTCATCTTCCAGCACGACATGCTGCGAGGAAATGACTTCCTTCAGATAGCTGGCCTGGGTCTGCGACAGCAGATGGCGCACGCGGCCCTTTTCGCTGCGGTAAACGAGGGTGATGGTGCCCGCGAGCGTCTCGTCCGGGTGAACCAGCGAGCCATGCTCGGCAAGCGCGTGGCGGATCAGTTCGGCGATCAGCTGCGAACGGGACGGCAGGCCCCGTTCCGCAACCATCGTGTCGAGCTGTCTGAAGAGGTCTGCCGGTAGGCTCATGCTGAGCCGCGCCAGGCTTGCGGATTCGGAGCTCATATGCACCTCCTTCCAGTTATTACCTATTCAGTCAATGGTAATACTGACGCGCTCGTCGGGAATATGCACGACGCGGTCCTTCAGCGGCAGGTCGTAGACCGCCGTGGCGCCGAAACGGTGCGGTGCGTGCGGATCGTGGCGACGCTTGTCGAGCGCCAGCACGCGGGTTCCGAGGCTGAATGCCTCGCGGATATCGTGGGTGACCATGACGATGGTCAGCCCGTAATCGCTCCACAAACGGCGGATCAGCGTGTGCATGTCCGCCCGGATGCCGGGATCGAGCGCGCCGAACGGCTCATCGAGCAGGAGGATGCGCGGCCGCTTCACCAGGGCCTGCGCGATGGCCAGTCGCTGCTGCATGCCGCCCGACATCTGCGCGGGGTAGAGATCGAGACTGTCGCCAAGGCCCACCGCCTGCAGCATCTCCACCGCTTCCTCGCGGGCAGCGCGGCGGCGGGCACCGAACAGCCGCGTGGCGATGGGCGATTTCTCGCATTCCATGCCCAGCATCGTGTTGCGCAGCGCCGAAAGGTGCGGAAACACCGAATAGCGCTGGAAGACGATGCCGCGATCGGGCCCGCACTCGGCACGGAGCGGGGTTCCGTCCATCAGGATCTCGCCCTGGGTCGGTGCTTCCTGCCCGAGGATCAGGCGCAGGAAACTGCTCTTGCCCGCACCCGAGGGGCCGACGATGGATACGAAGGAGCCGGCCTCGATGTCGAGCGTGAGTTTCTCGATAACGATCCTGTCGCCGTATTCGACCCAGACGTCCTTGAAACTGAGTAGCGTGTTCAATGGTTTTCTCCGTGTGCCCACGGGAACAGCCGCTTGCTGAGGACCGTCAGCGTCACGTCCATCACGATGGCCAGCACCGCGATCCAGGCGACGTAGGGGATGATCACGTCCATCGAGAGATAGCGGCGAACCAGGAAGATGCGGTAGCCAAGGCCCACGTCGGACGCGATCGCCTCCGCCGAGATGAGGAAGACCCAGGCCGGACCCAGCGCCAGTCGCAGTGCATGTAGCAGCCGGGGCATCGCCTGCGGCAAGGCCACGCGGATCATCACCTGCCAGCTGCTGGCTCCCAGTGTCTGCGCCTTGATGATCTGCTCTCGCGGCAGGGAACCGACATGGGCGGCGATGTCGCGGATCATGACCGGCGCGATGCCGATGACGATCAGCGCCACTTTTGCCGTTTCACCCAGTCCCAGCGCGATGAACAGGATCGGCAGGAGCGCGATCGGCGGGATCACCGCGATGCCCGTCACCAGCGGCCCGAACGTGGCCCTGACCGGCGGCAGCACACCCAGCGCAAGACCGACCACCAGCGCCGTCAGCGTCGAGATGCCGAGCCCGATGCCAAGCCGCTGAAGGCTGGCGAGCGTATCGGCCCAGAACACCAGTTGCCCGGAAAGCTGGTCCGGCACGAACATCAGCGCCGACATGCTCTCGGCCATGCTGGATGGCAGAGGCAGGATCTTGTCCGCCGGGTTCACCGCATGGCGGTTCGCCGCGAGGACAAGGTAGACCACGACCAGCAGCAGGATCGGCAGCGATCCCAGAAGCATACGGTCCCCTCGCCGGACTTGACGATTTACCCAACGCATAGCGGTCTTTTCACCTTGAGGATGCGGAAGTGCGAGACTCTCAGAGCTTGCCTTCGGCGGCCATCTTCATGAAGCTGTCGTCGAAGCGCAGCGTCACGTGCTGCGGGTCGCCGAGGGTCTTGCCGCCGGGGAAGGACATGCCGACCGCATCGGCGGACGCAGCGCCCTTGAACAGCCCCTTCGAGAAGCTGAAATCGCGCACGCGGGTCATCGTGGTGACGAGCGCAGGCGATTCCGTGGCCGCAACGGCCGCCTTCGGATCGGAGTAGAGGTAGGTGGTTGCAAGCTGGCCATCGAAGGCTTCGGGCGTCGATCCGGCAAGCTTGGCCATGGCCGCGCGCGCGGCCTTGCCCTCGGCATCCTGGCGCTTCATCAGCGCCACGGTTTCGTACCAGATCCCCGCCAGCGCCTTGCCGAGCTTCGGGTTGGCCTTCAGCGTGGCGGTATCGACTGCCAGAAGATCGAGGATCTCGCCGGGAATATTGGCCGAACTGAAGACTTCCTTGGCGCCCGCCTGCTGCTTCATGACCGAAAGCTGCGGGTTCCAGGCGACGGCAGCCGTCACGTCGGGGCTGGCGAAGGCGCCGACGATATCGGCATCGGCCGTGTTCACGGTCTTGACGTCGCTGAGCGACATCCCGGCCGAAGCGAGGCCGCGAGCGAGCAGGTAGTGGGACACCGAAAGCTCGACGAGATTGATCTGCTTGCCCTTCAGCGACTTCAGGTCGCCGCCGCCCTTGAGCATGATGCCGTCATTGCCGTTCGAATAGTCGCCGACGATGATCGCGCTGGTGTCCTTGCCGCCGGCCGCCGGAATGGTCAGCGCGTCCATGTTGGCGACGGTGACGCCGTCGAGCTTGCCGGCGGTGTATTGATTGACCGATTCGACGTAGTCGTTGACCTGGACCACGTTGATCTTGAGACCGTACTTGTCCGCCCACTTCTTCACGATGCCCGCCTGCTGGGCATAGGGCCAGGGCATCCAGCCGGCGTAGATCGACCATCCGATGTTGAACTCCGTGCGCGCCTTGGGCGCTTCGCCGGATTGCGAGCAGGCTGCGGTAAGAAGCACGCCCGCCAGCAATGCGGCCTTGGATATTCTGCGGATCGATACGATCATGACTCGGGTCCCCTTTCGCAGTGCAGCATTGCCGCGATTCGAAAGGTTGTCCATCGAAAATTATTACGTGATGGCGATTCTGTAATAACCTCCACGTATCCGAGCCAATTGGACGGCCCGGTCAGGCCGTCGCTTCGCTTTTCACCGTGTGCCTGCGTGCGGCAAGGACCGGCCCGTCGTGCGCCGCGTCCTGCTCGTGCAGAGGCGGCAGGAGCGCGGTGGTCGTCACCAGTTGCAGTTGGTGAACGCCGCGAATGCTGCGCAGCGCATCGCACAGTTCCTTGAGCCTGGTCGCCGGTCCCTGCACCAGCAGCACTTCGAGGGACTGGTCATCCTCGAGGAAGACGTGCTGCGAGGAAATCACTTCCTTGAGGTAATCGGCCTGGCTCTGTGCCAGTTGCTGGCGCACCCGCCCTTTGTCCCCGCGATAGACGATCGTGATCGTACCGGCGAGCATCTCTTCCGGCCGGGTGAGAGCCTCGTGCTCGGCAAGCGCATGGCGGATCAGCTCGGAAATCAATTGCGAGCGAGAGGGCAGGCCGCGCTCTTCCACCATTGCATCAAGCTGGCGGAAAAGATCGGCAGGCAGGCTCATGCTGAGCCGGGCAAGACTGGCGGGATCGGCGCTCAAACTGCATCCCTTTCAACGATCATCGGTAACCTCGATTTCCAAACGTCCGGGTTCCAGCCAGCACAACGCGAAGAAATCGGCCGTACAGGATGAGTACCGGGGGGGCGAACGTCAAGAAACCCGCCCTACTCCAAGGGTCTGCAACATGACAGTCAAATCCTCTCCCTGCCCATAAGCCTCCGCCCCGTCAAAAATGCCCCGGCGGCGCTTTTCGGGCCGGCTCTCAGGCAACCGCAACCGGATCGAGCGTCAGGGCGCTGCGATCCGCAAGCGCGTTGATCCGGGCCAGATAATTCTGGAAGTGCGCGCTCGCCCGATGGGCCTCCACCGCCGCGCGATCCACATAGAGCTCGTCCAGCACAAAGCGTTCAGGCGTGGTCTGGTCCACCCAAAGGTCATAACGCAGATTGCCCGGTTCGTCGCGGCTGGCCGCGACCATGCCGCCTAGCAAGGCCCGCAGGTCGGCCAGCCTGCCCGGCCGGGCGGTGAGAATTGCCATGATTTTCACGGTATCGGTCATCGTTCCTGTCCTTGCTGCCCGCCAGCCCGGCTGGCCCGTCCGGATGACCGGCGAAGCGCTGGCGAAGCGTCCCGCCGGTCATCCGCTGGTTCATGCATTCGCGCGGTCGAGAGCCTCGATCAAGGCCTTGGCGACGCCGCGGTCCGAACCCGGGTTCTGACCGGTGATGAGTTCACGATCGGTGACGACATGGGGTGCGAAGTCGACCGGGGTGACGATCACGCTACCGCCCGCGATGCCGAGCGCCTGCGGCATCTCGAAATGCATCTTCGCCTTGAAGACATGCTCCTCGACAAAAGCCTCTTCCGAAGCCGAGAATATCGTCATCCGGTAGCCCGCGTAAGGCCAGTCCCCCGCCAGCTTTCGGGCACCGGCCTCATCGCCGGCAATCAGCGCCGCACGGAATGCAGGGGCCTGCGCCATCGCCGCGATCAGCGCGATCGGACCGTGGCAGAGCAGCGCGGTCGGCTTGGAAGCAGCATGGAAATGACGCAGGATCGCACCGGCATCGGCATCCTGCATGAGATCGACGACCGGAGCATGCCCGCCCGGCACAAAAAGTCCCGCAAACTGGTCGAGCCCCTGCTCGATCACCGCGCCCAGGCTGAGGACCGCGTTCATCGAGGGATCGCGCTCGTAGAACGCCCTGGCCCGCTCATGGGCGGCCACGTCATCACCGAAATGCATTGGCGAATCCGAAACCGGGTCGATGGTCGGCTTGCCGCCGTCCGGCGTTGCCAAGACGATTTCGTAGCCGGCAGCGATCAGAGCCATGACCGGCACGACGGTTTCGTTGAGATACTGGCCGATGTCGGCGTAGCCACCCTGCACTTCGATCCGCGTGGCGTTGGAGCCGAGAACGAGAACCTTACCCTTGGTCATCTTAACCTCCGAAAATTCGCAATTGGCGGGCGATCCGCCGATGCCCGCAAGATGGCCTTCCCGAGATCATTTCAGAACTTTATTTCTTGGATTTTAGATATATCTATGAGCATATGTCTAAATGCGCTACGACCTCAATCTGCTGCCGATCTTTGTCGCCTTGATGGACGAACGGAGCGTGACCCGCGCGGCCGAGCGGCTCGGAATGACCCAGCCCGCGCTGTCGAACGCCCTCGCGCGACTGCGGACCATGCTGCAGGACCAGTTGTTCATCCGCGAACGCTACGGCATCCAGCCGACGCCCGTGGCGCTGGAACTGGCCCCTGCGATAGCGGACGCCCTTGCCCGTCTGGACGACGCCGTGCTCGGCCAGCAGGACTTCGATCCGGCGCATGCGGAACGGCTCTTCACGATCGCGCCCAACGGCTATGTCGAGTTCGTACTGGTGCCGGCCATCGTCGCGCGTCTGGCACACGTTGCCCCCGGCATAAGACTGCGCCTGACGCCCTACGGCAACGACCTGAGCGAGACCGGCGTCATTTCCGGGACGACCGCGATGGTACTTGGCCGCATCGTCGATCCGCCGGACAATCTTGTCGTCCAGCATCTCATGGACGAGAGCCTTGAATGCGTCGTGCGCGCCGGTCATCCCGAGGTTGGCGAGGCCATCACGCGCGATCAGTTCGAACACCTGCGCCACGTCAACGTGATGCCGCCCGGAAGGATCCGCGCGGGGGTGTTCCAGGCGCTCGCACAGCAGCAACTCAAGCGCGATGTGGCGATCTCGGTGACCAATTTCTTCGCAGTGGCGGAAATGGTCGCGGTGACCGACTATTGCACCACGCTGCCGCGCCTGATCTGCAATCGGCTGCGCCACGATCCGCGGCTGAAGGTCCTTCCCGCCCCGGTGGATCTTGGGCAGTTCCCGGTCGAAATCGCCTGGCACGTCCGCTATCGCCACGATCCGGCCCATCGCTGGCTGCGATCCCTGATCGGCGATGTGGTGCGGCAGCTTGCAGCCTGAAGGCCGGCTAGCGGCAAACCTTCTGCTCGATCACGCCGAACGGGGCCGTCCCGTCGGGCAGACGCGCTTCCATGCGAACGGTATCGCCATATGTCATGAACGGCGTTGACGGCTTGCCGTCGCGGATGATCTCGATCGCGCGCACTTCGGAAATGCAACTGGAGCCGACTTCGGCATAGTTGGCATTCGAAACCGTGCCCGAACCGATCACCGTGCCCGCTACCACATCGCGCGTCAGCGCGGCGTGGGCCACGAGTTCATGAAATCCGAAATCCATCGCCGCGCCGTTCGCCGCGCCGAACCGCTTGCCATCAAGATCGACGAGCAGATCCATGCAGACCCGCCCTTCACGCCACGCCGTGCCCAGGGCATCGGGCGTGACCGCGAAAGGCGCCATCGAGCAGGGTGGCTTGGCCTGTATCCAGCCGAACCCGGTCTTCATCTCGATCGGCGCGATGGCGCGTAGGGACCAGTCGTTGATCTGTACCACCAGCGTGATGTGCCCCAGAGCCTCATCCGCGCTGGTCCCCATCGGCACATGGTCGACGATCACCCCGAACTCGCCCTCGAAATCGATGCCGTGGGCCGGATCGGCAAACGGCACCGGTTCGCTGGGGCCATAGAAGCGATCCGAAATGCCCTGATACATCAACGGCCTGTCGGTATCGACCGGCGGCAGCCCGAACGCGATCTGCATGAGTTCGCCGTGGGTGCCGAAGGCCGATCCATCCAGCCATTGCCAGGACCGCGGCATCGGCGCGCGAAGACGCGCAGGATCGAGCCGCCCGCCGCCGCCTGCCTCCAGCAGCGCAGCCAGCCGCAGCAGGTCGGGCTGGGCGGCCTGCCAGCCCTCCATGGCCGAAAGCAGGCTCAATCCCGCCGTAGCCAGATAGCGGGCGCCGTCCGCCGAAACGACGACAAGTTCACCGTCCGGACGGCCGTTCTCCAGCGTTGCAAGGCGCACGGTCAGTCCTCGAAGATCGCGACGGCTCGGGTCCAGCCTGCCGAGGCACCCTTGATCTTGTGCGGGAAACACGAGACCGTGAAGCCGTTGCCTGGCAGCACTTCCAGATTGTGCAGCTTTTCAAGGTGGCAATAGCCGATGTCGCGGCCCGCCTTGTGGCCTTCCCAGATCAGCGAGGTATCGCCGGTTTCCTTGACCTTTTCCGCGGTGTAGCTGAACGGTGCGTCCCAGGACCACGCATCGGTGCCGGTAACGCGCACGCCGCGCTCCGTCAGGTACATCGTTGCGTCATAACCCATGCCGCAGCCACGGTTGACGTAGTTCGGCTCGCCCAGAGCCTCGCCGGCAGCGGTGTTGACGAGGACGATATCGAGCGGTTGCAGCTCATGCCCGATACGGGCGAGTTCGTCCTCCACGTCCTTGGCGGTCACGACGTAGCCATCAGGGAAGTGCCGGAAATCCAGCTTCACGCCCGGCTGGAAGCACCATTCCAGCGGTACTTCGTCGATAGTGATCGAGCGCTCCGGCTCCCCATCCCTGCCGTTCATGGTGGGGTGAAAGTGGTACGGCGCGTCCAGATGCGTGCCGCTGTGCGTCGTCAACTTCACCCATTCCGATGCCGCGAAGCCGGCGCCATCCGGCGTGTCTTCCGCCGTGACGCCGGGGAAGAACATGTCCAGTTCGCCCGCCGTATCCATGTGGGTCTGATAGGTGATCTCGGGCTTCAGGAACGGCGGATCGCTGACCACGTCGTTGCAGAGCGAGATCGAGAGATCGACGAAGCGGCGGGTCATGCGGTTTCTCCTCCGAGCGTCTCGGCGAACCAGTCGGAAATCAGGTCGCGCCCATATGCCATGTTGTCGGCGCCGACATGCTCCACGCCGCCTTCGCGGTCAGTGAAGATCACCTTCTCGCGGCGCGGCGAGTTCACGAGTTGGTCGTAGAGATCCTCTGCATAGCCCGCGCTGATCTGGCGATCCTTGGCGCCATGGGTGACGAGGAACGGCACGCGGATGGAATCCATGTGGCCGTTGAGGTTCATCGCTTCGGACCTGGCGAGGAAATCGTCCTGATCCTTGGCGCCAAAGGCCCAGTGAACGTGCGCCCAGTAGTGCGGCACCGGGTTCTCGCCCTCACGCGCCATCCGCTTGTCCTGCACTTCGCGCCAGTTGTGGTTGGCCCCCCAGACCGCGCCCGAGGCAAAGCGGGGCTCATAGGCAACCGCACGCGGCGCGAAATGACCGCCGAGCGAGATGCCGGTCATGCCGATGCGCGCGGGATCGACTTCCGGCTGCTGCTCCAGCCAGTCCACCGCCTTGCTTGCCCAGCTTTCCGAATGGGGATCGACCGGTAGGCCCTGCAGGCGCAGCGCCTCGCCCGAACCGGGCTGATCGACGCAGAGCGTGGAGATCCCCCGGCGTGCCAGTTCCTGCGGCAGACGGGTCCAGTAGAGCAGTTCCTTGCAGCTATCGAGGCCGTTGCAGAACACCACCACGGGCTTGTGCCCCTCTCCCGGTGCGCGCGTGAACAGTGCCGGCATCGTGCCGATTTCCAGCGGAATTTCCACGCGCTCGCGGTTGAGTTTGCCCAGCACCGTCGAGCGATCGAAAGCCTCGCGCGCCTTCGCGTAAGTCTCCTGGCGGCCGGGATGGCCGTGGCCCTGCATGCGCTCTGCCGTGATGAGATAGAGCGAGGCCCGCTCCAGCTTGTTGGAGGCAGAGAATGTACGGCCCTTCGCCTCATCCTCGGCGGCAAGCTGCAGCAGCTTGTCGCCCATCGCCGCCCAGGCCTTCATGAACTGCGGCGTGCCCGCATCGGCACCGTTCGCCGCCGCGTCGCGGATCGGCTGGCACATGTCGATGATCTCGCCGAGCTGCGCGCCCGATTCCATCGCGATCGCGACCGAGAGGTTCCAGATGTAGTTCGGAAAGTATTCGAAGAGGGCCAATGGGGGCTCCTGTAATCAGAAATAGGGGTGCGGATTGACGGTCTGCCTCTGGATCGGCTGCAGCACGTCCCAGTGCTCGACGATCCGGCCGTCCTTCAGGCGGTAGATATCGGCCACCGCGCCGCCGGGATTATCCGGCGAAGGGCGGCCGTGGAGGTGGATCATCGCCATGTCGCCATCGACGAGGATACGCTTCACATCGAACGAGGCGCCCGGCGCGGAGAACTTAGGCTCCAGCATGGCGATCGCCGCTTCCCGCCCGTCAAGGATGGCCGGGTTGTGCTGGACATAGTCCTCCGCGACATAGCGCTCGAACGCCGCGCGCACGTTGCGCTCCGTGTAGAACAGGCGGGCGAAATCGGTCACGATCGCGCGATTACGCTCGGTCAGACTGTCCGGCCCGCGCGCCGAAACCAGCGCAAGGGCACAGGCCGCCAGTGCCGCGATCCGAAGCCCGCGCCGCATCATGCGTCTGCCGGCTGGAACAGCCGCGCGTCGGGCGCGGGATGCGGCATCGTCTGCGGGCCGCCGACACCGATGCCCCACTGGTCCATGACCTGCGGGCCGGGAATGTGAACCTTGTGCTCATGCGTCTCGAAATCGACCTCTTCCAGTTCCGAGGTATATTCGACCGCGAACCCGGCAGGTGTCGTGAAGTAGCTGAAGGTGTTGTTGCCCGCCGTGTGGCGCCCCGGCCCCCAGCGCAGATCGGTGCCGCGCTGCTTCAGCCGGTGGATGCCGCGCATCATGTCGTCCACCGAGAGCATGTCGTAGGCCACGTGGTTGAGGCAGGGCGGCCCGGGCAGGATGGCGACGCGGTGGTGCGCCTCGTTGCAGCGCAGGAAGCACATGAAATCGCCCAGCCAGTCGCTCACCTTGAAGCCCAGCACATCGGTGAAGAAGGCCACCAGCGCCTGATGATCGGGCGAGTGCATGACGATGTGGCTGATCTTCGCCGGCACGCCTTCCCAGCGCGCCATGTCGCGTTTGCCGAGCCGTTCGACACCCGTCGAAATCTCGAAAGGCAGCCCATCGGGGCTGAAAAAGCGGAAGCCATAACCGCCGCCCGGCGCGTCGAGGTCGCGCGGCGCGAAGATCACCTTGCAACCCGCGGCGACGACCTTGCCGTGGAGCGCCTCCACATCCTCGCGGCTGTCAGCGGCGAAGGCGATCACTTCGACATGGTTGGCGGCGGACTTGTGCAGGCGGACGACATGATGCTCGTCATGCCCCTGCGTCTTGAACCACACATAGTCTTCGGAAGCGGCAACTTCCTCCAATCCCCAGTCCTGCGTGTAGAAGGCGCGTTCGGCGTCGAAATCCTCGACGCCATATCCGACATAGCGGATTTCGGTCACTCGGCTCATGGCTGCAATTCCTTGAATCAAAATGTCAAATTGGCTGGCTGACCACCGCGAACATCTCGGCAGTGGCCTTGTGATTGTCGACCGGCGGGCCCTTGCCGATCTGGCCGTGGCAGATCGCCAGCGAGGCCTCGACGATGTAGCGGCAGCGTTCGTAGCGACGCGCGCGATAGGCTTCGAAGGCCCGTTCCGGCGTGTCACAAGCGGAGAGTTCCTCCGCCAGCACGAGGGCATCCTCGATCGCCATGCCCGCGCCCTGCCCCAGATGCGGCGTCGTCGCGTGGACGGCATCGCCCAGCAGCACCACCCGTCCGCTGTGCCATGGCCCGTGCACCATCATGCCTTCCAGCGGACGATAGACGACGCCTTCATCCTCGGTGATCGCCTCGGCCAGTTCGCGGATCGCGGGCGCGGTTCCGGCCAGCTTGCTTCGCATCGTCGCGGCGAGGCCCTCCTGCGGATAGCGCGGATTTCCGGGCTCGGGCGTGGTCGCGTACATGTACATCGTCTCGGCCGACATCGGCACGAGGCCAACGCCGGTCGGGCCGTTATAGACGTGAAGGGCATCGAGCCCCTCGGCGCGCGGAAAGTTGTAGCGCCAGACCGACTGGCCGGTGAATTCGGGGCTTTCCGCGTCGGGCAGCACCATGCGGCGGGTCTGCGAATAGACTCCGTCGGCACCAACGACGATGTCGTATCGTCCCTCGCTGCCGTCCGGGAAGCGGGCGGTAACACCCGTTTCATCCTGCTCCAGCACCTCTACCGTAAGCCCGAGACGTATCTCTGCGCCGAGTTCCCGGGCGCTGCCGCCCAGCACCGCTTGCAAGGCGCGGCGGCCGATGCCCACGTTCGACGGCTTGCCCTCGACCAGCGTCGGCGTCGGGATACGGGCCACGCGGGTGCCGTCGGGAATATAGATCTCCACTGCATCGAACCCGCAGGCGGCATCCAGAAAGGCATCGAGAACGCCAAGCTGGTCCATCGCCCGCACCACGTTCGATTGCTGGATGATGCCTACCCCATAGACCGACCAGGTGGGATCGCGCTCGATCACCGTCACCCCGTGCCCTGCCCGCCGCAGCGCGATCGCGGCGGAAAGCCCGCCAATGCCGCCGCCGACAACCAGCACGTTCAGGTCCTTCATCTGCCTTCCTCTCGCCCTCGCGGCGTGGGCCGCACGCCCGGCGTCCCCGGACTTGTCATGGCTTCGGGATGGGCCGGCCCTTGCTACAGATCAAATTTTTTGTTTTTGTCGTTTATCACAAACAGAATCGATACCTCATGCGCCTCGACAAATTCGACCTCAACCTGCTGATCGCACTGGAGTTGCTGCTGGAGGAGCAGAACGTGACGCGGGCGGCGCAGCGGCTGAACCTCACGCAATCGGCCATGAGCGCGGCGCTCGGCCGCCTGCGGCTTGCCCTCAACGATGAGCTGCTGGTGCCGCACGGACGGCGCATGGTCGCAACGCCTCACGCGCTGGCGCTGCTGCCCATGGTTTCGGAAGCGGTGCGCAACTTGCGCGTGCTGATCTCGGGCGCGACCGCGTTCGATCCGGCGACCTCCGATCGCCGTTTCGAGATCGCCGCGTCGGACTATGTCGCCACCGTGCTGCTCGGCCCGCTGCTGCCCCGCCTCAAGGCCGAGGCGCCGCGGGTAGACATCAACATCGCCCTGCCGACCCGCCAGACCGGCGTGTTGCTGGAAGACGGCAAGCTCGATTTCCAGCTGACGCCCGAGCAGTTCCTGATCGCCGACCACCCCAGCGAACTGTTGTTCGAGGAACGCCACGTCGTCGTCGGCTGGGCACAAAACCCGGTATTTCTGGGGGACCTGACGGAAGAGCGCTACTACGCCTGCGGCCATGTCGCGGTACGGATCACCGGCGTGCCCTCGTTTGCCGAGCGGCACATGCTCACCTCGGACGATCGCCGCCGTATCGAGGTGACGGCACCCTCGTTCTCGCTGGTACCCTGGCTGCTGCCGGGCACGGGATTGCTTGCCCTGATGCACGAGCGGCTCGCGCGGGTCTTCGCGCCGCTGCTGCCGCTGACGATCCGGCCCGCTCCGGCGTTTCTCCCGGCCATGCCGCCCATGCGCGAGATGATCCAGTACCACGCCGCCCGCGCCAGCGACGCGGGCATGCTATGGTTCAAGGACCGGCTGATCGCTGCCGCTCGAAACGATCAGACCTTGCCGGCGTAACGATCGGTCGCGCGGATCAACTGGTCGAGAATGCCCGGTTCCGAATAGGCGTGGCCGGCCCCTTCGATCAGGTGGAAGTCCGCTTGGGGCCAGGCCTTGTGCAGCGCCCAGGCAAAGTGTGCCGGGCACGGCATGTCGTAGCGGCCATGGACGATCGTCCCGGGAATCGCACCCAGCTTGTGGGCATCGCGCAGCAACTGGTCCGGTTCGAGCCAGCAATCGTTGACGAAATAATGCGTCTCCAGCCGCGCGAAGGCGAGCGCGAAGCGGCCATCGTCATGCTGCGCCGAGTTGGCGGGATCGGGCAGCAGGGTGATGGTCTCGCCCTCGAACATGCTCCAGATGCGGGCGGCCTCGATCCGCTCGGCTTCGGGGCCGGTTGTCAGGCGGCGGTGGTACGCGTGAAGGATATCGCCGCGCTCTTCCTCGGGAATCGGCGCAACGAGACGCTCGTATTTCTCCGGGAACATCTGCGAAACGCCGAACTGGTAGAACCAGTCCAGCTCTGCCCTGGAGCACATGTAGATGCCGCGCAGCACCAGTTCGCTGACCCGCTCGGGATGCTTCTGGGCATAGGCGAGCGAAAGCGTCGAGCCCCAGGAGCCGCCGAACACCAGCCACGTTTCCGCACCCATAAGTTCCCGGAATCGCTCGATGTCTTCCACCAGATGCCAGGTCGTGTTGGAATCGAGCGAAGCATGCGGGACCGACCTGCCGCAGCCGCGCTGGTCAAACAGCAGGACGTCGTAGAGCGCCGGATCGAACAGCCCGCGATGCGCCGGGGAAATGCCGCCACCCGGCCCGCCGTGCAGGAAAACCGCCGGTTTCGCGCCGGGCGTGCCGCAGCGCTCGTAATAGAGGGAGTGACCGTCGCCGGTATCGAACATGCCGGTCTCGTAAGGTTCGACCGGCGGATAGAGAGTACGAAGCATAGACTTATCCTGTGCCATCTGGCGGCAATTGGAAAGGGGCCGGCCGCGCATTTCGAACCGCACAGAACCCTACCAGAACGACACCTGGAGGTCCCCGGGCAACCCAAAGCCTGCCACTGGACATACCTTGCCCCGATCCGGCAAACCCCCGGCATGAACCTGCGCCACATCGAAGTCTTCCACGCCGTCTACACCACCGGCTCGGTCAGCGCCGCCGCGCGGTTGCTGCACGTATCGCAGCCCGCCGTCACCAGCCTGCTGCGCCATGCCGAAAGCGTGCTCGGCTTCCCGCTGTTCGGGCGCACCCGCGGCCGCCTGGTGCCGACCGCCGATGCCCATGCCCTCTACGAGCAGGCCGACGCCATCCAGGAGAAGGTCCGCCAGATGCGCGACACCGCGCGCAACATGCGCCATGGCCGGGGCACCACCTTGCGGCTGTCCACCCTGCCCGCGCTCGGCATGGAGCTGCTGCCCGAGGCGCTGGCGGGTTATCTCGCGCGCCATCCCGGCGTCTCGATCGAACTGCACACGATCCACCACGACGACATGGCCGCCAAGCTGCGCGCGCACGAGACCGACGTTGTCATCTGCTATACCCCGCCGCGCGATACCCTGCTGGCTAGTTCCCGTCTCGGCGAGGGGGAGATGGTCGCCTGCTTCCGCGAGGCCGACCTGCCCGATGCGCTCGATCCGCTGCCGCTGTCCGCCCTGTCCGGGCGCGCGCTGATCTCCACCGCCGACAGCGGCCCGCAAGGGCGCGCCGTGGCCGACGAACTGGCGCGCCGCGAGATCGAGACCGATCCGGTCGGCGCCTCGCGCACGTTTTTCGTGGCGGCCGCCATGGCGCGTGCGGGGCTCGGCATGACCATTGTCGACCTGCACACGGCGCTGGCGATGCAGGCGCCCGGCATGGCGATGCGCAGGCTCGACCCGCCCCAGCCCTATGCCATTCACGCGGCCTATCTGGAGGCGCGCCCGCCCTCGCAGCTTGCACTCGACTTCCTCGATTTTCTGCGCGATCGCTTGCAGGTCCATAAGTAACGATTATGGATGGGCGCGGAATTGCGATGCCTACCCGGCGTCCAGCCGTGCTAGGGCCCCGTCACACCAAGACGGAAAGCACTCTCCATGATCCCCGGCCCCTTCCTCCTCTACATCGGCGACAAGCGTAACCCGCTCGACATCAAGACCTCGCGCGGGCTGGCCACGTTCCGCCGGGCGGACTGCATCGGCGAACTCGGCGAGGCGGACAACACCCTGACCCTCGGCCTGCCGCGCATGACCGCCGTGGAGGCCGCCGCCGCCGGTGCCCGCTCGCTTGTCCTCGGCATCGCCACCAGCGGCGGCCGGCTCGAGGAAGCGATGATCCCCCATGTGCTCGCCGCGCTCGACGCCGGGCTCGACATCGTCTCGGGCCTGCACCAGCACCTTGCCACCGAGCCGCGCATCCGCGAACGGGCCGAGGCACTGGGCCGCCAGCTGATCGACGTGCGCGCCGCCCCCGAAGGCCTCAAGGTCGGCACCGGTGCCGCGCGTCCGGGCCGCCGCATCCTGACCGTGGGCACCGATTGTGCGGTCGGCAAGATGTACACCTCGATCCACCTCGCCGATGCCCTCAACGCCCGCGGCCTGCCCGCCCGCTTCCGCGCCACCGGCCAGACCGGCGTGCTGATCGCCGGTGAGGGCGTGGTCATCGACAGCGTGATCGCCGACTTCATCGCGGGCGCCGCCGAAGCACTTTCGCCCGCGCGGGAAGACGACGTCTGGGACGTGATCGAGGGGCAGGGTTCGCTGTTCAATCCCTCCTTCGCGGGCGTCTCGCTCGGCCTGCTCCACGGCGCCCAGCCGCAGGCCATGGTGATGTGCCACGATCCCTCGCGCCCGCACATGCGCGGATTGCCGCACATGCAGGTGCCCGGCATTGCCGCCTGCATCGAGGAGAACCTGCGCAGCGCCCGGCTGACCAGCCCCGATGCCGAGTTCATCGGCGTGTCGATCAACGGCTCGCTGCTCGACGCCGCTGCCGCCGAGGACCTGCGCGCGCGGATCACCGCCGAGACCGGCCTGCCCTGCGTCGATCCGGTCGTCACCGGCATGGATGCCGTGATCGACCGCCTGATCGCCCGCTTCCCGGCGTGATCCGCCGCGTTTCGGCCTCGATCGCGCACCACCCCCTCGCGCGGCCCTTCGCCATCGCGAGGGGCACGCGTGAGGCGATCGACCTGGTTCACGTGACCATCGAGCAGGACGGGCACGTCGGCCGGGGTGAAGGTGCCCCCAATGGCCGCTACGGCGAATTCGCCCCCGATATTGTCGAGCAGATCGCCGCCCTCGCCCCGCTGGTCGAAGGCGGCATCGACCGGACCGCCCTGCTCGGCGCGGTGCCGCCCGGTGCGGCGCGCAACGCCATCGACAGCGCGCTGTGGGATCTTGAGGCCAAGCGCTCCGGCGTGCCGGTCTCGGCGCATTTCGGCGCTTTCCCCCTTGCGCTGCGCACCGCCGTCACCGTCGGCATCGACCGTCCCGAGGCGATGGCCGCCCGCGCCGCCGCGATTGCCGCCGAGCATGGCGCGGGAGATGGCAACGAAGGCGGAAGCAAGGGCAATGGCCCCCTGCTCAAGATCAAGCTCGATGCCCACGACGTGGCCGAGCGCGTCTCCGCGATCCGCGCCGCCGTGCCCCACGCGGTGCTGATCGCCGATGCCAACGAGAGCTGGAACATGGCCCTGCTCGAACGGGTCCTGCCGGCACTGGCACAGGCACGGCTCGAACTGCTGGAGCAGCCGCTGCCCGCCGGGGCGGACGACGCGCTGGAAGGCTTCGATTCTCCGGTCCCGCTCTCCGCCGACGAATCCGCCCACGTCGCCGCTGACGTTGCCCGCCTGCGCAGCCGCTACGCCTATGTGACGATCAAGCTCGACAAGTCCGGCGGCCTCACCGGCGCACTCGCCCTCGCCGATGCCGCGCGCCGCGCCGGCATGGGGGTGATGACCGGCTGCATGCTCTGCTCGTCCCTCTCGGTCGCCGCCGCCTGGCCGCTCGCCGCGATGAGCCGCTTTGTCGACCTGGACGGCCCGCTCTGGCTGGCGCGCGATCTGCCGGGTGGATTTACCGTGCAGGACGGCTTGCTGACCGCTTCGGGGACGTTCGGCTGGGGTCAGCCCTAAGAGACCGTCTGCACATTCGCGACAAGCGAATTTCGCGGCACCAGCCCCTCACCCCAGATCGATGGCATAAAAGCGCGTATCCACCGCCATGCGCGGGAAACGCTCCGGCAGGTCTTCCGCCGCGACCGGCCGGAAGCCGCTGCGCTCGTAGAAGCGGTGCGCGGCGAGGAACCGGTCGGTCGTGCCGAGGTAGACCGTGCCGATCCCTTTCGCCCGCGAGGCATCCAGCAGGCTGTGCAGCAAGGCGGTGGCCACGCCCCGTTCCCGCCCGCGATAGTCCGCCGCCACGAACATCTTGCGCAAGGCGCCGCCGCCCTTGCGATCCGTGCCGGATCCGAGATCGCCGATGTCCTTCATCGCGATGGTGCCGACGATCCGGCCCTCATGCTCGGCGACGAGAAAGGCGCCCCGTCCGGTCTGGTACCAACTGGGGATCGCGCGCAAGTCGGGCTGGTCCTCGGCGGTTATCGCCACGCCGAATTCCTGCTGCTGGATCGGCAGGATCACGTCGAGGACTCCCTGCTCGTCGGCGGGCACGAAAGGACGGATCACGGGCTTGCTCATGGTTCCTGGCGCTAGGCCGTTTGGATGTTCGCGAAAAGCGAATTCCCCGCTCCTCCACCAGACAGCCTGTTCGCGGTATCCTCAAGGTGGTCGCGCAGCATCGCCCCATGCTGCTTTGCGATTGAATTTGTTGTTGAAATCGGGCTTGCCGCCCATCCGCGCCCTATCTCAAGATAGAGATCTTCCGACAGCCTGCAAACGCGGGCAAGAACGCATCCATGTGGGATTTGCATGAGCCGCCGCAAGATTGCCGCCATTGCCTCTTTGCTCGCCGTGCTGGCGGCAGTCACGCCACTGGCAGGCATCGCCATCTACGCGCGGCATAGCGCTGCCGAATCCGAAAAACGCCACCTTGAGGAATATGCCGGGTGGACCCTCAAGCGTACCGATCGAAGTCTCGACTTCGCCCGCGACGCCATCAGGCAGCTCGAACGGGAAGGGTTTTCCGATTGCTCCCCGGCGCACATCGCACGCATGCGCCGGCTTACCCTTGCGACACGCTCTGTCGAAGAAATCGGCTTTTTCATGAACGGGCGTCTCGCCTGCACGAGTTGGGGCCGCGTGGATCAACCGATCGCGATGGGCAAGCCCGACCTGCAGTTGGACGATGGCTTCGGCTTGTTCCTGAAAATGCCGGCACGGCTCTCCGGCGGCATCGCCATGAATGCGCTAAGCCATGGAAATTACAATGCGCTCATGCATCCCGCGCGCATGATCGATGTGTTGACCGACACCGCCATGACGCTGGGAATCGCCTCGATCGATGGCCGGGTTATTTCCGTCAGCGGCCCGGTGCCGACAGACCTCCTTGAGCGCGTGGCCAACCGCAAGGGGGCGGGGCGACAGGGCCAGTTCATGTTCGCCTCGATCGATGAGGGAAAGCTGCGGGCATTTGCGATAAGCGATCATACGCTTGCGGAAACACGCGCCCAGAAGGAGTTGTGGTATCTCGTCCCGCTCGGGCTCGTCACTTCGGCGCTTCTCGTGGCGCTTGTCCTCTGGGCATTACGTCAGCGCCTTTCACCGCACAAGGAACTGGCAATCGCGGTGAAAAACCGCGAGTTCATCACCCTCTACCAACCCATCATCGAGCTATCGACCGGCCGATGCGTCGGCGCCGAAGCCCTGATGCGGTGGAACCGGCCGGACGGGACTTCCATATCTCCGGAAATATTCATCCCACTGGCCGAGGAAACCGGCCTGATCGAGGCGCTCACCGACCATGCGATCGAGTGCGTCGCTGCCGATCTTGCGCGCTGGAAAGGTGAATGCGGGGGCGAGTATGGGGGCATTCACATTGCCGTCAACATCTCCTCCGCCGACATGCAAAGCGGGCGTTTCCTGGCCGTGCTGGCGAAATCACTGGCTGACGCCGACGTGGCGAGCGAACAGATCTGGCTCGAGGCAACCGAACGCGGCTTCATGAACGCCGCCGCGGCCCGTGCCACCATCGAACGCGCCCGCGCGGCAGGCCATGTCATCGCGATTGACGACTTCGGCACCGGCTATTCCAGTCTGTCATTGCTGGAGACGTTGCCGCTCGACACGCTCAAGATCGATAAATCGTTCATCAGTGCGATCGGCAAGCAGGCGGCAACGAGCCTGGTCATTCCGCACATCATTGAAATGGGTCACAGCCTCAATTTCAAGATCGTGGCAGAAGGCGTCGAGACCGAGGCACAGCAAGCGTACCTGAAGGATGCCGGCGTCGAGTTTGCCCAGGGATGGCTGTACTCGAAGGCGCTGCCAGCAGACGATTTCGTGGCGTTTCATAATCGCACGAACAAGGCAGCGGCGTGAAAATGCGCGCCGCCCGGGCCGCCTGCGAAGTACGGCTAAGGCTTATCCTAGATTTCCTATGTCCCGCAGGCGCTTCCCCGCCTTGACGGCATAATGTCAATCAAATAGGTCGACAAAGCGCGAGGGGATACTGGCGCGACTTTCCCGTCATCGGGGAATTCGCCTGACTGGCAAATGCTGCGAATCGAGCACTCGCCAGTCAGCGTCAACGGTTCGGGACGCCGCCTTCCGCGCGTTTTCGTCCGGCGTTCCCGTCCAACAGGGCATGCGACAACGCAGCCCACCGTACCCGCGGCCGGGAATCCCCCCTTCCGGCCCGCAAACGTGACCACAGGGAGTTTTTCGTGAAAATCAGCCTGACCCGCCTCTCGCTGGGGGCAGCCCTCGTCTGGGCGCCATTCCCCGCGCTGGCCCAGACCGCGACCGAGAGCGGCGACGCCGCCGAACCCGGCGCCGACATCATCGTCACCGGCACCCGCGCCGAAGGACGCTCGCGGCTCGACAGCG
The DNA here is from genome assembly GCF_017309955.1 of Novosphingobium sp. KA1. Taxonomy (NCBI): domain Bacteria; kingdom Pseudomonadati; phylum Pseudomonadota; class Alphaproteobacteria; order Sphingomonadales; family Sphingomonadaceae; genus Novosphingobium; species Novosphingobium sp. KA1. The sequence goes on along the minus strand of NZ_CP021248.1, from coordinate 1,057,594 downwards.
CCTCGCCGGTCGATGTGCTGAGCGCGAACAGCCTGCGCCAGCAAGGCACCACCGAACTCGGAAGCGCGCTCGCCGCCGTCGCCCCGTCCATCGATTTCCCCCGCCCCTCGGCCGTCGACGGCACCGACGCGATCCGCCCCGCCACCCTGCGCGGCCTCTCGCCCGACGCCACGCTGGTGCTGATCAACGGCGTGCGCGGCCATTCCGCCGCACTGCTCAACACCAATGGCGCCGTCGGGCGCGGCTCGGCCGCGGTCGACCTCAACACCGTGCCGACCGTGGCGCTGGAGACCATCGAGGTACTGCGCGACGGCGCTTCCGCCCAATACGGTTCGGACGCCATCGCCGGTGTCGTCAACTTGCGCCTGCGCAAGGCACGCAGCGGCGGCGGCGCCAGCGTGACCTATGGCCTCTACGATACCGACGTGGACACCGCGCGCGGCAGCCGCAGCGTGACCGGCGAACGCGCGATCACCGCCTCGGCCTGGCAGGGCTTCGGCTTCGGCGAGGACGGCTACCTGACCGTTTCCGGCGAATACGTGAACCGCGACGCCACCAACCGCGCCGACTTCGACCCGCGCGTCACCCCTTCGCGGGTGACCGGCCGCTTCGGTGACCCCGCCGTCGAGCAGTACAGCCTCTGGGCCAATGCCGGCACCTCGGTGGGCGACAACTGGCAGCTTTACGGCTGGCTGGGCTACCAGCACCGCGAAAGCGAAAGCGCGGCCTTCCCGCGCCTGCCCTCTGCCGCCACCGCCGTGTCCGAACTCTACCCGGATGGCTTCCTGCCGCTCATCAACACCCGCTCGAAGGACCTCAATTCGGCGCTGGGCCTGAAAGGCGACCTCGGCGACTGGAACGTCGACGTAAACGTCAGCTACGGCCGCAACCGGATCGATTTCCGCACGCTCGATACCGCCAACTACAGCTACGGCAACGAATCCCGGACCGACTTCTACGACGGCGCGCTGATCTACGACCAACTGGTCGGCGGCGTGGACGTATCGCGCAAGTTCGATGTGTTCCAGTCGCTCAACCTCGCCTTCGGCGTGGAGGGGCGCCGCGAGGGGTATGAGATCAAGGCGGGCGAGCCTGCCTCCTACGATTATGCCGACAATCCGGTGGCAGGCGCGGCGCCGGGTGCGCAGGGCTTCCTCGGCTTCTCGCCGCTCAACGAAGTGAGCAAGCATCGCGGCAACCAGAGCATCTATCTCGATCTCGAGGCGCAAGTGACCGACAAGCTGCTGGTCGGCCTGGCCGGGCGCGGCGAGCATTATTCCGATTTCGGCTCGACCGGGACCGGCAAGCTCTCGCTGCGCTACGACTTCAGCCCGGCCTTCGCGGTCCGCGGCACTGCCTCCACCGGCTTCCGCGCCCCCTCGCTCCAGCAGCAGTACTTCACCTCGGTCTCCTCGGTGGTGCAGAACGGCGTGCCGATCCTGACCGGCACTTATCCCTCGACCAGCGACGTCGCCGTGGCGCTGGGCGGCAAGAAGCTCCAGCCCGAAAAGTCCACCAACCTTTCGGCGGGCTTTGTCGTGCGCAGCGGCGGCTTCGACCTGACCGTCGACGGCTACCGTATCCACCTGCGCGACCAGCTCGGCCTTTCGGAGAACATCCAGGCCAGCTTCAGTTCGCAAGTGGCCGACCTGCTGGCGCCCTTCAACGTCTCGGCGGCACGCTTCTTCATCAACGGCCTCGCCTCGACCACCAAGGGCATCGACGCGGTGGCCCACTACCGCCTGCATGCGGGGGAGAACACCTTCGACCTGACGCTCGCGGGCAACGTCAACGACGTCAAGGTGACCAAGGTGCCGACCTCTACCTCGGTGCTCGATCCGGCGCCGACGCTGTTTGCCCGCAGCCGCATCCTGACCATCGAGCAGGGCACCCCCGGCGAGAAGGTGACGGGATCGGTGGACTGGTCTAACGGCCCGCTGGGCGCGACGCTGCGGGCGACCTACTACGGCGACGTGCTGCAGGCCGGAACCACGGCGGCGAACGACTACAACACCGGCGCCCACACGATCACCGACCTGGAACTGCGCTATCAGCCCGCCAAGGGCGCGCAAGTGGCGATCGGCGCAAGCAACCTGTTCGACGTCTACCCGCACAAGGTGCCCGCCGCGCTGAACTCGACCGGCGTGCTGGGCTTCCCGTACTACTCGCCCTTCGGCTTCAACGGACGCTATCTCTACGTCCGCGCCGGCTTCAACTGGTAAGCGGGAATTGCCGCGGCGCGGTGCCCCCACCTCGCCGCGGCTTCCCCCCAAGGAATTCAGGCCCCTGAACGGTATCAGTCCGCAGGGGCGGGCACGTCCGCCATGGAGACCCAGCCGTCGTGGTCGGTGTCGTGGCGCAGGAACATGGCCCAGCCGCTCGCCGCGAATTCGGCGGTCGAGATGCCGCCGCCGTGATCGCTGTCGAGGATCCGGAAGCGCACATCGGCCTGGCGAAGCTGTCGGCTGCGCAAGTCCGCGCGCTCGGCTTCGGGACGTTCGAGCAGTTCGCGCTCCAGCCGTTCGCGGTAGTCGCCGACATATTCGTCGTGCGAGAGGACACCGTCGCGGTTGCGGTCCATCCGCGCGAATTCGGCGTCGCGGCCGCGCTGGAACTCGTCCTTGCTGACCTTGCCGTCCCCGTCGAGATCCTGCTCGCGGATGAAGGTAGCCAGGTCGTGCGAGGCGGCATGGGCCGCGCAGGGCAGTAGCAGCGCCGCGCAAAGGCAAAAGGCGCGGCGCAGGAAGGTCTGGGTCATGGTCGTTCTCCCTCGGTGACGGAATAGCTGAGCGCGTACGTGTAGCTGCGCGCCGGATCGGCGCCGCTCGCGGCCACCCGGTGGCGGGTCATGGCGAAGTAGAGCCCGGCCCGCGGCGCGGTGATGGCAAAGCGGCCCTGCGCATCGCTGACGATCAGCGGCAGGCGCACATTCTCACCGTCTCCAGCCTGCGCCTCTTCCACTTCGACATCGGCCCCGGCGAGCGGCTTGCCATCGAACAGCAACTGGAATTCGGCAGGCTTGCCCGCCCGGATCGCGTCGGGATGGGTGATCGCACGGTATTCAAGGCCCTTGCCGGTCGGCGTGAGCGCGGCGGCCGTCGGCGCGCCGCGGGTGACGTAGGCCTCGGCCCTGGTCACGCTCTGCATGTCCACCGGCGCGACCCCGGCAGGCAGCGGGCGGCGCGGATCGATGAATTCCCAGACCCCGTCGATCAGCGCCGCCTTGGCGACCCGGCCCATGCGCGCGCCGCTGCTGATGCGATAGGTGCCCTGCATCGGGGTCGGCACTTCCAGTATCGTGAGGTCGCGCAGCACGACCGGTTTCAGCGCGGTGCCGGCGCCATCGGGGGCGACGACGTGGAACAGGTCGGACTGCATGGCGATGGCGGGCACGAAGACATGCTCGCTGAACGCGGCCTCGACGCTGACATGGTCCTGCGCGGCGAGCGTGAAACCGTTCGGCAGCAGATAGGGTGAATGCGCCAGGGCCGGCGGGGCCGTGAAGGCGGCGGCCAGCGCGGCGCACGCCAGAGCCGACCGGTAGCGGGCTTGTTGTTTCATGTAATGTCCTTCCCTCTGGAAGCAGGCTGCGAAAGTTCGTGTCGCGCTGGTCCCACAAATTCTATTGCGAATCAATAGCATTAAGATAGAGGAGCGAATCAGGGGCATCGGACGGATGCCTTGCCCTCGCCCGCCATGCGCCTCGCTTGGCTCGCCGTTCGCCCGCCGTGTGCGCGGCCTGTGCCCAGCCTGTGCCCGGCCTGCGCCCGAGCCTGCGCCCGGCCTGCACTCGGCATGTCGGCCACCGGGGCGTGCCCGAGACTGGGCACGATCACGTCCATCTATTGCTATTGCTTCTCATTCGTGAAAGGGTCCAGAACATGATTACCGCGCTGCTGACAGGTACGAGCAGGATCGGCATTGGCCGTGGCACCAGCGGGGGCACCAGCAGGGGCATTGGCGGGGGCATGGCCTCGGCCGCCGCGTTGATGCTTCTGCTCCCCGGCGCTCCGGCGCTGGCGCAGGCCGTGGACAGCCCGGACGATACCGTCCGCCTCGGCTCGTTCCCGGTCAGGGCCAAGGCCGAAGACACCGCCGATGCCGAGCGCAGCGCCAGCGGCAAGCCCCGCGTGCTCACGACCACGACAACCGCCGAGACCCTGCGCGAACGCATGGTCGACAGCCTCTCGGACTATGCCCGCCGCGTCGATGCCGGGGTAAACTTCAACCCGCAGAACCAGTCGATCAACATTCGCGGCCTCGACGCCAACCGCGTGCTCACCACCATCGACGGCATCCGCACCCCCTGGCTCAACGACGGCGCGCGCGGCGTGCAGGGCGGCGTCGCCTTGTTCGACTTCAACGCGCTGACCGCCATCGACGTGGTGAAGAGCGCCGATTCCAGCTTCTTCGGCACCGGCGCCCTGGCCGGCACGCTGGCGCTGCGCACGCTCGATCCCGAGGACCTGCTGGTGGACGGCAAGGTCCAGGCAGGCCTTGGCAAGGTCACGTATGACAGCGCCAGCGACAGTGCCTACATCAACCAGGCCGCCGCCGTGCGCAGCAAGGATACCCTGCTGCTGATCCAGGGCGGCTACCAGAACGGCAACGAGACCAGGAACCAGGGCAATACCGGCGGCACCGGATCGACCCGCACCGATGCCAATCCCGCCAGCTACGACCAGCTCAACCTGCTGGTGAAGCTGCACCAGTACCTGCCCGGCGGACACCGCCTTGGCCTGACCGGTGAGATCTTCTCGCGCGACTATGACGAGAACACGCTGACCTCGGTCGGCTCCACCTATTCCGCCTACAACACCCAGAACAAGACCAAGCGCAAGCGCATCTCGGGCAGCTACGACTACCAGGGCGACGGCGGCGCGATCCGCGAGGCGCACCTGACCGGCTACTGGCAGCGCAGCAACCTCGAAACCTACACCGCCGGCGAGCGCCTGACCGCGCCCATCGGCACGTACATCCGCGACAGCGACCTGGAGGTCGAGATGTACGGCCTGAGCGGCGCGATCACCACCGACTTCCAGACCGGCCCGTTCTCGCATGCGGTCACGCTCGCGGGAGAGGCCTATCGCACCAATACCAGCCAGTACGCCGCCGGGCAGGACAACTGTACCGCCGCGATCTATTCCTGCTCGTTCCTGCACGTGAACCAGTCGGACATGCCGACCGTGCACGGCACCGATCTCGGCCTCGTCCTCCAGGACCGCATCGGCGTCGGCGCGGCGCCGTGGCTGCACGTGACCCCGGGCATCCGCTACGACTATTATCGGCGTTCGCCGCAGGATACGCCCAGCTATACCGAGAATGCCGCCTACGAAGGGCTGCCCGCCAGGTCCTCGGACCACCACTGGTCACCCAAGGTGCTGGTCGAGGCCGAAGTGCTTTCCGGGCTGACGCTCTACGGCCAGTACGCGCAGGCCTTCCGCGCGCCTTCCGCGACCGAACTGTACCTCACCTATGGCGGCACCGGCAGCTACGTCAGCGTCGGCACGCCGGAACTCAAGCCCGAAACCAGCAAGGGTTACGAATTCGGCGTCCACTACGGCGATGCCCGCCGGGGTCTGCGCGTGGCCTACTATCGCAACACGTACCACAACTTCATCGACACCGTGACGACCACGGCGGCCGCCGCCGGCCTGTCTGGCAGCTATCCCTTCGGTGTGTTCAAGTACATGAACCTCGATCGCGTGCGCATCTACGGCATCGAGGCGAGCGGCAACTGGGAATTCTCGAAGCATTGGCGGACCTGGGCCTCGCTGGCCTATACGAACGGCAAGAACACCGAGGACGACTACCACCTGAACTCCATCCCGCCGCTGCGGGCGGTGCTGGGTCTTGGCTATACGCACGACACCTTCGGCCTCGACCTTTCGGGAACGGTCGCCGGATCGCGCAACAAGGTCGAGAACCCCGCGTCGGACCTCAACAAGACGCCGAGCTACGGCATCATCGATGCCAGCGCCTGGATCCAGCCCGCCTTTGCCAAGGGCCTGCGGCTCCAGGTCGGCGTCTACAACCTGCTCGACAAGACCTACTTCAACGCGCTCGACCTGCCCGACAGCGGCAGCATCCCGCAGCTGTTCTACTCGCAGCCCGGCCGCACCGTGAAGGCGACCGCGCTGATCTCGTTCTGACCCCGCCCCGACCCGATCCTGCCCAGAAAGGCCCGCACCCCGTCATGCCCCAACCCGCCGACAACGCGCTGCTGCCCACGCTGGTTCACGCGCTCCGCACCGCGACCCACGACATGCACGATCGTCTCGACAAGGCGATCATGGCCGCCGATCCCTTCTCCAGCCTGCCGGGCTATGGCCGGTTCCTGGAAATGCAATTCCTGTTCCACCGCGACATCGCCGCGCTCTACGCCAGCGAGGCGCTGCGCTACATCCTGCCGGGCCTCGCCGGACGCCAGCGCCTCGATCTCATCGAGGCGGACCTCGCCGATCTCGGCCGGCAATTGCCGACGGGTCATGGCACCCCTGCCTTCACGCCGGGCGGGCCTCTCGACGTGCCCGAGGCCCTTGGCTGGCTCTACGTGGCGGAAGGGTCGAACATGGGGGCGGCGCTGCTGCGCAAGGAAGCGGCCAGGATCGGACTTTCCGACCATCACGGCGCCCGCCACCTCGCTCCCGCGCCGGAAGGGCCGGCCGCGCACTGGCGTGCCTTTGTTGCCGAACTCAACGCGGCCGATCTCACGCCGGAGGAGGAACAACGTGCCGTCGCCGGAGCCAGGGCCGCCTTCGAACGGGTCCGGTCGCTTGCCGATGCCTGCTTCGCCTGAGCGGCCGAGCAGCACCGAGGACCTGCTCCGACGCGGGCGGGCATCCCGCTGGGCCTGGCTGGTGCTGGGCCTGGCGCTGGTCGGCATCGGCGTGGTCGGGATCTTTGTCCCGCTGCTGCCGACCACGGATTTCATGATCCTTGCCTTGCCCTGCTTCGCCCGCTCGTCGCCGAAGCTGGAAGCCTGGCTGCTCGATCATCCCCGCTTCGGCCCCGGGCTTCGCGCCTGGCGGGCGGAGCGGGCGATCCCGCGTCACGCCAAATATGCCTCATGGATCGGCATGACCATCGGGTTCGCCTCGTTCTGCCTCATCGCCCATCCGCGCCCGGTCATCGCGCTCACGGTGGCGCTGGTGCTGCTGGGATGCGCGGTCTGGGTCGGCAGACGGCGCGAGCCGGGCCGGACGCCGCGCGAAACCGAAGCGGAAAGCGCCGAGGCCGTGAACCCCTGAACGGCGCCATCGAAGGCGCCCTTGCCCAATCGACCTTGCCCAATCGACCTGCCCACTACGACCTGCCTACCTGATGCTTGCCTGCACGGACCGTCCTGCGCTACAAGCCTGTTTCCCATCGACCGTGATGGCCACCAAGCGAACGGAACTGCAAGACCATGTGATCCCTGCCTGACCGCAATGCCCATCCCGCCTTGCCTTCAGGAAGTTCCATGTCCTTGCCCCCGTTCTCGCCCGCCGCCGGGCGTTCGCTCACCCCCATGCTTTCGCTGGCAAATGCCAGCTGGTCCGCGCCTGACGGCACGCCCGTCCTGTCCGGGATCTCCATCGACTTTGCCGCCGAACGCTGCGGCGTGGTCGGCCGCAACGGGGTGGGCAAGAGCACCGTGCTGCACCTCCTGACCGGCGCCCTCACCCCCGACCGCGGCCGGGTCACGCGCGCCGGATCGATCGGCACCATGCGTCAGATCGTGCAGGTGGACGCGCAGGAAACCGTCGCCGACCTGCTCGGCGTCGCCCCCGCGCTCGCCCTGCTGGAGCGTGCCGAAGCCGGCATCGCCACCCTCGATGAACTGTCCGAGGCGGACTGGACGCTGGGCACCCGTGTTGGCGAGACGCTGCGCCGGGTCGGACTGGAACTGCCGCCGCAGACCCGACTGGCCGCGCTTTCGGGCGGCCAGCGCACTCGTGCCGCGCTGGCGGGCGCGGTCTTCGGCGAGCCCGATTTCCTTCTGCTCGACGAGCCGACCAACAATCTCGACCAGGACGGTCGCCGCGCCGTGCTCGACCTCATGGCAGCCTGGCGCGCGGGGGCGGTGGTCGTCAGCCATGACCGCGAACTGCTCGAAGCCATGGATGCGATCGTCGAACTGACCACGCTGGGCGCGGCGCGCTATGGCGGCAACTGGAGCGCCTACCGCGCGCGCAAGGCAGTGGAACTTGCCGCCGCCGAACAGGACCTGGCAGGGGCCGAGCGCCGCCTCGGCGACGTGCAGCGCAAGGCGCAAGTCGCCCGCGAACGCCAGCAGCGGCGCGATGCCGCCGGCAGCCGCAAGGGCGCGCGGGGCGACATGCCGCGCATCCTGGCGGGCATGCGGCGCGACCGGGCCGAAAAGAGCGGCGGTGAAAACGCCCGCCTCGCAGCAAGGCTCCAGGAGACCGCAGCGCAGGCCCATGCCGAGGCGGAAGCGCGGGTGGAGCGGCTGGAAACGCTCGCCGTCACGCTCGCGCCCACCGGCCTCCAGCCCGGCCAGCGGGTGCTCGACATGCGCGGCGTCACGTTCGGCTATACGCCGCAGCGCCCACTGCTGGACGGGCTCGACCTTGCCGTGACCGGGCCGGAGCGCATCGCCCTCGCCGGGCCCAACGGCACCGGCAAATCAACCCTGCTCGCGCTGGTCGAGGGCCGGATCGCGCCGTCACGCGGCAAGGTCGAGGTCCATGTGCCCTTTGCGCTGTTCGACCAGAGCATGACCCTGCTCGATCCCGGCGCGACGATCGCGGACAATTTCGCGCGCCTCAATCCGGGCATGGACAACAACGCCTGCCGCGCCGCGCTGGCCCGGTTCCAGTTCCGCGCCGAGGCTGCCGACAAGGCGGTCGGCGCGCTCAGCGGCGGCCAGACCCTGCGTGCGGGGCTGGCCTGCGTGCTGGGCGGCGCGCATCCGCCGCCCTTGCTGATCCTCGACGAGCCGACCAACCACCTCGACCTCGCCTCCATCGCGGCGCTGGAAGCGGGCCTTGGCGGCTATGACGGCGCGCTGCTGGTGGTGAGCCACGACCCGGCGTTTCTCGCCGCCATCGGCGTGACCCGCCGCGTGGACCTTCAGCCCGCGGTGCCGGCGGCGGACTTGCCGCCGCTCCCGGATAAGGCGGCCGCATCGGCATAGATGCCGTCAAGGACAAAGCGGGTCATCGCCGCCCGGATCGCGGCGTCGTCCGCCATGCCGTCGGGATAGAGCCAGTCCTTGAACAGCACGCAGCCCAGCACCGCGGCGAAGCTGATCCGCACCATCAGTTCCGGCGGCAGCTTGTCCTCGCCGCCGGTGCGGCGGCGCACCACGCCGGCACCGCGCGCGAAGTAGGCCTGCAGCGCGTTGACACCGCCCATGCCGGGCACGTCCGCATCCTTGCCGGTCTCGGCCACGATGAGCGAACGGAACATGCGCTGGTGTTGCTCGATGAAGTCCTGCAATTCGGCGATGTAGGATCGCGCCTGCAGCTCCCTCGGCGCGGCATCGGCAGCCGGACTGGCCGCCATGAAGGCCTGCAGATGCTGGTCCAGCGGCCGCTGGATGGCTTCGCGGAACAGTTCCGCCTTCGAATCGAAGTAGCGGAAGATCTGGGTTTCGGTGGTCTGCGCCAGCGCCGCGATGGCGGCGGTCGTCGCCCCGGAAAACCCGAACGCGCAGTATTCCGCCTCGGCGGCCCGCAGGATCGCCTCGCGCAGCTGCGAGGGGGATCGTCTCTGCCGGGGCCTTTCGCCCTTCGTGGCTTTGTTGTTGCGCGGCAAACTCTCGCTCCGTGCGGTTACCATCGCCGCCTACGTTGGCATGCCCGGACGCGCCGGGCAATTTCCTCGCGCCGCTGGTCAGGCGTCACGACCGGCGTGTCGATGGGCAGGTACCCCCGCAGGTCCGCCAGTTTCACCCGCGTGATCGTCGGCACCGGCGCGCTGCTGCAATCGTACCAGCGCCCATAGATACCGCCCTCGGTATAGCCCGCCGGATCCAGCCAGTTCGGCACGCCGGGATCGCGAAGCGCGATGACGCCGCGAAACCGCCCGTCCGAGGAGAGCCGTGCCATCGCCCCGTTGGTGCTGGAAAGCCGGTAGACATATTCGAGCGCGTTGAAGAGCGGATCGTTGAGCTGAATGTTCCAGTACGGCGCGCGTTCGGGAATTTCGGTCTCGACGATCAGCGCCTCGTCCTCGGCCAGCTGGAAACAGGCGGGCCAGTAGACCTGCTTGACCAGCGCCCCGGGCATGCGCACCGGCTCGAAGACGTTGAAGCCCACGCGCTCCTTCACGCCGTTCTGCATGGGATAGTAGAGACGGGTCTTGCGTCCCGGAAAACGGGCCATCTCGCGCATGCGCCCGGCAATCTCGGCGGGCGACAGGCGCGGCTTGGGCGGTACCGGATCGAGACATTCGATCGTGAGCTGCGGGTCGGTCTCGGTTTCCCAGTCGTACATGCGATAGCGCACGTACATGCCGCCAGCCTGCGGATCGATCGGCGCCCAGTGCCCGGTGTGGCCGGCGGGGCGCTCGGCACTGAACAGGATCTCGAAGTCCTCGCCGGGCGCGATGCCGAGGTCGTCGCAGTCCACCTCGTTATGACCGCCGGGTTGCGGCATGTGATCGACGGTGCCGGACAGCGCCTTCTGCGTGGTGAACGAAAGTATCCGGCACGTGCCCCGGTTGCCCGCGACCCGGTAGCGCAGATCGCCCCGGATCGGGCTCTGCACGTAGATGTCGTCGGGATTGGGCTGCAGCGTATAGACCGGGTTCCACAGCGGCGCCCAATCGGGATGCTCGGCATCGGCGTGGAAGTACATGAAATAGGCATAGGACAGGCTGGTCATCGTCTGTCGGTAGAGATCGGCGCGATAAGCCGGATCGTCCGGCCGCCAGGTCTGCCCGAGATTGGCCACCGCGCTTTCGAGATCGCTCAGGCATTCGAGGATCGATGCCGGAGCCGCTTGTGCTTCCGTTTCATGCGCCACGGGTCCACTCCCTTTGCCCATTTCAGCGAGGCCGTTCATGAGCTTCTGCGATAGATAGTGTGCGCTACCTAAACGACCCCGGGCAAGGACCGCGCCTGCATGATCGCCCCCGGGATATGGCACCGCAGCCCAGCAAGACAGCATTGACTATCTTATCACCCGACCGAACCATCCCGGCCGCAAACAGGAGCAGGCGGCGGCATCAGCAGCGCCCCGCCGCCATTGGTGAGAAGGCATGCCGTCATGGACCTGAGCTACGATCCCCCCAGCGCCTTCCGCCACGCCGGCGACAGGCTGCACGCATTGGTCGCCGCCGAAATCGACAGCGATGATTTCGGCCCCGGCGACTATCTCCCGGGCCTTGACGCCTACCTCCATGCGATGGACTACGACCCGCGCTTCCATGCCGAGGGCCGGCGCGCGGCATGGGGCAGGATCGTGGGCGCCCTGCGCGGCCGCGCCCATGCCTATCGGGCCATGCGCGAAAATCCTGGCTTCGCGCGCCACGATGTCGTCAGCCCGGTGGTCATCACCGGGGTTCCGCGCACCGGCACCACGGCCCTCCATCGCCTGATGGCGCTCGACCCGCGCTTCCAGGGTCTGCAGACCTGGCTTGCCGATGCCCCGATGCCGCGTCCGCCAATCGAGGACTGGAGCAACTATCCGCAGTTCCGCCGCACGGCCGCCGGGATCGACGCCCAGCACGCAGCCGCCCCGCAGCGCCGCGCCGCCCACTTCCGTGCCGCCGAGGAAGTGCATGAATGCTGCATGCTGCTGTGGCACGGCTTCACCTCCAACGTGCTGGCCTGCAGCGCGCCTTCGGCACAGACCTACGACGCCTGGTGGCGCAGCCAGTCCGAAGCGCCATCCTACGCCCATTACCGGCGCTGCCTGCAATTGATCGGCAGCAGCGCGCCCGGCCGGCGCTGGCTGCTCAAGAACCCCGGTCATATCGAGAACCTCGACCTGCTCTTCGCGGTCTTTCCCGATGCGCGCGTGATCCACACCCATCGCGATCCGGGCAAGGCGCTCCCTTCCCTCGTCTCGCTGCTGATGAACCTGCATCCGATGTTCGAGGAAGGCCGCCTGCAGGAGCGCCGCGAGACGATGCTGATCCGCGAGGTCGCCAAGTGGGCGGAGGCGACCGAAAAGGCCGACCGGGTGCGGCGCGCTCATCCCGGGCAAGTGCTCGACGTGATCCATGCCGATTTCCATGCCGACCCGATGGCCGTGCTGGAGCGGATCTACGCGTTCATCGCCATGGACATTCCCGATGCCACCCGCACCGCCTTCGCGGCCCGGATTGCCGCCAGGCCCGAGCTGGCGCGCGGCCGGCACCGTTATGACATCGCCGACTTCGGAATGACCGAAGACCAGGCGCGCGAGCCGTTCCGCGCCTATATCGAGCGTTACGACCTCATGGAGCCACGCCGGTGAGAGCGGCCATCTATCCCGGCCACGGCGGGCCGGTGACCATCGAGCCCCTCGCCGATCCGCGTCCGGCCCCGGGCGAAGTGCTGATCCGCGTCTCGCGCTGCGGTATCTGCGGAACCGATCTTGCCATGACCCGCGGCGGGGCATGGGATTACGGCAGCGGCGTGCAGTTCGGTCACGAATATGCGGGCGAGATCGTCGAACTCGGCCGCGAGGTTTCCGCCTTCCGGGTCGGGGACCGCATCGCCGTGATGCCCTCCCTCGCCTGCGGACGGTGCACCGGCTGCCGCGCCCATGGCAATGCCGTGCTGTGCCAGGACAAGCAGGGCTCGGCGATGCTGGGCTTTTCCGAACTGGCCGCGATCCCGCAAGGCGCCGCCACAAAGCTGCCCGCGGTGTTGTCGATGGCCGACGGCGCCCTGATCGAGCCGCTGGCAATCAGCCTTTACGGCGTGCAGCTGGCCGCGATCCGCCCGGGGGACAGCGTGCTGGTGCTGGGCGCGGGCAGCGTGGCGCTTTACGCGATCTACTGGGCGCGCCGGCTGGGCGCGGGGCGGATCGCGGTCATGTCTCGCTCACCGCGCCGTGCGGCGCTGGCGCGGGACATGGGGGCGGACCGTTTCATCGCCTTTGGCGAGAACGAAGCGGGCGAACTCCGCGAAGCGCTGGGCGGGGCCCCGGCCGTCGTGCTCGAATGTGTCGGCGCGCAAGGGATGCTGATGAAGGCCCTGAGCCATGTCGCCCCGTTCGGCCGGGTCCTCAGCCTCGGCTTCTGTACCGCGCCCGACCCGGTGATCCCGGCCCTTGGCTCTTACAAGTGCGCGTCGATCCAGTTCTCGGTCGGCTATTCGATGCGCGAATTCCTCTACATCGCGGACCAGATCGACAAGGGACACGTCGATCCCAAAAGGACAATCTCCAGCACCGTCACGCTGGACGAATTGCCTGCAACGCTGGCCATGCTGCGCAGCCCGAATGCCGAAACAAAGGTGCATGTGACGTTCTAGGCGGCCCCACCCCACCCCACCCGGAAGGCCCCACCCGTAAGGCCCCGCCCGGCAGGTCTTCTTGCAGCAGGCACTGCAACATTCGTGAAATATCGCGGCGTGAATTGCGAACTACAGCATCGGCGATCCGACCGGCCCGCCCCTTAAAAAGGGGCAAATTCCGCGGCCGACGGACCGGTTCTGACAAAGGAATGACCCTTTCTATGCGCAAGGTCCTGCTAGGCGCCGTACTGCTTCTCGCCGCCGCGCCCGTATTCGCTCAAAGCGGCGGCATGGGCGGAATGGGCGATATGGGTGGCGGAATGGGTGGTGGTCCGGGCGGCGCCGGCGGCCCTCCCGGCGGCGGCGGCGGCCCCGCGAGGCCCAAGCCGATGAAGCCGATCAAGCGCGAGGAAATCGCCAAGGTCGTCACCGCGATGTTCCAGGAAGCCGACAGCAATCGCGACGGCATTGTCACCGTCGCGGAAGTGACCGCAATCGTCGACCAGCGCCGCGATGCGGCCGTGCGCGACCGCTTCGCGGCCATCGACACCGACCGCAACGGCAGCATCAGCCTCGCCGAATTCCAGACCTGGCAGCGCGCCATGGGGTCGCTGGCCAGTTCCGATGCCGCCGCCGCCGACACGTCCGGCCTCGCGGTCGTGAACGGCATCATGCCCAAGCTCGGCAAGGACGCCGAGGACCGCGTGCTCTCGCGCCTGATCGAGCCGATCAACGGCATGACGATCGCGCAGGCCAACACCAATTACGACGCCGGCGCCTCGCTGGAGGAACTGCTCGCGCTCGAATACAAGCGCTTCGATGCGGCCGACCTCGATCACGACGGCTTCCTCAGCGAAGACGAGGCACGCCGACTGGACGGCGGCCCCCGTGGTCGCCCCGGCGGCCCCGGCGGTCCTCCGCCGGGTGGCGGCGGCAAGCCGCCCGCCTGCCCGCCCGGCGAGAGCTGCTGACCCCGGAACCGCGCCGCCGGACATGGCGGCGCGGCCAGAACGGCCCAGTCAACCCGGCAAGCGCTCCGGTCGCAGGTTGTTCTGCACGTGACGCACGCCGATGACCGCCTCGGCGAGATCCTCCGCCCGGCGCTTGTCCGCCCTGTCGCCGACGGTTCCCTCCAGCGTCACTTCGCCGCCGATCACGGTCACCCGGACATGGCTGGCGTCGAGGCGCCGGTCGGCCGTCAGCATGTCGTTGACGTCCTCGCGAATGCGCTCGTCCGGCCGGGTGTAGTCGCTCGGGCCGCGTCCCCGGTGATCGAGATCACGGCGATGCGCGGCGGCATCACTGCCGAACCAGCTGGCGATCTCGTCTCCCGCCCGGCGCAGGAAACCGCGATGCTCGCCATAGGCGCGCCAGCTGCCGTAATCGTGGTCGAGCCCCATCCAGTGCCCCATGGCGTAAGTCGGGCGGTAGCTGTCGCTGGGGTGCATGCCGCCGGTGATCGCACCGCCAAGCCCGCCCGGTGTCGCCGAAAAGTCGCGTCCGCCGTAATGCTCGCTGGTGAATTCCGAAAACGTGGCCCCGTTCGCCGCGTCGAAATGGTGCAAGGGATAGGAAGGCTCGGCGCCGGAAGGGGATTGGCCCGGCTCGGCCGCCGAACCGCTTTCCGGCCGCTCCGGCTCGGCCTGTCGCGGCGCCGATCCCGGTTCCCAGTGACCGCCCGCCTGCCGTGACGGCCCCTCCTGCCACTGCCGCGCCTGACGCGGCATCGCGCCGGCCTGCCCTTCCTGATAGCCGCCCGGCTTGCGGTCCCCGCCGACATTGCCGCCCAAGTCTCGCCTGTTCATCGCTGTTCTCCCGATGTTTCCGCGGTCTACGCGACGGGTTCGCGCAATCGGTCTGTTCGGGCCGGCGTGGACGCCATTTCGCGCTCCTCAGTACAAACGCGCAAGGCCCCGCGTTCTATCCCTCCCACGCGCTGCGCGGAGCGATTTTTTTTGCGCGGGACGGCCCTCTAAGCCCCAGCAAAAAGGGCCGCCCCGGGGAACGGGGCGGCCCTTGGAAGATCATGGCCGGTCTTGCACCAAGACCGGCCATGACGTGCGTGGCATCACAATCGTGGAGCGGTCGATCCGATGCGGCCGGATCGGAAAGCGCTCTAGAAGTCCATCCAGTCGTCGTCCTGGCCGGTGGCGAGCGCGACGGGCGCCGCCTTGCGGACCGGGGCGACCTGGCTGGTGGTGATCGCGGCCGGCACCGCGCGCGGCGCCGGAGCGGGCGCGGGCGCGGCGGCGCGCGGCTTGTAGCCGGCCACTTCGCCGCTCACCCGGAACATCGCCGCACGGTCGGCCAGCGCGGTCACCTCGCTGTTCAGGTTGCGCGCCGCGGCCGAGGTCTCCTCGACCATCGCCGCGTTCTGCTGGGTCGCCTGGTCCATCGTGCCGATCGCGGCGCTGATCTGGGTGATCGTCGATGACTGCGCCTGGTTGTCGGTGGCGATGTTGCTGAGCAGCGAATGCACCTCGGAAACGTCGCCCGAGATGTTCTGCAGCGCGCCGTCGACCCGCTGCACCGCTTCCACGGCGGTGCCGATGTCGGTCTGGGTCGCGGTGAGCTGTTCGCGGGCGCGCTTGGCTTCCTCTTCCGAGCGCATCGCCAGCGCCGAGACGAGGTCGGCCACGACCGCGAAACCGCGGCCCGCATCACCGGCCCGGCCCGCCTCGACGGCGGCGTTCATGGCGAGCACGCGGGTCTGGAAAGCGATCTTGTCGAGGCCCTCGATCACCGAGTCGATGCCCTTGGCGCTCTCGCTGACGCGGCCCATCGCCTGGACCGCCTCGTCGGCGATCGAGCGACCGGATTCGACCACGCCCATGGCGCCGTCGGCCCGCTCCACGGTGCGCCCCGCCGCCGAGGCGGTGGCGCGCAGGCGGCCGTCCATCTGGGTGATCGCCGCCGAGGTTTCCTCGAGGCTCGCCGCATTGCTTTCGGTGCGGCGGGCCAGGTCTTCGGAGGCCTGGGCGATCTCGCTGGAGCCGGTGCGGATGGCGTGGGTGCTTTCGGTCACCGCGCCGATGAGGTCGCGCAGGGCGCCGACGGCCGAGTTGAAGTTGGTCTTCAGTTCGGCATAGGCGGGCGGGAAATCGGCCTTGATCGACTGGGTGAGGTCACCCTCGCTGATCGCCTGGAGGCTGGCGCGCAGCGTGGTGGTGACCACTTCCTGCTCCTGCGCATTGCGGGCATCGATCTCGGCGCGCCCTTCGGCGGCGACCCGGAACTGCTCGACCGCCTCGGCGATCTCGCCGATCTCGTCGCCGCGTTCGCGGTAGGGCACCTCGACATGGCCGCCTTCGGCCAGCGAGGTGGTGACGCGCGAGATCCGGCCCATCGGCACCGCGACCGAGCGGTCGATCACCAGCCAGATCAGGACAATCACAGCCAGCCCCATGCCGGCCAGAAATATGGCGAGGTAGGTTGCCGTCGTGGCCGTGGCCTCTCCGGCCTCGGCCTGGCGCTTCGAGACCTCCCGCGATTCCTTGAGCAGCTTCTCGGTCTGGTCGATCATCGCGTGCGAGGCGGCACGGGCATCGCCCTTGAGCAAGGCCATCGCGCCCGCCATGTCGCCGGCGGCACGGCGTTCGAACATCCGGTCGTTGGCATCGTTGAGCGCGGCGACCTTCTGGCTCAACACTTCCGCATCGTCCTTGAAGCTGTCATCCGCAACCTGCTTGTATTCCTCGACCGACTTCGCCAGCGCGGCCCGCGTGGTTGCCAGCCGTTCGCGAATATCGGCCTCTTCCTGCTTCGTGCCGACTGCCGCGTAGTAGGTATAGACGATGATCCGGGTCTCTTTGACCTCGTCGATCACATCGGCCAGCACCGACATGCCGGCGATGCCGTGTTCGACGTGGTTCTGGGCAATCGCATTGAGTTCGCGGGTCGAGAAATAGCCGTTGAAACCAACGGCGGCGAGCATGGCGGCAAGCAGCGAGAAAGCCGCGAGAAGCTTCCTGGGCAACCGCCAGTTGTCGAGAAATCCAAGCATGAGCAGTCCAATCGCACGGGAGGGGCGAGGCCGTTTCCGGCCAGGCTTTTCCGGCATTATAGGCGCAGCGGACGGTTCTCGGTCGGAGGCGCGGCAATCGAATGCCACAAACTGTCACAAACGCGTCGGCCTCGCGGCTGTCACCCCTCGCCGTCAGGCTGGCGCGCGGGATGCGCAGCCTGCACGGCGGGAAGCGCGGCCATGCGCGCGCCGATCGCCCGAAGCCGTGGATAAGGCGTCAGATCGACCCCGAAACGTTCGGCGGAATAGAGTTGCGGCACCAGATAGCAGTCGGCGAGGCTGGGACGGTCGCCGTGACACAGCCCCTCGCCATAGCGCCCTACCAGCACTTCGAGAGCCGAAAAACCCTCGGAAATCCAATGGGCAATCCAGCCATTAACCTGGCTTTCCGAGGCCGAGAAGTCGCTTCGCAGCTTTTGCAGGACGCGCAGGTTGTTGAGCGGATGGACGTCGCAGCCGATCAGCGCGGCCATCGCGCGAACGGCGGCGCGCCCGTCCCTGTCGGGCGGAAGCAGGGGCGGCGCCGGCCAGCGCTCCTCGATCCATTCGAGGATCGCCGGGCTCTGCGTCAGCGTCAGCCCGTCCGCTTCGAGCACCGGCACCAGCCCTTGCGGGGCAAGGCAGCGATAGGCCGGATCGTCCTGCGCGCCCTTGCGCAGATCATGCGTCACTTGGCGATACGTGATACCCTTAAGGCCCAGGGCGATACGAACGCGGTACGCCGCGCCCGAGCGCCAGTAGCCGTGCAGGCGCGGATCGCTCACCGTGCCGGCTCGACAAGGGCCCGGCATTCGCCGAAGCCGATCGCGGCATACCCCTCGCGGCGAGCGCAGGCACGCAGCACGATCTCGTCGCCATCCTCCAGGAAGGCACGCTCCTCACCGCCGGGGAGGACAACTTTCACCTTGCCGCCCTGGGACAGCTCCATCAGGCTGCCATAGCCATCCGGCGTCGGCGCGGAAATCGTGCCGGTGCCGAGCAGGTCCCCCGGCGCCAGATTGCACCCGTTCGAGGCGTGGTGGGTGACGATCTGCTGCACGGTCCAGTACATGTTGCTCGCCGGGCCGCGCGACAGCCGGTGCGGCGCCAGCCCCGCCGCACGCATGGCCGCCGTGGTGATGAAGACCTCCAGCTCCACCCCCAGCCCGCCCTGCGCCTGATCGGCCTCGTCCCACAGGTAATCGAGCGGACGCGGATCGCCTTCGGGACGCGGCGGCTGTGCCTGCCGGAACGGGGCCAGCGCCTCGGCCGTGACCACCCAGGGCGAGATCGTCGACTGGAAGTTCTTGGCCAGGAACGGGCCCAGCGGAACGTATTCCCAGGCCTGGAAATCGCGCGCGGACCAGTCGTTGAGCAGGCAGAACCCGGCGATGTGATCGGCCGCTTCGCCGATTGGCACGGTTTCGCCCAGCGCATTGCCCGGCCCGATCCAGACGCCCAGTTCGAGTTCGTAATCGAGCCTTGCGCTGGGGCCGAACGTCGGCGCCGCGGCCTCGGGCGCCTTGCGCTGCCCGCAAGGCCGGCGCACCGGCACGCCCGAGGGGCGGATCGAGGAGGCGCGTCCATGATAGCCGATGGGCACGTGCTTGTAGTTGGGCAGCAGCGGATTGTCCGGGCGGAACAGCTTGCCGATGTTGGTGGCGTGGTGGATGCCGACGTAGAAATCGGTGTAGTCGCCGATCGCCGCCGGCAGGTGCAGCGTGCATTCGCCGGCCGGATGGAGGTGCGGTGCGACACGCGCGCGCTGGCTTTCGTCGCACAGCAGGGCGCTCAGCGCGCGGCGCAGCGCGTGCCGGTCGGCCGCCGGCAGGGCAAACAGGCCATTGAGCGTGGCCGCGCCCACGAGATCGCGCCCGACCGGCAGGAGATCGGCGATCCCGGCCAGATCAAGCACCCGCTCGCCGATGGCGACGCCCAGCCGCCGCCGTGCGTCGCCGTGCGAGAACACCCCGTAAGGCAGGTTCTGCACCGGGAATTCGTCATGCCCCTGCGCCCCCTCGACCCAGCAGGTCAGGGCAGCGTCATGCGTCTCGTCGATCCGGGGGAAAGTCACGTGTTGTCATCTCCAGTGGCGCCGCTCGCCTGCGGCACTTGCGCCTTGCGGAAACCCGCCCAGCAGTCATCGTAATCGAGCTGGCACAGCGGGGTATCGAGCGCGAAACGGGTGGGCCGGAACATGTGTCGGCTCTCGAACATGAAGGCCATGGTATCCTCGATCCGGTGGGGCCGGAGGTCCGCGCCGACGGCCGCTTCATAACTCGCCCGGTCGGGACCGTGGCCGGACATGGCGTTGTGCAGCGAGGCTCCGCCCGGCGCAAAACCGCCCGCCTTGGCATCGTAGCTGCCGTGGACGAGGCCCATGAACTCGCTCATCACGTTGCGGTGGAACCATGGCGGGCGGAACGTGTGCTCCGCCACCATCCAGCGCGGCGGAAAGATCACGAAATCGCAGTTGGCGGTTCCCGGCGTGTCCGAGGGCGAGGTCAGGACCGTGAAGATCGACGGATCGGGATGGTCGAAACTCACGGTGTTGATCGTGTTGAACGCGCCGAGATCGTAGCGATAGGGCGCAAGATTGCCGTGCCATGCCACGACGTCGAACGGCGAATGCGACAGCGTGGTTGTCCAGAGCGTGCCGCCGAACTTCTGGACGATCTCGAAGGGCGCGTCGTCGTCCTCGAAGGCGGCCCGCGGCGTCTCGAAATCGCGCGGATTGGCAAGGCCGTTGGCGCCGATCGGGCCAAGATCCGGCAGGCGGAAGATCGCGCCGTAATTCTCGCAAGCATAACCCCGCGCGGCGCCATCGGGCAGTTCCACGCTGAACCGCACCCCCCGCGGGATGACCACGATCTGCCGGGGCACGGCCGCGATCACGCCCATTTCGGTGACGATGCGCAGGCGCCCTTGCTGCGGGACGATCAGCAGTTCGCCATCGGCGCTGTAGAATGCGCGCCGCTCCATCGAGCGGTTGGCCGCGTAGAGGTGCACGCCGATGCCGACGCCGGTTGCCGCATCGCCATTGCCGCATAGCGTCACCAGCCCATCGACAAAATCGGTCGGCTCCGCCGGGATCGGCAGCGGGTCCCAGCGCAGCCGATTGGGCGTCGGCGGCACCTCGCCGAACGGACCGGTGCGCAGCAGCGTCTCGCGCGCATAGGGCCGATAGGCCGGGTGATGGGCCGCCGGGCGCAGGCGGTAGAGCCAGCTGCGCTGGTTGTCCTTGCGCGGCGCGGTGAAGGCGGTTCCGGACAATTGCTCGGCATAGAGGCCGTAGGGCACCTGCTGCGGCGAGTTCTGGCCTTGCGGCAAGGCACCCGCGACCGCCTCGGTCGCGAAGTGATTGGCAAAACCGGTCATCATGCCGCGATCGGGACTGGCCAGAGGCGCACGCATCCGAGTCTCCCATCTGGTATCATTTGTTACCATCCTGCATGGTTGCGAGAATGGTGTCAAATGATACTATCCGCGGATGACGGACACGCCGCTCCAGCTCGACAGCTTCATTCCCTACCGCCTTTCCTATACCGCCGGGCTCGTCAGCGAATATGTCGCCGGGGCCTATCAGGCCTGGTTCCAGATCGGCATTCCGGAATGGCGGGTGCTGTCCTGGGTGGCCCAGTCGGGCGAGATCACCCAGCAGGACATCTGCGCGCGCACCCGCATGGACAAGGTGACGGTGAGCCGCGCGGCCATCGCCCTGACCGCGCGCGGGCTGATCGCAAAACGCCGCAACCCGGGTGACAAACGCTCCCACTTGCTTGCGCTGACCGCCGATGGAAAGGATCTCCATGCCCGCATCGCGCCGCGTGCGCTGGAACTGGAGAGCCGTATTCTCGCCCGGTTCGACCGGGCACAGCTTGACGGCCTTGTGGCCATGCTGCGCGAGATCGACGCCGCCGTGCTCAGCCTCGGGGAGACCGGCACGGCGGGCTGAACGTCAGCGGGAGCGGGCCGGTGCCGCCCGCAAACACCCGCTCAATGCACCGCCAGTTCCACCTGCTTGTCGTGCCGTGCGAAGCGGTCGACAAGGTTGGCGCTGGCCGCGTTGTAGCCGACGACCTCGACCTGCGACCCATCGCGGCGCAGGCGGGCGATGACCTTGTCGAGCGCGCCCACGGCGGAGATGTCCCAGAAATGCCCGTCGCTCACGTCGATGCGCACGTGGCGCCCCGGTTCCGGCGTGAAGGCACGCGCGAAACGGGCAACCGATGCAAAGAAGATCTCGCCGCTGACCCGGTAGGTCACCCGGTCTGCGGCTTCCTCGCGCGTCACCGCGAACATGCGCTGCACCTTGCCCGCGAAGAACAGGCCCGAAAGCAGGACCCCCACCAGCACGCCGCGCGCCAGATCGTGGGTCGCCACCACCACCGCGACCGTTGCCGCCATGACCACCGACGAGGTCGGCGGATGGCGCAGCAGATTGGGGATCGAGGCCCAGCTGAACGTGCCGATCGAGACCATGATCATCACCGCCACCAACGCCGGCATCGGGATACGCCCGACGACCGGGCCCAGCACCGCCAGCAGGAACAGCAGGAACACGCCCGCGACCAGCGTCGACAGGCGGGTTCGCCCGCCCGAGCCGACATTGATGACCGACTGCCCGATCATCGCGCAGCCGCCCATGCCGCCGACCAGGGCCGCGGCGATGTTGGCACCGCCCTGCCCCATGCATTCGCGCCGCTTGTCGCTCTCGCTGTCGGTCATGTCATCGACGATCTGCGCGGTCATCATCGATTCCAGCAGGCCGACCGCCGCCATCGTCAACGCATAGGGCAGGATGATCCGCAGCGTCTCGAGCGTCAGCGGGACATGCGGCAGGGACAGGCTCGGCAGGCCTTCGGGCAGGCGCCCCATGTCACCCACCGTGCGCACCGGCAGGCCGAGCGCGATGCTGATCGCCGCCAGCACGAGGATCGCCACCAATGGCGAGGGCACGGCCCGGGTCACGCGCGGCAGCAGGTAGATGATCGCCAGGCCGCCCGCGACCATCGCGTAAGTATGCCAGGTCACGCCCATGAACTGCGGCAGTTGGGCGATGAAGATCAGGATCGCCAGGGCATTGACGAAACCGGTGACCACCGAGCGCGAGACGAACTGCATCAGCAGGTCGAGCCGCAGGAGACCGGCCACGATCTGGAACAGGCCCATCAGCACGGTCGCGGCAAAAAGGTAGCTGACGCCGTGATCGCGCACCAGCGGGGTGACGACCACCGCCACCGCCGCGGTCGCCGCCGAGATCATCGCCGGGCGGCCGCCCAGCAGCGAGATGACGATGGCGATCGCCACCGAGGCGTAAAGGCCGACGCGGGGATCGACCCCGGCGATGACGGAAAAGCCGATGGCTTCGGGGATCAGCGCAAGCGCGACGACGATGCCCGACAGCACGTCACGGCGTGCCTGTCCGGCGCTGGCGAACCATTCGGTCCGGAAACGGGAGGGTCTGGAGTTCATTTTGCCTGTCAAGAAACGCAACACATGGCGCAGCGCCCGCGAGCGGGAGCTGGGAAAGGCTGTCCATGTGGAGGTTGCCCGGCGGATCGGCGGCCGGGATAGCCACCCGGATTCTCACCGGGTCCTTGCGAATGACGCGCCCCTTACCCGAAATCGCCTGAAAATGGCAAGGGCCGGCGGGACATTCGTGTCACCGCCGGCCCCTGTCCGGGAAGGGCCGGGCCGCGTCAGGGCAGGCCCGTGTCAGGGCCGTGTCAGGGCCGGGGCGAACCCATCAGCTTCTGCGTGAGATAGGTCATCCACAAGGCGGTGGTCTTGGCCGACTGGCGTATGTCGGCGCCCGAGCCGTGACCGCCCTCGGTGTTCTCGTAGAAGTAGAACGGCAGCCCCAGCTCCTCCATGCGCGCGGCGAACTTGCGCGCATGCTGCGGACCGACGCGGTCGTCGCGGGTCGTGGTGAAGATGTAGGGCTCGGGGTATGTCACCCCCTTGCGCAAGGCGTGGTAGGGCGAGGTCTTCTCCCAGAACGCGCGCACTTCGGGATCGGCCTCGACATCGCCGTACTCGCCCTGCCAGCTGGCGCCGGCGGCGATCTTGCCGATGCGGATCATGTCGAGCAGCGGCACCTGGATGACGACCGCGCCGAACAGCTCGGGGTGCTGCGTCATCTCCACGCCCATCAGCAGGCCGCCGTTGGAGCCGCCGATGATGCCGAGCCGCTGCGGCGAGGTGATCCGGCTGTCGATCAGGTTGCGCGCGACGGCGGCAAAATCGTCATAGGCGACCTGCCGCCTGGTCTTCAGCGCCGCCTCGTGCCACTGCGGGCCGAACTCGCCGCCGCCGCGAATGTTGGCCAGCGCATAGGCGCCGCCCCGCTCCAGCCACAACTTGCCGTAGGTATTGAGGTAATGGGGCGTCGAACTCGACTGGAACCCGCCATAGGCGTTGAGCAGGACCGGGGTGGAACCGTCCAGCGCGATGTCCTTGCGGTGTACGAGGAAGTACGGGATCGCGGTGCCGTCGCTCGACACCGCCTCGCGCTGCTCGACGACAAGGCCGGCGGCGTCGAAGCGCGGCGGCAGACTCTTGAGCGGCTCGGCCGGAGCGCTGCCGGCGGCATCGACCAGATAGAGCGTGTTCGGCGTGGTGAAGCCTTCCGCCGACGCGAAGGTGAGATTGCTGCCGAAATCCGCCGAACCGAAGTTCAGCGCCATCTTGTCGGGCAGCAGCAGGGTCTGCTCGCTCCAGCCGCCACCGGCCGCCGGCGCCAGCGACAGCAGGCGCCCGTTGACGTTGTCCAGCACCGAGAGCAGCAGCCGGTCGCGCGTGGCCGAGATGCCGTCCAGCGCCTCGCGCGCGGCGGGCTTCCAGGCCAGCCGGGGCTTCAGCGCCTCGGGACGGGCCAGCAGGTCGTCCAGCGGAACCGTTGCCACCGAACCCGCCGGCAGATCGCCCCAGGCCTCGTCCAGGCGGAACACCACCTGCCCCGCCACCAGCCCCGCCACCGCGACCTTCTGCGGCACGGCAAGGGCATGAAGCTTGCCGTCAGCGGCCATGACCAGGGTCTGCTGGTGGAAGAAGTCGATCGCCCGCGACACGTAGGCCAGGCGGTGGCCCTGCGCATCGTGGAGAACCGCCGGGAACACCCCGAGGTCGCTCTTCTGCCCGCGGTAGACCTCCACCGCCTCGGACAGCGGGCGGCCGCGGGTGACGCGCTTGACGATATAGGGGTAGAGCGAGCCGGTCATGTCGCCCGGCATCCATTCCGTAGCGACCAGCAGATGGTCCGCGTCTTCCCAGGCGATGCCCTGCTTGGCGCGCGGAATGTGGAAACCGCCCGGCACGAAGGCGCGGGTCTGCAGATCGAACTCACGCACTTCGACCGCGTCCTCGCCGCCGTCGGACAGCGAGACGAGGCACAGGCGCTGCTCGGGCTCGAGACAGTCCGAGCCCTGATAGACCCAGCTCCTGCCTTCCGCCTTGCCCAGCGCGTCGACGTCGAGCACCGTCTCCCAGCGCGGCGCGGCCGAACGGTAGTCCGCCAGCGAAGTGCGCCGCCAGATGCCGCGCAAGTGCTGCTCGTCCTGCCAGAAGTTGTAGATCTGCCCGCCGAGGAAATGGGGCGCGGGAATGCGATCCTTGGCGCCGGAGATGGCAAGCGCCTGATCGTAGAAGGCCTGGTAGCGCGGATCGCCCTCAAGACGCTTTTCGGTGACGGCATTATGCGCCTTCACCCAGTCCATCACCGGCTTGCCCTCAAGATCCTCCAGCCAGATCCAGCGATCGCTGGCGGGCTGGGCGGCGGGATCGGACGGTGTTGCGGCATGGGACATGGTGGTGAGACTCATCATCAGGAAAGACGTGGCGAACACGCCGCGCAGCATGGATTTCAAGATCGTGCCCTCAATCGACTGGTCGCGCGGAAACCTAGCGCGCGAGCGCCAACTGGCAAGCCCGGAGGCCGCACGATTGCGGCAAAAGCGCATCGTGCAAAATCAATGCGCTGCGGCCGGGAACCATCCGGCGACTTATACGTTAGAACCCTGATCCGGACGCGCGCATGGGATGGGGGCCGCGCCGTCTTGCCGCGTGCCGGTTTCCTCTCCCAGAGTATGACGATGACACCAGGCCCGGCATTCACGCCGCAGAACAAGATTGCCGCGGCGGTTACCGGCGCGCTCGTGCTGTGCCTTGCCCTGGACATCCTGGTGCCGCTCGGCACCGGCGTCAGCGTGCTCTATCTGCTGCCCACCGTGCTGGCTTATGCCGCGCAGCGCAAGATCATCCCGCTGCTCGCCGCGATCGCCGGCATCGGCTGCGCGTTCATCGCCTATTTCGTGGCCCCAGACGGCCTCGGCCCCGAAGTCGCGTTCATCAACCGTGCACTCTCGGGCACCACCAACCTGCTGGTGGCGGGCATCGGCTACCTGTTGATCCGCTACCGCAACGAGACGCGGCACGCGCAATGGCTCCGCGCCAGCGAGGCCGAACTCGCCCGCGCCACCGCCGGCAACCTGCCGCTCGCCGATGTCGGCAGCCGCGCCCTCGCCTTCATCGGCGAGCGTTTCGGCGCGATTGCCGGCGCCATCTTCGTGCAGGGCGACGGCAGCTATCGCCGCATCGCCACCTGGGGGGTCCCCGCCGACGCCGGGGTGCCCGAGGAGATCGCGCCCGGCACCGGCCTGCTGGGCGAAGTGATCACCCACGGCCGCACGACACTGGTGGAACAGGTTCCCGCCGGCTATCTCGCTTTCGGCTCCGCACTGGGCCGGGGCACGCCCGCCCGGCTGGTCCTGGGCGCCACAGTTGTCGACAACGCCGTCAACGCGGTTCTCGAACTCGGCTTCCTCGATACCGACGAAGCCCTCCCGCAGGACTTTGCCGCGTTCCTGGAACTCGTCGCCGGGCCACTGGGCCTGACCCTGCGCGCCGCCAAGTACCGCGCCCGGCTCGAGACGCTGCTCGCCGAAACCCAGCAGCAGGCCGAGGAACTCCAGAACCAGAGCGAGGAACTGCGCGCCACCAACGACGAACTGGAAGCGCAGAGCAAGTTGCTGCTCCAGTCGCAGGCCCAGCTCGAAGAGCAGCAGGCCGAACTCGAACGCAGCAATTCGCAGCTGGAGGAACAGGCCCAGTCGCTGGAGGCGCAGCGCGACGAACTGACCCGCTCGCAGACACAGCTACGAAACCAGACCGAGGAACTGGAACAGGCCAGCCGCTACAAGAGCGAATTCCTGGCGAACATGAGCCACGAACTGCGCACGCCGCTGAACTCGCTGCTGATCATGGCCCGCCTGCTGGCCGACAACCGCGGCGCCAACCTGACCGACGAGCAGGTCCGATACGCCGAGACCATCGAGTCCTCGGGCAACGACCTGCTGCTGCTCATCAACGACGTACTCGACATTTCCAAGATCGAGGCCGGACGTCTCGAACTGCAACCGGCGGAGATGCCGGTCGGCACCCTCGTCCGCCGGCTGGAGGATACCTTTACCGTCCCCGCCGCCGAGAAGGGCCTGCGTCTCTCGGTCGAGATCGCCCCCGGCGCCCCCGCCGCCATCGAGACCGACGGGCTCCGTCTCGAACAGGTGCTCAAGAACTTCCTCTCGAACGCGGTGAAGTTCACCGCCGCCGGCGAAGTGGCGCTGAGCGTGCGGGCCGGCAAGCCCGGCCATGTGGTCTTTGCCGTGCGCGACACCGGCCCCGGCATCGCCAAAAACCAGCAGGACGCGATCTTCGAGGCGTTCCGCCAGGCCGATGGCGGCATTGCCCGCAAGTTCGGCGGCACCGGCCTTGGCCTGTCGATCTCGCGCGAACTGGCCCATCTGCTCGGCGGGACGATCTCGCTCGTCAGCGCGCCGGGCCAGGGAAGCACTTTCGCGATCGAGGTGCCCGAACGCTTCGCCGCCGCCGAGACCGCCGCCCTGCCCCGCTCGGCCAGCCGATCGCCCGCCCCGCAAGTCGCCGCGCCCACCGCCGCACCGCGCGCGATCGCCGTGCCCGACGACCGCGAGGCGCTGAGCGGCGATTCCCGCGTCATCCTCATCGTCGAGGACGATGTGGCCTTCGCCCGCATCCTCGGCGATCTCGCGCATGAACTGGGTTTCCAGTACCTCATCGCCACCACCGCCGACGAAGGGGCCCTGCTGGCCCGGCAATACCTGCCCCAGGCCGTCATCCTCGACATGCACCTGCCCGATCACACCGGCCTTTCGGTGCTCGACCGGATCAAGCGCGATACCCGCACGCGGCATATCCCGGTGCACATCGTCTCGGCCGACCACGACGATCACGGCGCGCTTGCCAGCGGCGCGGTGGGCTACCTGTTCAAGCCGGTCACCCGTGAAACGCTGGTCACCATGCTGGAAGGCCTCGAGGCCCGCATGGCCCAGCGCCTGCGCCGGGTGCTGGTGGTGGAGGACGATGCCCGCCAGGCCGATGCCGTGCACCACCTGCTCGCCTCGCGCGATGTCGAGACGGTCGAAGTGCAGAGCGCGGCGGAATGTCTCGAACGGCTGGCGGACGGCACGTTCGACTGCATGGTGCTGGACCTCAACCTGCCCGACATGTCGGGGCTGGACCTGCTCGACCGGCTGGCCCACGACGAAAGCGTCAGTTTCCCGCCGGTCATCGTCTATACCGGCCGCGAACTCTCCGAAGAGGAGGAGATGCGCCTGCGCCGCTACTCCAAGTCGATCATCGTCAAGGGCGCCAAGAGCCCGGAACGCCTGCTCGACGAGGTGACGCTGTTCCTCCACCAGGTCGTCTCGGAACTGCCGCAGGACAAGCAGCAGTTGCTCGCCCGCTCGCTGGGCCGGGATGCCGCGCTGGAAGGGCGTCACATCCTCGTCGTCGAGGACGACATCCGCAACGTCTATGCGCTGACCTCGGTGCTGGAACCCCACGGCGTCTCGGTGCGCATTGCCCGCAACGGCATCGAGGCGCTGGCCGAACTCGCGCGCGCGGCGGACAGCGACGGGCCGCCGGTCGATCTCGTGCTGATGGACGTGATGATGCCGGAAATGGACGGGCTGGCCTGCACCCGCGAGATCCGCCGCCACGAACAGTGGGGCCGCCTGCCGATCATCGCGCTCACCGCCAAGGCAATGGAACGCGATCACCTCGAATGCATCGAGGCCGGGGCCAACGACTACCTGTCCAAGCCGCTCGACGTCGACAAGCTGCTCAGCCTGGTGCGCGTATGGATGCCGCGATGAGGAGCCGCGCCCCGCGCCCCAAGGAAACCCTCGAGAACATCGAGGCCGACCTCATCGTCGAGGCAATCTGGCGGCGCTACCAGTACGACTTTCGCGACTATTCGCGCGCCTCGCTGCTGCGCCGGCTGCAACGGGCCCAGTCGCATTTCGGCTGCACGCACTTGTCGGGCCTGCTCGACCGGATCCTCCACGATCCCGACAGCCTCAATGCGCTGATCGGCTTCCTGACCATCCAGGTCAGCGAGATGTTCCGCGATCCGGAGTATTTCCGCGCCATCCGCGAACAGGTGGTGCCGCACTTGCGGACATGGCCGTCGGTCAAGGTCTGGGTGGCGGGCTGCGCCAATGGCGAGGAGTTCTATTCGCTCGCCATCCTGTTCCGCGAGGAGGGCCTTGCCGACCGCACGATGTTCTACTGCACCGACATCAACCCCGCCGCGCTGGCCAAGGCGGAGGCAGGCGTCTTCGAGATCGAGCGGATCGCCGGTTTCTCGCGCAATTACCGCGAAGCGGGCGGGCGCGCCTCGCTGTCGGACTACTACACCGCCAATTTCGGCGTCGCCCGCTTCGATCCCTCGCTGCGCAAGCGCGCGGTCTTTGCCGACCACAACCTCGCCAGCGACGCGGTGTTCTCGGAAGTCCAGTTCGTGTCGAGCCGCAACGTCCTCATCTATTTCGACCGCGTCCTGCAGGACCGGGCGTTCGGCCTGTTTGCCCAGTCGTTGCCGCAAGGCGGATTCCTCGGTCTGGGTTCCAAGGAAACGGTGCAGTTCTCCGGGGAAGCCGACAGCTTCTCCGACTTCGCGCCGCTGGAAAAGATCTGGCGGCGCAATGCCCGCCAGGCAGAGGAGAACGCCTTTGCTCACTGAGCCGCTCAAGATCCTCGCGGTCGACGACATTCCCGACAACCTGGCCGCGCTGGAAGCCGCGCTGGACCAGCCCGGCGTCGAACTGGTGACGGTCTCCTCCGGGTTCGAAGCCCTCGAAGCCCTGCTGCGCGAGGACTTCGCGCTGGCCCTGCTCGACGTCCAGATGCCCGAGATGGACGGCTTCGAGCTGGCCGAACTGATGCGCGGGACCGAGCGCACCCGCGGCGTGCCGATCATCTTCCTCACCGCCGTCGCCACCGACGAACGACGCAAGTTTCGCGGCTACGAGACCGGCGCGGTGGACTATCTGCTCAAGCCCCTCGACATCACCGAACTCAATTCCAAGATCGCGGTCTTTGTCGAACTCGCGCGCCAGCGCCGCGAGATTGCCCGGCAGCGCGACGAACTGGGCCTCGCCCTCGGCCGGGTCCGCGCACACGGCGACAATTCCCCGCTCGCGGTGCTGGAGATCGATGCCGGCCTGCGCATCGCCAGCTGGTATCGCAGCGCCGAGCGCGAGATCGGCTTCACCGCCGAGGACATGCTGGGCCTCGGCCTCAAGGACGCCCCGTTCCTGGCGGAAACCGGCCGCGCGGACTTCATCGCGGCGATGCGGGCGCTGCTCGAAGGCGGCGATCGCCGCGAACGTCAGGAGCATCGTTTCATCCGCGCCGACGGCGAGGTTCGGGAGGGTGAGTGGTACTGCTCGTCGCTGGCCGGAACCGGTTTTCGCGGCGCCAGCGTCATGATCGAACTGCTCGACGTGACCGCGCGCCACCGGGCCGAGGAAACCCAGCGGCTGCTGATCGGCGAGCTTAACCACCGGGTCAAGAACACGCTGGCGACGGTGCAGGCCATCGCCTCGCAGGGGCTGCGCCATGCCGCCTCGCCGGACGCATTCCAGACCACCTTCTCCGGCCGCCTCCAGGCGTTGTCGCGCGCCCATTCGCTGCTCAGCGCCGCGACCTGGGAAGCGGCCAGCCTCAAGGACCTGATCGCCGGGCAGGTGGCGATCGGGGCGGTCAGCGAAGACCGCCTGCACCTCTCGGGCGCGGACATCGACCTGCCCCCCGAACTGGCGCTGCGCTTCGCGCTCATCCTCCACGAACTGACGACCAATGCCCACAAGTACGGCGCCTTGTCGAACGAGACCGGCACCGTCACGATGCAGTGGCGGCGGGATGAACATCGTCTCGAATTCACCTGGCGCGAGCGCGGGGGACCGCCGGTCACCGCACCGCAGCGGCGCGGTTTCGGCACCACGCTGATGGAAGAGGGCATGGCGGCCGATGGCGCCCGCGTCGTCGCGGACTATGCCGCCGATGGCCTCTGCTGGAGCCTGTCCCTGCCGATGGGCGACAGCGCCCCGCCTGCCGAAAACCGCAAGGAGCCGCGTGCCGCGATGACACCCCCGACCAGCCCCGAACCCGCCAACGTGCCAGCCGCAACGACAGCGGGGGGCCTCAAGGTCCTGGTCGTCGAGGACGAACCGCTGGTGGCGATGGAACTGTTCATGGAGATCGAGGATTCCGGCGCGATCCCCGTCGGCCCGGCAACAACCTGCGAACAGGCCATCGCCCTGATCCGCGAGGCGGCGCCCGACCTCGCCCTGCTCGACGGCAATCTCAACGGCGAGCGCATCGATCCCGTCGCCGACGAACTGGCCGCGCGCGAGACGCCCTTCGCATTCGTCAGCGGTTACGACCGCTCGCACCTGCCAGCCGGGCACAGCACCCGGCCGATGCTGGGCAAGCCCTTCCTCGGCACCGAAGTCAATGCCATGGTCCTGCAACTGGCGGCCGAAGCGGCGCAGTAAAGCGCCGCCCCCGCCCCTCCCTCAGAGCAGTTCCTAGAGCGGCGTTCCCGCATCGGCCGGCACCTCGACGGCAGGCGGATGTGGAGGCGGTTGAAGGTCTTCTCCCGCGCGAAGTATTCCTTGGAGTGCGGCGGGCGCCCGTAAGGCTATTCCGGCTCGCGGCCGATGACCGTGACGGTTCCGGCAGAACCGTTCTGGCGCAGGGCAATGCCGTCCTGCGCACCGCCCCGGCGAGAGCGTCACCCCGATTGCCGCCATCAACCCGAAGAAGAGCGATGCCGATCCGCCCCTCGGAATGCTCGTGCCGCTGGTCGGCATCGGCGTCCCGATATTATTTCGCATGCTGAATTTTTGGTGCGCCAAGCGGCTGCCGGTCTGCCACAGCCGTGGTTCCGGTGCTTGCGAAGATCGCGAAGGCGACAAGGACGGCAGCGGCGAACCACCGGCAGGGCGGGAAATCCCGCCGACGCCGAACAGGGGAGAGGACATGAAAAGGACTTGCGGATTCGTCCGTCAGCGCGCGTTGACCGGAACCTCGGAAGGCGCACTCTTGCCGCTCGGCGCTTTGCCCCGCACGGGCGCGACCGGCACGCTCCTCCTCGGCCTGGCCGGGGCTGCGACGGCGCTTGCGGGGGCGATAACGCCGGTTCTGGCTGAAACCACGCCTGCACCGACGGCCTCGGCAGCAACCACGGCGGAAACAACCGCGCCCGCTGCAGACCCGCTTTTCGCCGAGCCCTATGTCGATGTCGACGAATGGCGCGATGCACCGGTCCGCCACCGCTATGTCCATGGCGGCTTCAAGGGCACCGACACACGCTTCTCGTTCTATTTTCCGCCCAAGTCGCAATACCAGGGCCGGTTCTTCCAGCACTTCACGCCGGCCCCGGACAACGAGAACCTGGCGCAGCACCCCACATCCCCGGCCAACGACAAGATCGGTTTCTCGGTCGCCAGCGGCGGATATTTTGTGGAAACCAATGGCGGCGGGGCAGCCGTCGCCGGCTTCGGCTCCAAGGATCCGACCATCGGCGCCTACCGCGCCAATGCCGCCGCAGCCCGGTACTCGCGGGTCCTGGCCCTGCAAATGTACGGGGGCAAGCGCCCCTACGGCTATGCCTATGGCGGCAGCGGCGGCGCCTATCGTACCGTCGGATCGATGGAGAACACCCGCGACGTCTGGGACGGAGCGGTGCCCTATGTGCTGGGCTCCAGCATGGCCATCCCCAACAGCTTCACCGTGCGCATGCACGCCATGCGCCTGCTCGACGGCAAGTTCCCGCAGATCGTCGACGCCGTCGAGCCGGGCGGCAGCGGCGATCCCTATGCGGGGTTGACCGGCGAACAGGCCGCCGCCCTGCGCGAAGTGACACGCATGGGTTTCCCCATGCAGTCCTGGTTCGGCTGGAAGACGATGGGCATCCACGGCTTTGCCGCGCTCTACGGCGGAATGGTGATGGCCGATCCCTCCTACTTCACCGAGTTCTGGACAAAACCCGGTTATTACGGGTTCGATCACCCGGAGAGCTTCAACGGCTACCGGATGCAGCACAAGGCCGCCATCGCCGCGCTGGTAACCGGCGCCGAGGCCCGGCGCCTGCATCTGGAAACGGGCGTTACCAACGGCAAGACCACCGGCAACGTCGATGACAGCTACGCCGCAATGCAGGACAAGGAGGCCAGGACCGTCGTCGCGGTGCGCCTGTCCTCGCCGCCGCCGTCGATCCCGTTCCTGGGCGGGGACCTCATCGTGCTGTCCGGCGACGCAAAAGGCGCGCGGCTGACCCTGAGCAGGATCGAGGGCGACACGGCCATCTTCGGCATCGTCGATCCCATCGTCGCGGCCCGGCTCGCGGCGGGAGACGCGGTGCAGGTCGACAACAGCAACTTCCTCGCCGCCCAGACCTACCACCGCCATCAGGTGCCCGCCGCCGAATTCCGGGTCTGGGACCAGTTCAGAGGGCCGGACGGCACGCCGATCTACCCCCAGCGGCCGATGCTGCTGGGCCCGCTGTTCACCAAAGCCACCGCCGGTTCGGTGCCGGAAGGCAATTTCGAAGGCAAGATGATCCTGGTGGAATCGCTGTGGGACCGCGAAGCCTACCCCTGGTCGGCCGACTGGTACCGCGCGCGGGTGGAAAAGCATTTCGGCGCCGCTACCGACGATCACTTCCGGCTATGGTTCACCGACCGGGCCCTGCATGGCGACAGCGATACCCAGGAGGATCCGACCCGCACGGTCAGCTACGTGCCGGTACTGAACCAGGCGCTGCGCGACCTTGCCCTGTGGGTGGAGAAGGGAATCGCGCCCCCCGCCTCGACCCGCTATCGATACGAGGACGGGCAGATCGTGGTTCCCGCCGAGGCGACCGCGCGGCTCGGCATCCAGCCGGTGGTCACGCTCACGTCCAGTGGCCGCGCCCGCGCGGACATCGCCGCTGGTCAAACGGTCACCTTCACGGGCACCATCGAGGTCCCGCCCGGTTCCGGCTCGATCGTTGCGGCGCAGTGGGACTTCGAAGGCGCCGGCACTTTCGCGGTCTCCTCACCGGTCAAGCCCGGCAGCAAGACCGCCACGGTCACCATCACCCACCGGTTCGACAGGCCCGGCACCTATTTCCCGACCCTGCGCGGCGTGTCCCAGCGCGAGGGCAGTCGCACGACCGTATTTGGCCGGATCCAGAATCTTGGCCGGATGCGGGTCGTGGTGCAGTAGCGGCGCGGCTGTCCGGCGGCGTTACCCGGTGCCGAGCGTGAGGAAATTCGCCCGTTCGAGACGGGCAACGGAATCGCGCGCCACCGGCGCCACCGCCCCGTTGACCAGGGTGAGGCTGCGATTGCGTCCGTCGGCCGCGATTCCGGCGATTGCGCTGCGGGTGATCCACCAGCTGCGATGAACCTGCTCCCCCGGCCAGTCGTCCATCTCGGCGATGGCATCGCGCAGCCGCATGAACACCAGTTCGGAACCGCGCACGCCGTGGACCCGCACGTAGTGGTCCTCGCTTTGCAAGGCGATGATCGGGCCGTGAAAACCGGGAGAAAGCCGCGCGGCAAGACGCGGTGGGGGACGCGGTGCGGGGCTGGACGCAGGCTGAGCATCACCCGGCGGCGGCAGCGGTGCGCCACCTGCCGCCGCGATCGCCGGCACCTCGGCCTGATCCGGCTTGAGCATGGCCGCCAGCCGGTGATCGAGACGGCGCGCACGATCCACGATCGCCAGAACCCCGATCGCGCTCAAGACCGCAAAGGGCAAGATACCCGCGAAGCCTTCAAGCTGGTGGAAGAACGCCGTCGCGCTCCAGCGCCACAGGAGCGCCAGCGGAAAGCTCGACAGAAACACCCCCCAATAGACCAGCATCTGCCGGGGCAAGGAGGTCGCCTCGGCCACCCGGGTCCACAGCAGGATCGAGGGCCGCACCAGCACGTAGGCGCCCATCAGGTGCATCCACCAGCGCCAGACCCGGCCCACGAAATCCCCCTCGAGATAGGTGCCGAACGGGCCCAGGAAACCGATGATCGCGGCGGCGATCGCCATGGCCCAGAATTCGATCAGGATCCGGCGCAGCCAGCGCACGCAGCATCTCCCCATTCACGATGCGCCAATTGGAAAATCGCCGCATTTTCGCCGACTTTGCGGCGGCCTTGCCAACGTAACGTAAAACCGATTGCCCGCCAATCGCGGCCTGTCACCTGAAACCGGACAGGCGGCACCTCCCGTTGGGGCCGCACGAGACTTCAGGAGATTGCCATGCCCGCCATCCCGTATCGCCCGGTCCTTGTTGCCGGCATGCTTGCCGTGCTTGCCCATGCCATCGCCTTTGCCGTCGCACTGGCCTGAGCGCCGCCATGATCGAAACGCTCTTCACCGGTGAACAGGCGCTCACCGTCTGGCTATGGGCCTTTGTCGCCACCGGCGTGGTTGCCGGCATCGTCAGCGGATTCTTCAAGGCCCGCAAGATCCAGCCGCGCGGGTTCAAGTGGAAGACACTGCGCAACGAAGCGATCGTCGCCGTGATCACCCTGCTGATCTCGGGCAAGATCCTTGGCGCCGCTACTGGCTGGCTGAAGGCGCAGGGCTGGATCACCTTCCACAGCGGCCCTGCCCCCTGGTGGATGATCGCGCTGGAGTTCGGCGCGTACTTTTTCCTGTTCGACACCTATTTCTACTGGCTCCATCGCTGGATGCACAAGGAGCCGTTCTATGGCTGGGTGCACAAGCTTCACCACAAGTCGACCTCGCCCAACCTGCTGACGACACTCTCCGTCAATCCGCTGGAATCGATCATCAACGGCGGCTTCGTGCCGCTGTTCCTGGCGATCTTCACCGTTCATCCCGCAACGATGGCGCTGATCCTGCCGACCAACATCGTCATGGGTCTCTACGTGCACTCCGGATACGAGTTCCTGCCGCGCTGGTGGAACCGCACCTGGGCTACCAAGTGGTTCATCACCGCGACGTTCCACGACCAGCACCATCGCTACTTCACCGGCAATTACGGCGGCTACACGACGATCTGGGACCGTCTCTGCGGAACCATACGCAAGCGATACGAAGCCGATTTCGACGCGATCAAGGCGCGCACGGTGCCTGACCGCGGCCTCCCGGGACTGAGCGCGGAAGGCGGCGAAGCCCAGGCGGTGAACTCATGACCCGGGCGTAAACTCCAGCTGCGTCCATTTGCTGTCAGACCCGGCATTGGCGACCACGCTTTCGACAAATGC
Organism: Novosphingobium sp. KA1; assembly: GCF_017309955.1. NCBI lineage: Bacteria > Pseudomonadati > Pseudomonadota > Alphaproteobacteria > Sphingomonadales > Sphingomonadaceae > Novosphingobium > Novosphingobium sp. KA1. The sequence continues at coordinate 1,021,596 of NZ_CP021248.1, read as the reverse complement.
CATGGTGCGCAGTCCCGCCGCGACGGATGGGAATGCGTCGTCCGGGCCCGGCGCATCGCCGAGGATACGGGCGGCAAAGGCGCGGTAGAGGTTTGCGAAAGCCTCGATGTAGCCCTCGGGATGGCCCGCCGGGGTGCGCAGCCGCTGCAAGGTGGACGGCGCCAGCCCCGGACCGCCGGATCGCACGGTTTCCATCGGCCGGTCCAGCCAACGCAGCACCAGGCTGTTGGGTTCCATCTGCGACCACTCGAGACCGCCCGCCTCGCCGTGGATACGCAGCTTCAGGCCGTTCTCGTCCCCGGCCGCGACCTGGGTGGCCTTGAGCACGCCGCGCGCACCGTTATCGAGCCGCAGCAGCACGCTGACATCGTCATCCAGCTGGCGACCCGGAACGTGGGTCGCGAGGTCGGCACAGAGCTGCTCCACCCGGAGCCCCGATACGTGTTCGGCCAGGTGGAAGGCATGGGTGCCGATGTCGCCGAGACAGCCCCCCAGCCCGGCGCGCGCGGGATCGGTGCGCCATTCGGCCTGCTTGTTGCCGTCCCGGTCGATCGGCTGGCTGAGCCAGCCTTGCGAATACTCGACCTGGACCAGCCGCACCTTGCCGAAATCGCCGCGCGCGACCCGCGCCCGCGCCTCCTCGATCAAGGGATAACCGCTATAGGTGAAGGCAAGCGCGAAGTGACGGCCGGAACGCGCCGCAGCCTGCGCGATTTCCTGCGCTTCCGCAGTGCTCAGCGCCATGGGCTTTTCGCAGAAGACGTGAAAACCGGCGTCCAGCGCGGCAATCGCCATCGGCGCGTGGAGGTGGTTGGGCGTGACGATCGACACCGCATCCACCCGTTCCGCTTCGGGCAGACCCGATTCCGCGGCAAGCATGGCCTCCAGCGACGCATAAGTGCGCGCCGGTGCAATGCCCAGCATGTCGCCCGAGCGCCGGTTGCGCGCGGGATCGCTGCTGAAGGCCCCTGCGACCAGTCGCCAGTCCCCGTCGAGCGCCGCCGCCGCGCGGTGGATCGCGCCGATGAAGGCGCCCTCGCCTCCGCCCACCATGGCCAGTTGCAGGGTCCGTTTCATCACCGCTCTCCCTTGTATTTTTCAGAATACCATAAAGTCATGAATTTCAGCCTTGATCCGATATGATTTACCGGTAAACATATGGCAATAAGAAATAAGACGGAGAGTCGAGGATGCGCATGACAGCACCCCTCAGCCTGCCCCCCATGACCCCGCGCCCGAGAACCCTCGCCGCAGCAATGATGCTGGCCGCCCTGTTTACCGCCGGCAGCGCCGCGGCGCAGACCGCACCCGCCGCCTTCAACGCCTGCCGCGCCTGTCACAGCGTGGACAAGGGCGGCAAGAACGGTGTCGGCCCCAACCTCAACGGCGTGGCCGGACGCCAGGCCGCCGCTGCCCCTGGCTTCAACTATTCGCCCGCGCTCAAGGGCTCGAAGCTGAGCTGGGACGACAAGACGCTCGACGCCTTCCTCGCCGCGCCGGCCAAAAAGGTGCCCGGCACCCGGATGCCGATCGCCACGCCCGATCCGGCCAAGCGCGCCGCGATCGTCGCCTATCTCAAGAGCCTGAAGTAAGGGGCACAAGCACGATGCGTGGTCCTGCCATCTTTCTGGCGCAGTTCATGGGTGATGCCGCCCCGTTCGACAGCCTGGACAATGCCGCCCGGTGGATGGCGCAGGCCGGCTACAAGGGCATCCAGGTGCCCAGCAACGATCCGCGCTGCATGGACCTTGGGCTGGCGGCCGAAAGCCAGGACTATTGCGACGAACTGGCCGGGCGCTGCCGCGAGGCCGGGGTCGAGATCACCGAGCTGTCCACCCACCTGCAAGGCCAGCTGGTGGCGGTCCATCCCGCCTATGACGCCGCCTTCGATGCTTTCGCCCCGGCCGAACTGCGCGGCAAGCCCGCGCAGCGGCAGGCATGGGCGGTGGATCAGCTCAAGCTTGCGGCAAAGGCCAGCCGCCGCCTGGGGCTGACGGCCCACGCCACCTTCTCGGGCGCGCTTGCCTGGCCGTTCTTCTATCCCTGGCCGCAGCGCCCCGCCGGTCTGGTGGAGGAAGCCTTCGCGGAACTGGGGCGGCGCTGGCAGCCGATCCTCGACAGCTTCGACGAGGAAGGGGTCGACCTCTGCTTCGAACTCCATCCCGGTGAGGACCTGCACGACGGCCTGACCTTCGAGCGTTTCCTCGATGCCGTAGGCGGCCACCGGCGCGCCAACATTCTCTACGATCCCAGCCACTTCGTGTTGCAGGCGATGGACTACCTCCAGTTCATCGACATCTATCACGAGCGCATCAGGATGTTCCACGTCAAGGACGCCGAACTCAATCCGACCGGGCGGGCGGGCGTCTATGGCGGCTATGCCGACTGGGTCGATCGTCCCGGCCGTTTCCGCTCGCTGGGCGACGGGCAGGTCGACTTTACCGGCATCTTCTCGCGTCTAACCCAGTATGGCTACGAGGGCTGGGCGGTGCTCGAATGGGAGTGCTGCCTCAAGCACCCCGAGGACGGCGCGCGCGAGGGGGCACCCTTCATCGCGGCGCACATGATCCGCCGTCCGGAGCGGGCATTCGACGATTTCGCAGGGGGCGGAGATCCCGCCAACAACCGGCGCTGGCTGGGGTTGACCTGACGGCACGGCAAACACGTCCCCGATAACAGACAACACGGGGCCCATGGGTAGAGGATCGGGCATGACGGACATAAACCGGCAAAGGCTATTCTGGCTGAGCGTCCTGGCGCTCTTCACCGCGTCGATGAGCGCGTCGCTGCGCGCGGCAGTCGCCAGCAGCCTGAAGGCGCAGTGGATCGACCCCGTCGCGCCGATTTCGGCGGGCGAAATGATCGGCGCCGCGCTCGGCTCGGCGTTCCTCGGCTTCTCGATCACCGTCTTTGTGGTCAGCGCGGTGCTGGACCGGATCGGCATCCGCCGCGTGCTGATCGGCTGCGGGATCGCCTTCCTCATCGGCACCACCCTGATCGTCGGGGCGGGCCTGTTCGCCAGCGGCATGGCGGTCTACCACCTCGTCTGGCTGGGCATGCTGCTGAGCGGCATCGGCTGGGGCTTTGCCGAGGCATCGATCAATCCGCTGACCGCGCGGCTCTATCCCGAAGCCACCACCCACCGGCTCAACGTGCTTCACGCCTGGTATCCGGGCGGGCTCATCGTCGGCGGGCTCGCCGGCGTGTTCCTGGCGCCGCTGCTGCCCTGGCAGGCGATCATGGCGCTGGTGTTCCTTCCCGCCGTGCTTGTCATCATGATCGCCGCCACGACCCGCTTCCCCGAGCCGCCCGCGGCGGCCGGCGAGCGGGCGATGAAGGACATGATGCTGGAAGTGGTGCGCCGTCCCAGCTTCTTCATCTGGTTCGGAGCGATGTTCCTCACCGCCTCTTCCGAGCTGGCGCCGGGCCAGTGGATCGACGTGGCGCTCAGCAACCGCGTCGGCATGCGCGGCATCCTGCTGCTGGTCTATGTCAGCGCGCTGATGTTCGTGTTCCGCCACTTCGCCGGACGGATCGCCGGCCGCCTGTCCAATCCGGGCCTGCTCTGGGTCTCCAGCCTGCTCGCCGCGATCGGGCTGTTCCTGCTTTCGCAGGCCCAGTCCCCGGTTTCCGCGATCCTGGCATCGACCGTCTGGGGCCTTGGCGTCTGCGCGATGTGGCCGACGATGCTGGCCTCGGTTGCCGAACGCTACCCGCGCGGCGATTCCTGGGCGCTCGGGCTGGTCGGTTCGGCCGGTGCGCTGGCGAGCTTCTTTGTGCTGCCGCGCCTTGGCGAGATGTTCGACGCGGCCAAGGTCGAGCTGGCCGGCGGACCGGACGCCTTCACGAAGCTCACCGGGCCCGCGCTCACGGCGGTGGAAGATGCCGCCGCCTCGCAGTCTTTTGCCCGGCTGACCTTTGTCCCGCTGACGCTGCTGATCGTGTTCGGCGTGATCTGGCTGGCCGAGCGGCGCGCCGCCCGCAAAACCGGCGGTCTGGCGGAGGGCGCGGCATGAGCCTGACCCGGCGCACCGTGATCGCCACCGGGCTGGCCGCGGCTGCTGCACCGGCCCTTTCGGCAGGGGCGCATGCGGCTGCGCGCAAGGGCAGTTCCAACGCCGCCTATTTCTCGCTCGGCTATGCCCCGCACGAGGGCAGCTTTGCCAGTCGCGGCGCCTTGCTGGAGCAGATCGCCTTTGCCGCCGACCAGGGCTTTCGCGCCTGGGAGGACAACGAGGCCGCCAAGCGGCCCGTCGAACAGCAGGAGGCCATGGCTCGCGCCTTGTCGCAGCGCGGCATGACGATGGGCGTCTTTGTCGCCAGCATGCCGAAGTGGTCCGACTTCCGCCCCGTGCTGGGCAGCAACGACGACGGCGACCGGGAGGCGTTTCTGGCCGACATCCGCGCCTCGATCGCGGTCGCCAAACGGCTCGGCGCGCGGCACATGACGGTGGTCACCGGCTTCATGGACCGCAAGGTGCCCGAAGCGATCCAGACCGGCCGCATCATTGACTGCATGCGCCGCGCGGGCGACATCGTCGCGCCGCACGGGCTGACGCTGGTGATGGAGCCGCTCAACACCCGCACCAACCACCCCGGCGTGTTCATGCAGTCCATCGCGCAGGGTTATGCGGTCGCGCGCGGCGCAAACGGTCCCGGCGTCAAGATCCTGGCGGATCTCTACCACGAGCAGATCCAGTCCGGGAACCTGATCCCGACGCTCGAGAGCTGCTGGGCCGAGATCGGCTATATCCAGTTCGGCGACAATCCCGGCCGCAAGGAACCGGGAACCGGCGAGATCAACTACGCGACCATCACCCGGTGGCTGCGCGCCCGTGGCTATGACGGCGTGATCGGCATGGAGCACGGCAACTCCGTCCCCGGCCGCGAGGGCGAGGAGCGCCTGATCGCCGCCTACCGGGCCATCGACAAGACATGAAAGGGAGCGAGTGGATGCGACATGTCCCGATCGGCCTGGTGGTGGCAGGCTCCATCCTGACGGCCACGTGCGTGGAGGCGCAGGACAAGCCGGGGTTCAGGGATACGCCGATGCTGCCCGGCGGCACATGGCACGTCCACGATCCCGACCGGCCCGCGCCGGCCGAAGTCACGCCGGCCGCCGCTCCCGGCGCCCCGCCCTCCGATGCCATCGTCCTGTTCTCCGGCACCTCGCTCGATGCCTGGCACGGCGAGCGCGCGCCGTGGACGCTGGCCAACGGCGTCATGACGATCCCCTCGCGGGCGGCGAGCGGCGGCGAGAACAACCTCGTCTCGAACCAGGAATTCGGCGACGTCCAGCTGCATCTGGAATTCCGCTCGCCCAACCCGCCCGAGAAGACCTCGCAGGACCGGGGCAACAGCGGCATCTGGTTCATGCAGCGCTATGAAGTCCAGATCCTCGACGGTTACCGCAACCCGACTTATGCCGACGGCACCGTGGGCGCGGTCTATGCGTGGAAACCGCCGCTGGTGAACCCCTCGCGGCCGCCCGGCGAATGGCAGAGCTACGACATCGTGTTCGAACGCCCGCGCTTCGACGCCGGCGGTGCGCTGCTGCGCCCGGCCTATGTCACCGTGCTGCTGAACGGCGTGCTGGTGCAGAACCACCAGGCCATGCTGGGCACCACCGTCTGGCGCAAGGTCGCGCAGTATCAGGCCCACGCCGACAAGGCGCCGATCCAGTTGCAGGATCACAATTCGCCGGTGTCTTTCCGCAACATCTGGGTCCGCCCGCTGCCGGAAGAGGCCATCGCTCAGGACCTCCAGCAGGACCTCAAGGGGACAGCACGATAATGGATCGCAGAAACGCGCTTGCAGGCATGGTCGCCATGTTCGGCGCCCAGCTCTTTGCCCCCCTTGCCCGCGCAGCCGGGAGCGCCGCCGGGATCACCACCGGAGCCGCGATGCCGGTAATCGACGAGGGCGCGGCCAGCATCCAGGTGTTCACGCCCGGGCAGCGCGCGCTGATGACCGCGCTGTGCGAACGCATCGTGCCCACCACCGACACCCCCGGCGCCATTGCCGCAGGGGTTCCCGCCTATGTCGAGAAGCTGCTGGCGGATTGGGCGCTGCCGGAAGATCGCCTGCCGATCCTCTCCGGCCTGGCCGAAATCGACGCGCGCAGCCGTCAGGACTACAAGCTCCCCGCCGCCCAGGCCAGCCCCGAACAGCAGGACGCGCTGCTGACCCTGGCGATGAACAACGCGTTTCCCGATGGCGAGGAGTTCTTCAAGGCGTTCCGGCAGATGGTTGTCGTCGGCTACTACACCTCCGAGATCGGCATCACCCAGGAACGCGAATACCTGCCCGTCCCCGGCGAATACAATGGCGCCTTCCCCTATTCCCAGGTCAACAAGGTCTATTCCGCATGATCATGAATCGTCGTTCCCTCATGCTGGGCGCCGGCGGCCTTGCCGCGCTTGCCAGCCAGCCCCTGCTTGCCGGCCTCGCCGGTGCCGCGCAGATCAAGAAGGTCGGCCTGCAGCTCTATACCGTGCGCGAGCTGTTCGCGGCCGATCCGTTCGCCACGCTCGAAAGCGTCGCGCGCATCGGCTACCGCGAAGTGGAATACGGCGGCGGCGGCTATGACACCATGGATCACGCGCGGCTGCGCAGCACCATGGACCGGCTGGGCCTCTCCTGCCCCTCCATCCACGTCGGCTACGATGCGCTGCTCGGCAACTTCGACGCCAGCGTGGCGATGGCGCGCACGCTGGGCGCGGACACCATCGTCCTGCCCTACATGGTCGACAAATACCGCAACGCCGAGGCCTGGGACGCGGCGCTGGTCAACATCAACCGCTTCGGCGAGAAGCTGAAGGCCGCCGGTCTCGGCTTCGCCTACCACAATCACGACTTCGAGTTCACCGTGAAGCCGGACGGCGTCAGCCTCTACGAGCGGATGCTGAAGGCGTGCAATCCTGCCTTCGTCCGCTTCGAACTGGACATCTACTGGGCCGTCCACGCCGGGGAAGATCCGCTGGCGCTGATCCGCCGTCTCGCCGGGCGCATCTACGCCTACCACGTCAAGGACATGCGGGCGGACCGCAGCATGACCGCGGTGGGCGCCGGCACGATCGACTTTGCCGGGATCTTCAAGCTCAACGGCCTTGCCGGCGCGCGGCACTTCTATGTCGAGAACGACCAGGCGCCCGCGCCCTTCCTGCCCGACATCACCAAGAGCTTCCAGACCCTCAGCGCCCTGCGCTTCTGACCTTCGATCCGGGAGAAGAACATCATGGCGGCAACCGACAGGTTCGATGCGATCGTCATCGGCTCCGGCATCAGCGGCGGCTGGGCGGCAAAGGAACTGACCGAAAAGGGCCTGCGCGTGCTGATGCTCGATCGCGGCCACATGGTCGAGCATCTCGAGGACTACACCTACGACGGCAAGCCCGCCTACGAAGTCCCGGCGCGCAACATCATGCCCGAGGGCCTGCGCGAGAGCGACTACTTCATCGCCCAGCACGGCTACGTCGCCCCCAGCAACCGGGCCTTCTACAACAACGACCGGCTGAACCCCTACGACTTTGCGCAAGGCAGCAAGTTCTACTGGATCCGCCCCGGCGCGGTCGGCGGCAAGTCGCTGATCTGGGGCCGCTGGAGCTTCCGCTGGAGCGCCGCCGACTTCGAGGCCAACAAGCGCGAGGGCATCGGCGGCCACTGGCCGATCGGTTATGACGACCTCCTGCCCTGGTACGGCTATGTCGAGAAATATATCGGCGTCTCGGGCTCGCGGGAAAATCTCGACTACCTGCCGGACAGCGAGTTCCAGCCACCGATGCCGATGAACATCGCCGAGAAGTGGATGAAGCAGCGGCTGGAAACCGCCTTCCCGGGCCGCAAGATGATCAATGCCCGCCTGTCCAACATGACCGAGGACAAGCCCGAGCAGAACCGCACCCGCTGCCAGCTGCGCAACCAGTGCAGCAACGGCTGTTCGTTCGGCGCCTATTTCTCGACCCAGGCCGTCACCCTGCCCGCCGCCAGGGCGACCGGTCGACTGACGCTGCGCTCCGATGCGGTGGTCACCAGCCTCGAATACGATCCCGCCAGCCGCAAGGTCACCGGCGTGCGCTTCATCGATGCCAAGACCGGGCAGGCGGAAGTGGTGCGCGCCAGGATCGTCTTCCTCAATGCCTCGACGATGGGCTCGCTGCAGGTCCTGATGAACTCGCGCGCCGAGGGCACCGGGCGCAGCCATTTCAACAGCAGCGGCACGCTCGGCCGCTACGTGATGGACCATATCTTCCGCGTCGGCGTGCAGGGCGACATTCCGGGCATGGAGGAGTTCATCGAATATGGCCGCCGCCCCGGCGCCATCTATGTCCCCCGCTTCCGCAACAACGGGCGGGACGAAGGCCTCGGCTTCCACCGCGGCTACGGCTACCAGGGCGCGGCCTACCGCGAACCGTCAAGGCCGGTCGGCTTCGGCGCCGCGATGAAAGCGGGCATGCGCCGCTACAGCGGCTGGAAATTCCAGATGGGCGCCTTTGGCGAATGCCTGCCCTACGAAGACAACCACGTCGCCCTGAGCGCGGACAAGGTGGACCGTTTCGGGGTGCCGCTGATGCAGTTCAACGTCACGTTCCGCGACAACGAACTGAAGATGATGGCCGATGCGCGCGAGCAGGGCGAGAGGATGCTGCGCGGCGCCGGGCTGACCAACGTGGTGAGCAAGGTGAAGGAGCATGTGCCCGGCGATGCCATCCACGAGATGGGCGGCGCGCGCATGGGCGACGATCCGCACAGCGCGGTGCTCAACAAGTGGAACCAGGCGCACGACGCCGCCAACCTGTTCGTCACCGACGGCGCGCAGATGGCCTCGGTCTCCTGCGTCAATCCCTCGCTGACCTTCATGGCGCTGACCGCGCGGGCAGTGGATCACGCTGTCGCCGCGATGAAGGCCGGGACGATCTGACTTTGCCGTTTCCGGCGCTGGCAAGGCGGCGGAAACACGCTATCGGAGGCTATGGAGACAATGACCTGATGGCGCGGCGTAACGAAAACGGGGTGACGATCCGCGCCGTGGCACAGCGCGCCGGCGTATCCGCGATGACCGTGTCCAACGTCCTCAACGGCGCCGGCAGGGCCAGTGCCGCCACGGTGGAGACGGTCCGCGCGGCGATCGCGGAACTGGGCTATGTCCCCAACCTGGCGGCCCGGCGGCTCGCCAAGTCGCGCGCGACGACCGTGGGCCTGCTCTACAGCGACCGGCGCACGCCCTTTCTGGATGCCGTGCTGGTGGGCGCCCTGCGCGCGACCAACGCCCAGGGCCTGCAACTGCTGCTGCGCGACGGCGAGGGCAGCAGCCGCGCGGAAGCCGAGCGCATGGCGCAGGACCTCGTGCGCTCGGGCGCCGATGCGCTGCTGCTGATCCCGCCCTTTGCCGAACAGCTCAGCGGATCGACGGTTCTGGAAGAACTCGGCGTCCCCCTCGCCGCCATCGCCACGGGAACGGCGCTGGCCGATGTCACCACCGTGCGGATCGACAATCGCGGCGCCATGCGGGCGCTCACCCGGGACGTCATCGCCGCCGGCCACCGCCGCATCGCCTATGTCGCCGGGCCTGACCATTACAGCGTTGTCGGCGCCCGCCTCGAAGGCTTTCTCGAAGCCCTGCGCGCGGCCGGACTGGCGGAGGAACCCGGTCTCATCGTGCGGCACGGCGCATTCGACTATGCCTCGGGCGAGGCGGCGGCACGGCAGCTCCTCGCCCTGCCCTCCCCGCCGAGCGCCATCATCTGCAGCAGTGACGACCTTGCCGCCGGGGTTGTCGCCGAAGCCAACCGGCAGGGCCTGCAATTGCCTGGCCAGTTGTCCGTCACCGGGTTCGACGACACCATCCTCGCCTCCCGGCTCTGGCCGCCGCTGACGGTCGTTCGCCAGCCGGTCGAGGACATGGCCTACCGCGCCGCCCAGTGCCTGATCGCCGCGCTCGGCAAAACCGGAAGCGACGTCAGCGACGAGATCTTCGACCATACGATCGTGACACGGGCCTCGATCGCCCCGCACAGGGCTTCGGAGCCTTTGTCATGACCGCCCACACCGCCCACCTCGGAACAAGGACAACAAGACCATGGATGCAAGCAGACGGGACGTCGCGGCCATGATCGCGCTGGGCGGCAGCGCCATGGCGCTCTCGGCGGCCGGGGCCGAAGCCGCGCCCACCCGGCCCGGACTGGTCCACCACGTGTTCTTCTGGCTCAAGCGCCCCGGATCGCAGGAGGACCGCGACCAGTTGATGGCGGGCCTGCGCACCTTGGCAGCCATTCCCGTGATCCGGAACCTGCAGATCGGCATTCCCGCCGACACCGAGGCACGCGACGTCGTCGATGGCAGCTACGACGTCTCCGAACTGATGTTCTTCGATAGCGTCGAAGACCAGAAGGTCTACCAGGACCACCCGATCCATCAGGCCTTCGTCAAGGCTTGCAGCCATCTGTGGGCAAGGGTCGTGGTCTACGACATGGCCCTGAGATGACCCTTCAGAACCGCGCGCGCAGGCCCAGGGTGCCGGTACGCGGGGCGCCGGGCTGGACCCATAGCGGCGAATAGCTGTTCGCATACCAATGCGCATCGAACAGGTTGGCAACCGAGCCGAACAGTTCGAGCCGGTCCATCACCTCCACGCTGCCGAACACCCGGAACAGGGTATGCGCGGGAAGCGTGAAGTCGCTGCCGGTCTCGCCGAGGCGCTTGCCCAGGTGCTGCATGCCGGCGCCGACCTGCGCCTGACGGTTCCCGATGGAGAAGGCCTTGGCAAGCTGCATGGCAAGGTTATGGCGGGGAATGTTGACCAGCGGATCGCCAGGATTGATCTGGAACTGGAAATTGGGATCCTGCATGCGTGAGCGTGCCTCGGCATCGAGGTAGGCATAGCTCACCAGCACCTCGATACCGCCCGGCAGGTGCCCGCCAAGATCGAATTCCACGCCCCGGCTGCGTGCCTTGCCGATCGCCAGCGAATAGCCCGGCGCATTGGGATCGGTGGCGAGCACGTTGGCCTTGGTCAGCTGGAACGCGGCGAGTGTCCCGCTCAGCGCCCCGCCCAGCACGGTGAACTTCAGCCCCGCCTCGATGGATTCGCTGGTTTCCGGATCAAAGATCGCTCCTGCCGCATCGGTACCGACATTGGCACGGAAGCCCTGCCCGTAAGCGGCATAGGCCGTCAGCTTCGCGCTCAGCCGGTAGACGAGACCGGCCTGCGGACTGAACCGGCTGCGCCGGCGGCGGCTGTCGACGCCGCTCAGGCGGTTGTCGGTCTCCAGCGTCAGGTGGTCGTAGCGGCCGCCGATCCGAAGCTGGAGGCGCGTGTCGATCGTGATCTGGTCCTGGACATAGGCGCCGGTCGCGCGCTGCCGGTCGACGCGGTCGGTGATGACACTGGTCTGCGGCAGCGCGAAGCGCCCGTAGACCGGATCGAGGATGTCGATCACGTTGCCCTGCTCGTCGCTCGGGTCCGTGGTCAGGCTGGGCGGACGAAAGCGGCGGAACACCTGATCGTAGGTGAACGCGTCATGATCCGCGCCGATCAGCACGCGGTGGCGCAGGCCCCCCGTTTCGAACTCCCCGGCCAGCTCGGCGCGGATGACCTTGTGGCTTGCATCGTAGTAGCGCGTCCGGCGCTGGCGCGAAAGCGAGCGGCCATCGCCGTAGAGCGCCTGGCGCGAGGGAACCGTTTCGGCATCGGACGAGGAACCGATGAGCAAGGTATCGCGAAGGCTCCCGCCAAGCAGCAGGCTCCAGCGGTCGCTGAACTCGTGCTGGAGGCGCAGCTGGTGTCCACTGGCGCGGGCGGTGGTATCGCCGTCACCCGGCTCGCCCAGGAAGCGCGAACGCGGCACCGTGCGGAAATTTCCGTCAAGCACCACGATGCCGCGATCGAACGGCACGTCCACGCGGGTCTTCTCGAAATCATAGGTAAGCCGCGTATCGGGGCCGAGCGCGAGGCCGATCGAGGGCAGGAACCCCCAGCGCGACTGGTGGACATGGTCGCGGAACGTGTCGCCCTGCTCGGCATAACCGATCAGGCGTGCGGTGAGGCCGCCGGTCAGCTGGGCATTGACGTCCCCGTCGCCGCGCAGGCGCCCCCAGCTCCCGTATTGCACCGAGGCGCTGCCGAAGCTGCGGCCGATCTCGGCCTGCTTGGTCACGAGGTTGACGGTGCCGCCCGGCTCGCCGCGCCCGATCAGCGCCGCCGCCGGGCCCTTGAGCACTTCGACCCGCTCGATCCCGGCGGTATCGCGCTGCCCGCCGAAACCGCGCCCGCCGTTGAAGCCGTTCACCAGGTAGCCACTCGGCAGGTTCTCGTCGCCGGTGAAGCCCCGGATCGCGAACGAGTCCCACAGCCCGCCCAGCGTGTTCTGCCGCACGACCGAGGCATTGAGGTCCAGCGCATCGGTCAGGCGCTGGATTCCGCTGCGCTCAAGGGTCTCGGCCGAGATCTCCCCGATCGACTGGGGAATTTCCGAAACCGCGAAATTGCCGCGATAGGCCTGGCGCACGCCGGTCACGGTGATCGCTTCGGCGCGCTCGTCACTGTCCCGCTGCGCTTCCTCGGCGGCGGCCTGATCGAACGGTGCGAACGGCGCCAGCGCGATGACAAGAGGCACGGTCCGCGCGAGCCGCCTGCGGTTTCCGGTAAATCGATGCATGCAGCCCCCCTCGAGAATTTGCCCGGCAAAAGCGGCGCACCGGCGCCGGGATCGGGCGGGCTTGTGTCAGGGCCGGGAGGCTTGGTCAATGTAATGTTGCATCATAACATCGAAATATTCACAGGAACCTGCCCACTGCAAAGGGACGACATCCTTCGAAATATTCACCCAAGCTTTTAGGGCCCGGCGTTCCCGCTCATCGCTTCACCCGACTGGCAGAGGGTCTTGCCGCAACGACGCATTACGCGTGCGCGGGATCACCGGCAGACCTCACGGACGCGATTCCCACTGCGCCATATCAAGCACTTAAATTTCACCGTAAGTATTGCGATTGCGACTTATTCGCATTAATGACCCGCCCGCATAACGACGCCGGGAGGGCCGGCGGGGGGAACAGGGGGCATCGAATGATCCGCATCACCACGCATTCTATTCGCTATTGCGTCGCATCCGCATTGGCATTCGCGGCGATGGACGTCGCCTCCGCCCAGGCAGAAACCTTGGCGCCCGAAACCTTGGCTGCCGAAACATCAGCGGGCGAAACCGCACCGGCCGAAACCGCACCGGCCGATCCGGAAAACGATACGATCGTGGTCACCGGCGAGACCGAAACCACCGGCCTCAGCCTCTCCTCGCGCGAAACCCCGCAATCGGTCACCGTCGTCGACAGCCTGCGGATGGAGGAGCAGGGCCTTTACGACATCTCGGCGGTGATGGAGCAGATCGTCGGCGTGCAATCCAACCGCTCGAGCGCGCTCGGCACCGACGGCACCAATTATACCGCCCGCGGTTTTGCCGTGCAGAACTACCTTGTCGACGGGGTTGCCCGCCCGACCAACCTCTACGGCTTCACCGAAGATACCGCCGACATGATCGCCTACGACCGGATCGAGGTGATCCGCGGTTCGGCGGGCATGATGACCGGCACCGGCCAGCCCTCCGCCGCGATCAACATGGTCCGCAAGCGCGCCGCGGCCGACTTCAGCGCCAGCGCCGCCGCAACCGTCGGGTCCTGGGACATGGTCCGCATCGAAGGCGACGTGGGCGGCAAGGTGACCGCTGACGGGCGCATCCGTGCCCGCGTTGCCGGGGCCTGGCAGGACAACAAGACCTTCATCGACCGGGAACATGCCAAGCGCCAGGCGCTTTACGGCGTCGTCGAGGCGGACCTCACGCCCACCACGCTGCTGACCGCCGGTATCGAGTACCAGAACTTCACCAACACCGGTGCCTCGCGCGGGGGCGTGCCGCTGTTCTACACCGACGGCACGACGACCGACTTCGCGCGTTCGACCAACGGCGGCGCCGAATGGTCCGACTTCAACCGCAAGAGCGTCAACCTCTTCGCCTCGCTCACCCACGATTTCGACAAGAACTGGCAGCTGCGGATCGACGCCGAACACAAGGCCGGCTCCTATGACGAGACCATCGGCTACTTCTTCGGCCGGGCCATCGACAAGGACACCGGACTTGGCGGCACGCTCTATTCCACCCGCTGGGCCTCCGACCTCACCCTCAACGCCGTCTACGCGAACCTGCGCGGCAGCTTCGAGGCGCTCGGCCAGGAACAGCACGTCGCGCTGACGCTGAGCCATGCGCAGTTCGACGACGACCAGACGCCCTATCCCGGCTGGTGGTCAGGCGGCGACTACATGAAGTCGGTCAACGCCTTCGAATTCTTCGCGACCGGCGAGACGGCCCGGCCCGACCTTTCGCCCAGCGGCGGCTACGCGGGCAACCGCGTAAGGACCACCGCCGCCTCGGGCGTCGCGCGGCTGAAGCCGATCTCACCGCTTTCGGTCATCGTGGGCGGGCGCCTCACCTGGTGGCGGCAGGACAGCTACACGCAGGATACGTCCGGCCCCCGCAGCTGGACGCCGGGATCAAACGAAAAGGCGGTGCTGACGCCTTACGGCGGGCTTGTCCTGGACCTCACCCGCACCGTGTCGGCCTATGTCAGCTATGCCAGCGTGTTCGAACCGCAGACCCAGCGCACCGTCGACGGCGACATGATCGCGCCGCTGGAAGGCAATACCTATGAGGCAGGCCTCAAGGCCGACTTGCTGGACGGCAGGCTGAGCGCCAGCGCCGCCCTATTCCGCATGAAGCAGGACAACTACGCGCTGGCGGACGGACCGGGCATCTTCGCGCCCGACGGCAGTTCGGCCTATCACGCGGTATCCGGCATGAAATCGTCCGGCTTCGAACTCGAGGTCAACGGCGAGATCCTGCCCGGCTGGCGCGTCGCCGGCGGCTTCGCCAATGCCCGTGCCGAGGACCGCGACGGGGTTCGCCAGCTCCCGCAGATCCCCAAGAACACCTTCAAGATGTTCACCGCCTACCGGCTGCCCGGCGCGCTCGAGGCGCTGATGGTGGGCGGCAATCTCAAGTGGCAGGGCAAGACGACGGCGGACGGCACCGGCCCCAACGGCGAAATCTACACGCAGGGCAGCCTCGCCACGCTGGACCTGCTGGCAAGCTACCGCATCTCGGAGCGCTTCTCGGTGACCGCCCACGTGGATAACGTCTTCGACAAGAAGTACTATTCGGGCCTCTACATCGGCAGTTCGCGCTATGCGACACCGCGCGCGGCCACGCTGACGCTGCGCGGCACGCTGTGACGCCCGGCGGGTAGGCCGGCACATCGCGCAATGCCTGCGCCGCACCTCCCGTACCGGCTGCGCCGTCCGCCCCGACAAGGCGGGAACGGCGCGTCGGTGCGCGCCATGGCTCTTGCCGTCACCGCCGGGGTCCACGTGGCAGCGGTCGCGGTGGCCGCGCTCGCGTTCGGCTGGCTGCAAGCAGGCGGGGCCGATCACCCGGCGCCGCCCACCTTGGTGACCTTCGATGTGCACGCCCCCGATCCCGCCCGAAGGCAGCCCAGGGCCCCTGCGGCGCGCCCGCGGCAAGTTCCGGGCGCGCCGCCAGCCGCTATGGCCCTGCCCCTGCCCGCGCACACCGCGGCACTGATCCGCCCCCCGGCCGGCGAGCAGCCCGCCCCTGCGGCAAGCGGCGGCATGGCGGACGGTCTGCCCGACCTTGCCCTGTCCTATCGCCGCGCCCTGATGGCGCGGCTGGAAGGCCAGCGGCGCTATCCGGCGGCGGCGCTGCGCCAGCAGGCACAGGGGACAGGCTCGCTGCTGTTCCGTATCGACCGCGAAGGACGCCTGCTCGGCGCGGCCATCGTCTCCGGCACCGGTCATGCCGCGCTTGACCAGGCGGCGCTGGACATCGTCTCGCGCGCCGCGCCGTTCCCGCCGATCCCGGCCGGGTTGCCGGACGAACTGGCGGTGACCCTGCCCCTCGCCTTCCTGATCGACGATGGGCAGGTCGAGCCATGAGCGGGGGCGACACGGCCATCGTCGGTTGCCATCAGGCCGCCCTTTCCGCCTACGTGCGCTCGCTGGTGGATTCGGCTCCGGTCGCCGCCGACATCGTGCAGGAGACCTGGGCGCGGGCGATCCCCGCACTGCGATCGGGCCGGGTCGAGAACCCCCGCGCCTTCCTCTGCCGGGTCGCCCGCAATCTGGTCAACGACCGGGCGCGGGAGAGCGGCAAGTGGCGCCCCTGGCTGGCCGGCGAGGAAGCCGGCATCGCCGTAGCCGATGACAGCCCCGACGCCGAACGCCGCGTCCTTGCCGCGGACCGGCTGCGCATGGTGCGCGGCCTCGTCGCGGACCTGCCGCCGCGATGCCGGGAGGTGTTCACCTTGCGCAAGTTCGACGGGCTCGACCAGGCCGACATCGCCGATCGCCTCGGCATCACCCGGGGCGCGGTCGAAAAGCAGCTGCGCATCGCCCTGCTGACGCTGGCCAGCCGCCTCGGCGAAATCGAGGAGGAAGCATGATTCCCGCCGCCATCGCCGAAACCGCCGCCGACTGGATCGTGCGCCGGGACGCGGGACCTTTGCCTGCCGAGGATGAACGGGCCTTCCAGGACTGGCTGGCCGAGCCCGCCCATCGCCGCGCCTTCGAACAGCTGGCCGCGCTGTGGGGGTTGATGGACGCCGAACCGGCCCCATCACTGGCGCCGCTGCCCGCCGTGCGCCGGACCATGCCCCATCGCCCCCGCGTCCCGACCGCCCCGCGTGCCGCAGGAACAAGGCGCTGGACCGGTGCGGCCGTCGCCGCATCCATCGTGCTGGCGGCCTTCGGCGCGCTCGGCGACTGGCCGGCCCGTTTGCGCGCGGACTTCGCCACCGGGGTCGGCGAACGCCGCGTGGTGACGCTGGAAGACGGCTCGCGCGTGACGCTGGGCAGCAGTTCGGCCATCGCGCACGACTTTTCCGGCAACGCACGCACGGTTACCCTGCTCGAAGGCAGCGCCTTCTTCGAGGTCGCGCCGGACCGCCGCCACCCCTTCACGGTCGAGGCGGCGGGAGGCAGCGCCACCGCTCTGGGAACCGCCTTCGCCGTGCGCGAACGGGACGGGAGCGCCGAACTCGTGGTGACCCAGCACCGGGTCCGGGTCCGCGCGGGAGGACGATCCGGAGTTGTCGACGAAGGCCAGCGGGTCGATTTCGGCGCGCAGGCACTAGGGCCCGTCGAGGCAGCCGGCAACGGCGCCACGGCCTGGACCCTGGGCCGCCTCGTCGCGGTGAACCGGCCCCTCGGCGAGGTCGTTGCCGAGATTGCCCGCCACCGCCATGGCTATCTGTCGGTCGTCGGCGCAGCGGCCCAGCTGAAGGTCAGCGGGGTCTACGACCTCGACCACCCGCTCGCCGCCGTGGACAGCATCGAACGCAGCCTGAAGCTCAGGTCCTTCCGGCTTTCGGATCGACTGATCGTGCTGCACCGCTGATGTGCAAAATTTATTTTCCGCCCATGGTCGTCTTTTCCGGACCCGCCCCGTCTTCATTATTGAGAATGCGTCGCAACATCGTGATTGCGCCGCCTCGTGAACATCAGGGGGTCAATCCAATGTACAAGAAAATCGGCCATGGCGGCGCGCGCCTGCTCGCCGCCGCGCTGCTGGCAGGCACCACCCTGGCAGGGGGCATGACCGCGTTTGCCGCCAATGCCGCCGCGCAGGACGTGAATGCCTATGCGATTCCCGCCGGATCGCTGAGCGATGCCCTGAACAGCTTTGCGCAGCAGAGCGGGCTGCAACTGAACTATGACGCCGCCTTGACGCAGGGACGCCGCTCGCCCGGCCTCAACGCCCGCCTGCCCTGGCGCGACGCACTGGCCCGGCTGCTGTCGGGCACCGGCCTTGTCGCTCGCACGAACGGCCCCGCCGCCGTGACCATCGCCCGCGCCACCACCGGGGCGATGACGCTCGACACGCTGCTTATCCCGGCCAGCGCGGAAAGTGCCGTCGCCGTCCCGTCCGGCGGGGACGAGAGCTTCGCTGCCGCGGACGAGGCGCGGCCGGACGGCTCGATCGTCGTGCTGGGCCAGACCGACACGATCGACGCGCGCTCGGCCTCCGGCCCATGGGGCGAAAAGCTGGTCATCGACACGCCCTATGCGATCAGCGTGCTCTCGCAGGACCTCATCGAGAGTGTCGTCGCGGGCGACATGGACCAGCTGTTCAAGATGAACCCGGTCGTCCAGAACTCCGCGCCATCGACCGTCTACGGCACGCCTTACGTCACCATCCGCGGCTTCGATTCCCAGAAGGGCGTGGTGGACGGCGTGCGCCTGTCCTCCACGCTCACCGGTATCTCGATGGAGGAACTCGCCAATGTCGAGATCATGAACGGCCTGTCCGGCTTCCTGTACGGCGTCGGCAATCCGGGCGGGGTGACCAACTATGTGCTCAAGCGGCCGACCTACAGCCCCACGCGCGACATCACCGTGGGCGACTATGGCAACCGGCAGTTCTTTGTCCATGCCGACCTCGGCGGCAGGATCGACCGCGACGGGGTGTTCGCCTACCGCCTGAACCTGTCCTATCAGGATGGCGAGACGGCCAAGCAGAACCAGAACGTCGCCCGCAGCCTGTTCAGCGGCGCGGTGGACTGGAACGTGACTCCGGACCTGCTGCTGCAAGTGGAAGCGGCGCATACCTACTACCGGATCGACGGCATCGATTCGCGTTTCTACGCCTATGCCGATACGAGTTATGCCGCGCTCGACCACTGGATCGAACCGCTGGACTCCAGCAAGACCTGGACGCCGGACTGGACCTATCTCCAGGTCAAGACCGACCGCATCGGCACCAATGCCAGGTGGAAGCTCAACGATACCTTCAGCCTGCGCGCCGCCTATCTCTACAAGCGGGACGCGCAGGAATCGATCAACGTCTATCCCGCCTATTTCGAGGACGTGGGCTGGAAAGTGGGCTGGGCCTCGCGCAGCGCCCCGTCCTACAACACCGCGCAGGGCGCCTATGCCTACCTCGACAGCGAATTCGAGACGCTGGGCATCCACCACCGCCTGACGCTGGGCGCCTCGGGCGACGTACTGCAGGTGCAGCGCCATGTCACCAACTCGGTCAGCGCCGGCTTCTCGCCCGCCTTCACCGACCCCGACGGCCTCAATACCTGGGCCATGCCCGATACGCTGAACACGTATTCCTGGGGCGCGCTCTACACGTCCAGCCGGTCGCGGAACACCAACGTGATCCTGGGTGACGACATCCGCTTCACCGAGCAGCTGAGCGCCATGGTGGGCGTCAACCGCAGCACCGTGAAGGCCCGCAACTTCGGCGCGACCGGCACGCGCACGTCGAGCTACAACAAAAGCGCCTATACGCCCACCATCTCGCTGGTGTTCAAGCCCGCGCCGCGCGTGACCACTTACGCGACCTACATGGAAGGGCTGGAACAGGGCTCGACGGTCCCCGACGATGCCACGCTCTACAACAACCCGGGCGAGATCATGAAGCCCTACGTCTCGAAACAGTACGAAGTCGGCGCCAAGTATGCGCCCATCGACGCGCTCATGATCACCGGTGCGCTCTACCGTATCGAGAAGGCCAATTCCTTCGACGAGACGGTGAACGGCAAGATCACCCGCACCCAGGACGGCGTCGAGGTTCACCAGGGCGTCGAATTTACCGTCACCGGCCATGTCACCCCGCGCCTCAACGTGATGCTGGGCGGCACCGTGATGGACCTCAAGGTGACGAAGACCAGCACCGCCGCGCTGCTGGGCAAGAAGCCCACCGGCGTCGCCGACACGCTGGCCAAGGTCTATGCCGATTACGAGATCCCCGGGCTCGACGGTTTCTCGGTCAGCGGCGGCGTCTATCACGCCGGCAAGATGTACAAGGACAGCGCCAATCTCCAGAAGATGGACGGCTACACGATCGTCGACCTCGGCATGCACTACAAGACCGAGATCGACGGTCATCCGATCCGTTTCGACCTCAACGTCGCGAACCTCGGCGGGCTCGACTACTGGGCAACGTCCTATTCGCTGGGCAGCCCGCGCAGCGTGGCCTTCGCGGTCAAGTACGGGTTCTGAGCGATGCGGTTCCCGCAACGGCGCGCAAGGAGCGCCTCATGAAGCAGAGCCTGCGCCAGTCGATGGCATGGCTGCACACCTGGGCCGGACTGGTGCCGGGCTGGGTGCTCTACGTCATCTTCGTGTTCGGCACCGCCGCGTTTTTCCAGCACGAGATCGATGCCTGGATGCGCCCCGAACTGCCGGCCGAAACCCGCGTGACCCCGCGTGCCCTCGCCGCTGCCGATGCCCTGCTGCGGACCCGCGCGGCAGGCGCGGAAAGCTGGTCGGTCTCGCTGCCCGCCGCGCGCGGCGGCAGCGGGCTGGAGCTATCCTGGCAGATGCCCGGGGCTGACCGGGGCCACGGCCGCCGCGAAGGCCCGCGCGTCACTCTCGATCCGGAGACCGGCGCCGAGATCCCGGTGCGCGAGACCCGGGGCGGCTTTTTCCTCTACCGCTTCCACTTCGACCTGCATTTCATGTCGGTCATGTGGGCGCGCTATCTGGTCTGCGTGGCGGCGCTGGCGATGCTCGTGGCGATCCTGTCGGGCGTGGTGACGCACAAGAAGATCTTCACCGACTTCTTCATGCTGCGCCTGCGCAAGGGCCAGCGCAGCTGGCTCGACGCGCACAACGCCGCCGCCGTTCTGGCCCTGCCGTTCCACCTGATGATCACCTACACGGGGCTGGCGACCCTGCTGTTCACGCTGATGCCCTGGGCGATCTCCGCCAACTTCCCGGACCGGCAGGCCTTCTATGCCACGACCTTCCCGCAGGGCCCCGAGCGCGAGGCCAGCGGCGAGCCGGCGCCGGTTGCCCCGATCGGCCGGATGATCGCCGCCGCCCGCCAGCATTGGGGCGGCGCCTTGCCGACCTATATCTCGGTCACAAGCCCCGGCGACAGGGCCGGCGTGGCGACGCTCTACACCGCAAGGTCGCAATGGGGCGAAGGCCGGCCCGATTCCGTCTATCTCGACGCGGCGACGGCAACGCGGCTGCCGTCCACCCCGTCCCATCCCGGCGGCGCGACCGCGACACACCGGGTGATGGTGGACCTGCACACCGGATGGTTCGCGGGTTACGGCCTGCGCTGGCTCTACTTCCTCTCCGGGCTCGGCGGCGTCGCCATGGCCGCGACCGGGCTGTGCCTGTGGTGCGTGAAACGGCGAGCCAGGTTGCCCGATCCGGCCCGTCCGCATTTCGGCTTCCGCCTGGTCGAGCGGCTCAACATCGGCTTCATCAGCGGCGCACCGATCGGCATCGCCGCCTATTTCCTGGCCAACCGTCTGCTGCCCACCACCCTGCCCGGCCATGCCGACTGGGAAATCAACGCCCTGTTCATCGCCTGGGGTGGCACGCTGGTCTGGGCGTTCCTGCGCCCGGCACGGCGCGCATGGCTGGAGACACTGGCCGCGGCTACGGCCCTCTATGCGGCGATCCCGCTCGTCAATGCCGCGACCACCACGCGCGGGGTCATCCCCAGCCTGCTGGCGGGTGACCGGACTTTCGCCGTGTTCGACCTGATGATGCTGGCGCTGGCCGCCGGTTTTGCCTTCACCGGCTGGACCCTGGCCCGCCACAAGCCCCGCGCGATGCCCGCCCGCAAGCGGCGGGACGAGGAGGCCATGGCATGACCCATATCATCGTCGCGGGTCTCGCGCTGGCCGGCTTTGCGCTGCTGCTCCTGGCCATGCCCCGACACCAGCAGGACTGGCTGCGCCGCAAGCTGCCCGCCCGCACCAGTGGGCGGCTGCAGCTCGCCGGCTTCGCCCTGCTCGCCGGTGCCTTCCTGGCCGCAGGCACCGGCCTTGGCTGGGCCTATGGCACGGTTGCATGGTTCGGCTGGCTCTCGTTCGGCGCCGCCGTCACGCTCGCCGCCCAGACCAATCGCGAGGCGATCCTCGCCCGTCTCCGCCCCACAAAGCCGACGGCAAACCCGGACAACCGCGCATGACCAAGCCCCTCCCCGCCCCCTCGCCGGCGCGCCGCCGCTGGACGGTCGCCTCGCGCACTTTGGCCGGCACGCTCGGCGCCTACGGCGTGACCGCAATCGGCACCGCGGCGCTCTCGCTTGTCCTTGCCGCGCTTGGCATGGACCGGGCCGAAGCGGTCACGGCCGCTACGCTGGCGAGCTACGCGGTGTTCGCGGTGATCGCCATCGCGGTGTTCCATGC